>CAZLOB010000054.1:0-125972 GCA_964561135.1 uncultured Elusimicrobia bacterium | reverse complement strand
AACTTTAAAAATTTAAAAATTTTGTCAGAACTTGAAAAATTTGTTCCGTCGGAATAAAGTCAAAAATATAGCATTTTCACGCATTATTTAGGTTCAGTCTTGCATATATCTCATTGCAAACCTAAAGGTTTGCCCTACATTTGTTTATTTATTTTTGTAGGGCAATGCTTTAGCATTGCATAATTAAAATAACCTATAAGGATGACTACTATGAAAAAAGAAATAGAACAAGAATTAAACAAACAACTAAACAGGGAACTTTATTCTGCATATCTTTATCTTTCAATGGCAGCATATTTTGAGTCAATAAATCTAAAAGGTTTTGCTCATTGGTTAAAGGTCCAAGCAAAAGAAGAAATAAGTCATTCAATGAAATTTTTTGAGTTTATAAATGAAAGAAATGGTAAAGTTGTACTTGAAACAATTGATAAACCAAAAGTAGATTGGTCATCACCAGTTGAGGCATTTAAAGATGTATATGAACATGAGCAAAAAATTACAAGTTATATTCATAACCTTGTTGAACTTGCAAGGAAAAATAATGATTATGCAACAGAAAATTTTTTAACATGGTTTGTTGCAGAACAAGTTGAAGAAGAAGCACAAGCAAATGAAATATATCAAAGATTAAAACTTTGTGAGAAATCAGTTGGTGGGTTGTTTGTGTTAGATCATCACTTAGGAAAAAGAGAAGGATAAGAGTTGAATTTAGAGATAAAAAAATGATAATTAGAGGTATAATAGGTTTAATTGTAGGTGCGATAGTAGGATTTATTGTTGGTAGCATATTTAGAAAATTTGGTGGAGTTTGTCCTTTGACTTGTAATCCGTATATTTCAACGATATACTTTGCAATATTAGGATTATTAATAGCGTTAAAAGGATTTTAAAAAAAGGAGGAAAAAAATGACAAACTTACTTAATATCTCAGAAGTATATCAAATAGCAATAAAAATTGAAGAAAATGGAGTAAAATTTTACTCTTCTTGGAGTAAAAGAGTTAAGGATAAAAAGTTAAAAAATATTTTTTTAGCACTTTCTAATGCTGAAGTTGAACATAAAAAAACTTTTGAAAAAATGCTTAAAGAAATAGAAACCTATGAACCTAAAGAAATTTATCCAGAGGAATATTTTCAATACTTACGTGCATATGCTGATGGTTTAATATTTGATACCAAGGAAATTGAAAAAAAAGCTAAACAGATAAAATCTGTTTCAAAAGCATTAGATTTTGCAATAGGGAAAGAAAAAGATTCAATACTTTATTATCAAGAAGTAAAAAATATAATTCCTCCTCATCAAATTAAAGAGTTAGAAAAAATAATTAATGAAGAAAGAAGACATTTTTTTGACTTAACATACATAAGAAATTCTTTAATCAAAAACAAATAATCAAAGTTGTTTTTTTAGATGATTTAATTGTCTTGTAATAACTGCTTAGTATGAGTTGGTTTTGTAAATATCAGATATATAAAGATAAGGATTTATTTTGTTCTTTATTAAAAAAGAATTGTAAAATTTTACAGAAGGGATGTGTGTTGTCGAAAAAAACAAAGTTTATAATACGAGATGAAAATGATAGAAAAGAGAAAAAAGTTACAAAAAGAAAAGAATAAAATACCAAAAATTTTAGTTGTTGATAAAGATAAAGATGTATTAAAAACAGCAAAAAAAATTTTGTCTTCTAAAGGATATAAAGTTTTCTGTGAACGAGATGAAAAAAAAGCTGTTAAAAAATTGGTTAAAGAAAATGTTGATATTATAATATTTGATGTTGAAACACCTGATGTTGATGGTGTTTCAATGTTGGAAAAAGTAAAACAGCTTTTACCACAAGTTGAAGTTATTATTACAGCGATAAAAACAAAAACAGCGTTGTTTTCAACTTTTGCACCAGAAAATGTCTTTTCTTTTATTCAAAAACCATTTGAACCACACGAACTTGTCTCTTTAGTAAACAAAGCGTATGAAAGAAAATTGTTTATAAAAAAAATTTTTGATTTAGAACAAATTGATAAACATAAAGATGAACTTTTATCTTTTATATCTCACGAACTTAAGACACCAATAATGGTTATAACAAACGCTGCTGAACTTATACTTTGGGAAATTTCAAGACCTAAACAGAGTTTTGATGAAGTTGAAAATTGTAATAAAAGAATAAAAACAATGTTAGAAATGATGACAAGACAACTTCGCCGTATAAAAAATAATGTTGAAAATTTACTTGATTATACAAGAATAGAAGCAGGAACGATAAAAATAGTTAAACGAAAAGTTTCTGTATTAAAACTTTTGAAAGAAGTAATTTCTGAAGCTGAATATTTAGTTAGACAAAAAAAGTTAAGTCTTTTGTATCCTGAAAAATTAGATGATGTTGAAATAGAAGTTGATGAAGAAGGAATAAAAAAAGTTTTGTTAAATTTGATATCAAATGCTGTAAAGTTTACTAATGAAGCAGGGAAAATTTTTGTCTCATATAAAGTTTTAGAAGACAGAGTAGAATTTGTTGTTGAAGATACTGGGATAGGTATTGAAAAGAAAAATTTGAAAAAGATCTTTGAAAAATTTTATCGTGTAGAACAAGTTAGCGGAAAAAAAATTGAAGGGTTGGGATTAGGTTTGGCAATATGTAAAAGAATAGTTGAACTGCATGGAGGTAAAATTTGGGCTGAATCAAAAGGGTTAGGTAAAGGAAGCAAGTTTATGTTTTATTTACCCTTGAAAAATAAAACAAAATTTTCGGGGGGACATTAAGTGGGTTCCTATAAAATTAGAAACTTATTAATTATTTCTTCAGACCAAAGTTCTGCAAAAAAATTATATCACCAACTTAAAATAAAAAAGTTTAATGTTTTTCTTTCCTTACCAAATTTAAAAGAGATAGAGCAAAATATAAAAGAAAATTCTATAGAAATAATCTTAATTCTTACTGACATAAAAATAAAAGAACGAGAAAAAATTTGTAAGTTTTTGTATAAAAACTTTAAAAACAAAGTGTATCTTACCTGGATGACAAAAGAAATTTGTAGTATTGACAAATGCGAACTTTTAGCAGAAAATCTGTGTAAAAATAGTTTTCTTTTCTTTCCTGTAAAAAAACAAAAGGATTATGAAAACTTAAAAAGAAGAATCAAAGTTTTAGTTGATATAGCGATAGATCGCAGTGTTTTAGAGATACATAACGAAATTAGAGATGTTTTAAGAAAAACATCAGCAAAAGGGTTGTTTTATACAAGAAGGTTAAAAGAAGGTAAAATATATAGTGACATACAGACAATTGAATTTTATGAGAACCTTCTTAAAGATGTTTTTAACAAAATTTTGAAAAAAATAAAGAAAAAATTTACTGCTGATAGAATTTCTTTGTTCAGTTATGATGATAGGATAAGAAACTATAAACTTATAAGTTCTTATGGATTAAAAATTTATGAAGAGCCAACTGTGGTCACAAGACAGATGGTTCTTATAAACTACGCACTTCAAAAGAAAAAACCTCTGCTTATACAAGATGGAGTTATTCACTATCCTGAGTTTAAAAAACTTAAAATAAAGCCCCAACCTAAAATTATATCTTCAATGGTAATTCCTATAATAATAGCCCAAAAAATAATTGGTTTTTTAAACATAGCAAGAATGTTCCCAAAGAAAGAAAAATTTACAATGATAGATTTTGAACTAGCTCAGACTTATGCAGAACGTATAGGTTTGTTACAATCACTTTTTTCGTCAGTTTTTGGATTTTTAGAATATGAAAAACTAAAACATGACTTGGTTGCAATAATAAATCATGAGTTAAGAACACCTATAATGGCAATTTCTGCAGCTTTAGAACTTGCTTCAAAAGAAATGTCAAAACAGTTGTATGATATTCTTGAACGAAATGTTAAACGGTTGTATGATATAGTTGAAGGTTTGATAAAGTTTAGTGATATTAGTAAAGGGGTATATGTTATAGAGAAAAAAGAAACATCGTTGAAAAAAATAATTGAGAAAGTAAAAGAAGTATTTGATGAAAAATTAAAAAAAGATGGAATTAAATTTGAAATTGAACAAAAAGTTAAAAATGACATATTGTGTATAGATGAAGAAAAGATTTTACATGTTTTAAACAATCTTGTTTCAAATTCAATAAAGTTTTCAAAACCTGAAGGTGAAAAATATATAAAACTTTATGTTGAAGAAAAGGAAAATGAGTATTTATTTTGTGTTGAAGACAATGATATAGGTATTGACAAAGAAAATTTAGAAAAGATATTTTTTCCTTTTGTTCAAATAGGTGATGTTTTAACACAGCATAGACAGGGGTTAGGTCTTAATCTTTATATAAGCAAATATGTGGTAGAACAGCACGGTGGTAAAATCTGGGCTGAGTCAGAAAAAGGAAAGTATACAAAAATGTTTTTTACATTACCAAAGAAGTAATCTTTAAAATAACCATTCTCCTTTTCTTTTTTCTTCTTCTAACAAGGATAAAATTTTTTGTTTGATGCTTTCTGGTAAAGAAACTTTGTTTTGAAGGATTTTTTGTTTTAACTTCATAAGTTGTTTAATAATTTCTCTTTTTACTCTTACATCTTTATCTTTTTCGTATAAATTAAACAACATTAAAAATGTTTCTTCAGTCCCAATTTCAACAAGTGCTGATACAACATTTATCCTATTATAAGCATTCTCATTTTGTAGCATCTGTTGTAAAATAGAATAAGTTTTTTGTGGATTCATTTCAAACAAAGTTTTTAACATTGAAGCAAATTTTTCTCTATATAATTCTAGTTCGTATTCTGAGTATATTTCAGGATTACTAATGGTTGAAAGAAAAGATAAAATTTGTTTTTGTTGGTTATCAAAAGACAATTGTGGTTCAATACTTTGTTTAGTAGTAGTTGGTATTTTAGTTTGTGTTAAAGAAAGTTTTGAGATATTGGCCAGTTCGTTTTGTAACGAAGAGATTATTTTATCTTTCTCTTTAAGTTCAGTTTCATAATGTTTTATTTGTTGTTGGTACATTTTATCTTTTTCTTTAGATGTTTCGACTTCTTTTTTTGCTTCTAAAAGTTGTGTTTTAAGTGTTTCATTTTCTTTTTGTAAAGCAGTAAGTTTGTTTTGTAATTCAGTTCTAATTTTAATTTGTACTTTTATCTGATAGATGATAAACGAAACTGTTGTAAAAGAAAATAATGATAAAACAATAAAAAACATAATTTTATATCTTCTGTCCTCAATGATGACAGGTTGAACTTTTGGTTTTACAGGTTCTTCATAAGACAGTTTTGTTGTTTGTTCTAATTGAGTTTTTGTTTTTTTTGTTGGCTGAAATGTTTTTTGTTCTTTTATTTCTTGTTTTATTTCTTTTTCAGTTTGACTTATTTGTTTTTTAGTCGATGATGTTTTTTGAAGAATATCAGCCAAAATTTTGTGAAGTTGGTTGATATTTTCGTTTTCAGTTGTATATTTTAACGCTTTAGATGTATATTCGTACGCTTTTGTATAGTTTTGTCTCATATAGTTGTAGTTTGCACCTTCATAAAGAATTTTTATGATAAAATTCTTATATTTTTGTTGAGGAGACAAAGAATAAACTTTTTCCATATACTCAACAGCTTTGTCATAATCGTTTTTGATATATTTTTCTACTGCTGCGTTGTATAACATTTCAACATTATCCTGTGCAAAAATAAAAATTGAGAAAAGACAAAATAATAAGTATTTCATGTTTTTTGGTTTTATTTTTATAAAATTTTATTCACTAATTTCTATCAAAGTGTTGACTTTTTTAAGCAATTCTAAAGCAGAGGGATTATCAGGTTCTAATTTCAGTATTTCAAAAAGTTCTATTTTTGCATCATTGTATTTTTTCTCCAATATAAATTTTTGTACATAACAAAACTTTAAAAGAACAATTGCTTTCGTATGTGTGTTATCAATTTCAAGAAGTTTGTTAAGTTTTGATATTGCAGCATCATAGTTTCCTTTTTCATATTCATCTTTTGCTGTTCCATATAAATACAAAATTGTAGATTTGTCAATATATGCGTTCACTGATGACAATAGTTCTTTTGCATAAAAATTGTCCGGAGATAATTTTAAAACTTCTTCTACAACTTCTTTTGCTTTTATATAATTTTTTTCTTCTATAAATCGTTTTGCAGAAAGAAGTTTTGTTAAAATTTGTTGTTGTAATTCAGTCTCTTTTTTAATTTTTTTAGTTTCTTCTTTTTCTTTGTTAAACTCTTTAATAAATTCTTTTTTTAACACTTTTAGTTTTTCTTGTTCTAGATTAACATATTTTTTGAATTGTTCCGGATAAAAATCAAATCTATATCTTAATGCGAAAAGGTGGTTTACACCTATTTGATTGTAATTTAATGCATAAGAAAAGTTTAAGTTATCTTTTTCAATATCAAATCCCATTGCTATGTTATAATAACTTAATGAAAAACTTAAAGATATTGGTAGATAAAAAAAATCATATGATGTCCCAAATCCCCAACGGTAAGTTGTTTTTTGTATGTCATACAGATTAATAATATCAAATTCTGTATAGATTTTTACTTCTGAGAAAAAAATTGTACCAACTTTATGGTTTAGAGAAGTTCTTATAATAGGACAAAGTGTTTCACTGCCAAACTTTGTAGGAAAAATATTTAAAAAACTTATCCCCCAGATATAATCTTTTTTCGTTGGTGTAAGTATTCCAAGGTCAAAATTTATTGTAGTAGCATAGTAATCATCTATTGATTGAAAATATGTTTTTAAATTAATACCACAGTTTATGTCATATCTTCTTAGATAATAACTTAAAGATAGGTTTGTAAATAATAAAATTTCTTTAAATTTGTATCCATAACTTTCTTTGAACATATTTATTTTTTCTTCTTCTGCAGAGGTGATATTCCCAATTGATAAAGACAAAGGTAAATAGATTTGTTGTGTTCTTACATCAGTAGTAAAATTAAAAAGAGCAAAATTTCCTGCTGAGACAAGCGGGATGTATAAAAAATTTATTTCTTTATAAAAAACTTCATGAATTATTGCAGGGTTAAGCATCGCTAAAGAATGTGTCTCAACAATAGCATTGTTAACATAACCTAAAGCAAGATATTTTGTTTGATATGGGAAAGAATACATGTTTTCTAAAACATAACCGCTTTCTTGTTGGTTGAAAATAAAACAAAAAATTTCTGTTGTAAAAAACATAATTAGAAAGAAAACTTTTCCCATAAATGCAACTATTTTAACAATTTTTTAATTTCAGCAAGTATGTCCTTCATTAATACTGGCTTGTAAAAAAAAGCAGATACTGTAAGTTGGTTGTTAACAGTGAATAATTCTTTTGTCCCTAATTTTCCAGTTAAAGCAATAATAGGTATATCTTTTGTTTTTGGATTTGATTTAAGTTTTGTATTAAACTCAACACCATTAAGTTTTGGTAACATTACATCAAGAATTATAAGGTCAGGTTCAAACTCTTCAACTTTTTTTAATGCTTCTTCACCATCGTATGCATGGTCTGTTATATATCCTTCTTTTTGTAGGTTAAGTTCTATTACAGTGTTTAAATCTACATCATCTTCTATAACAAGAATTTTCTTTACCATATTTTGTTTACCTCCTATATGTTTAATAAATAAAGTTTACTTTACTACACCAATATGTTTATACACTATTTGGTTGCCAAAAACAAGTTTACAAACATACACACCTGTTGCTACAATAACACCTCTATCATTTCTTCCGTCCCAAGAAAATTTGTTTCTTTTACCTTCAGGGAAACCTGAAGATATACCTTCAATACCTTTTTCAAAAGAGAATTTTTTAACAAGTCCGCCAGAAAGTGTTAATATATAACATTCAACATCAACATCTTTTGTTAAAACATATTCAATTGTGACATCTTGAATTTCAGGGTTAAACGGGTTCGGATACACTACTATATCTGAGACAACTTTGTTAGTTAAACTTTTTGCAATAACAGTATAAAGACCAAATTTTGTAGAATATGTTTCTACTGCAGATTTTGCATCTAATCCAAAAATTTTTGGTTCCACAATGTTTTGTTTGTATTCTGTAAACTGCCAAACTTGTTGTTCTGTGTCAAGATAAGATATTTTTATTGCTTGTTTAGGTAGTTCAAAATCCTGATCATTTATGCCAAAGACAAGTTTATATTTTAGATTTTTATTTTTTACTAAATTAAAATTTTCGTCGTATAGATTTATATCATAAACATCATAGGGTAAGATCTTTATAAACCTATCAGTTTTATCCTTTTTATCAGCAAGAGAAATTATCGGGTGAGATAGTCTTTCATCAAAATTTACAATTTTTTTAACATAAACAAAAAGTTTTTCTTCTGGTATTTCTAAAAGTTCAACATAAACTTTGTAATCGTCAGATATAGATTTATATCTTGGGTAAGTAAAAAACATATGTGTGGAAGAGAAATTGTATGAATCAAACATATCTTTTGCTTTAACATACCAGAAATATCTTTTTTGTTCATCTATAACTGGATATGATACTTCAATCTGTGTTGAAGACAAATTTTCTTTTACAAACAAGAAGTTTTGTGTTTCTGTAGATGTTGATAGATAAAAATCGTAGAATATTTTGTCGTTTGGATTTGGATCAAAAGATGCCTCCCATTGAAATTTTACTTTATATGGTGAAGTATAAGAAAAATTTTTTGGATAAACCAACACAGGTTTTGACGGAGGTAAATTGTTGTTTTTTATAGAAAACACTGGCGATGTTGAAATATCAATTAGTCCACCTTCATCTTGTACTTTAAGTATTAGATAATAATTTGTGTCGTTTAAAAATAATGTTGTATCTAGTAAATAACTTGTTGTGTTTTCAAACTCAGCAATTTTTGTTAAAGATACAAGGTCAGTAGTTATAAACAATTGGTAAAAATGTTCATCAGCGAGGTTAGGATCATAAATAGACCAAACAATTTCTTTTTTACCAACAAGAATCTCATTTTGTTGTGGTGTACTCCAGGATAAAATTTTTGGTGGAAAGTTAGAATTTATAATTTTTATATTTTTAACTTCGTCATAAGAAATTGCGTTACGGGTGTCTTTTATTTCAATTTTTAATGTATAAGTAGAATTTTTTACTGACAAACTATTAAATATATAATAAGTGGTATTTGTAAGTGTGGCAATGTTTATAGTTGTATAAGTTTGTTGGTCTATTAGAAAAAGATTAAAAGTATGTGTTATTTCATCAGTATTAAAATCATAGTATTGCCAATTTAATACAACATTGTCACCGAAAAGTTCTGTGTTTTCTTGTGGATACAAAATTTTTATTTCAGGTATAAAATTTGTTATCGTAGAAATACATACAGACATTGTTGATAAGTTTAATGCATCGTCTTGAAATTTTGCTGCAATAAAATAAGTTGTATTATTTTGTAGATTAAATAAATTAAAAGTAATTTCTGTCCCTGTAGAATAAGACATTGTAAGTGGTAGCTGATATATAAATTTCTCTATAAAATCAAAATTTTCTTCATTGATTTGTGTAAATGACGAATATACAACAATTATCCCACCACGAAAGTTTGTTTCATTTCTATCATCACCGGTAAGTTTTGTAGTTATTTGTATTGTTCTATCGACAGTAGGATGTGGCCTTGCAACAATATAATATGGTGCGTTCGGTGGGGTAGTATCAACTTCAAGTTGGTAGTATGAAGAAAAACTGCTTTCATCAACATCTTTTGCTGATACACGCCAAAAATAGATACCTGTAGGAAGTATATCTATGATTCTAAAATATGTTGTAGTTATATTTTGTTGGTCAAAGATTAAATTAGAAAAACTTGCTGATGTAGAAATTTGTAATCTGTATGAAGTTATGATGTCGTTTTCAGGGTCAGTTGCAGGATGCCACATAAATGTAGGGTTAGTTGTGTTAGTAGATGAATAAAGTAGGTTTGTAGAATTACCAATTTGTATTAGTTTTGGCGGATACGGAGCAAGGTTGTAGGATAACACAATTTCGTCAATATGTAAAGTTTTTGGTGGAGAGTATATTGAAAGGAACCCTTTAAGTTTTAAAAATTGTTTGTTATTAAAGATATTAGATGTAAAATTTTGTTGAGTAGATGTGAAGAAAGTTGATGGTGTCCCATCAGGACCTAAAAATTCTGAAAAAGTTTTGTTATCAGTAGAATAGGAGATTTGAAATTTAATATCTGTACCAACAGGTAATGTTGAAGGGAAAAACTGTAATTTAAGATATCGTAGGTTCGTAGGTGTATAAGTAAAAATTGTGTCAGAAGTTATTTCACCATATGTTGAGTAATAAAAGAAATAAGAATCTGATAAACCTGAATATCCAGTTGTCCCACCATATAGAAAAAATTTATCTTTTAGTTTTACCATACAGAACCTATCCCGTGCTGATGGTTTAAGATAACTATCACAAACAACAGATATTGTAGCGATATAGTTGAAAAAGTAAACACTGTTTAAATAGTTGTTTCCATTACAACCACCAAAAAGTATTATCTGGTTAATATCGTCAAATAAAGAAATACCAAAGTTTGAAACAGAAACATCTAAATCTATGAGTTTTGTCCAAGTTTTTGTTGTAATGTCATAAGCCCAGATGTCTGATAGAAAATCTGCAGAGGTAAACCCTGTTTGTCCTGCAAAAAGATATATTTTCTGTGTTTTACTAACATAAACCATTTTATGTCCAAACCGTCCTGCTGGAGAAAAAGGAGTATATATTTGTTGCCAATTAAAAGTTGTAAGGTCAAAACACCATAAATCGTTTAACACACCTGATGGGTTATACCCACCAAATAAATATACTTTGTTTTCTTCTGGAATATAACACATTGAATGGTAGTATCTTGGTTGTGGCGAAGTTGAAGTTTGGACCAGACTAAAAGTTTGTTGTGATAAAGAAAAGATGTATGTATCGTTAAGATATCCTTGTTGTGATAGACCACCAAATAATAGAAATTTATCTTCCGAAATATTAACCGTACAATGTCCGTATCGTGCTTGTGGAAGGCCTGTTGAGATGTTTAACCTTTCCCATTTGTTTGTTGTTTCATCAAAAATCCAACAGTCATTATAATATATTGGACTGCCATATTCATCAGTCCTCCCACCGAATAAGAAAATCTTTTGAGCAGATGAAGAATAATCCATAGCGTAAGAGTGTCTTCCTGAGGGAAAATTTACTAAAGAAAGTTTTTCAAAATGGTTGTTTAATAAAAGGATTGCATCTTCATTAATGCCAATTAAAACAACATTTTTTCTATCAGAAAAATAGTTGTTAAAATCTGTATGTGTTGTAAAAGTGTGAGATGAAATTGGATATAGATAATGTATTGAAAAAAACAAAAACAAAATATATTTTAAAAAGTTGAACTTCATTTCAAAATTATATATACCAAATTATGAAGTTAAAATTAAAGTATTGTCTTTTATTTTTCATTTTTGTATTATTAATTTCAATGCAAGAAGAATCATTTTCAAGACAACCTGCAGTAGCAGGACAGTTTTATCCAGCAGATGCTTCTGAGTTAAAAAATACGATAAAACTATTTTTTGACAATATAAAAAATCTGCCTCAACCAAAAGGAGAACTTTTGGGTCTTATCTCACCACATGCAGGATATATTTTCTCAGGACAAGTTGCTTCTTACACATATAAGTTTTTGTCTCAATATAAAATTGAAAATCCTATAATTATTCTTATTGGTCAATCACATTATTATCATCTTTCAAAAGCTACTTTGTATTCAAAAAGTAGTTTTTTAACACCGTTAGGAGAAGTAAAAATTGAAAAAAAGTTTGTTGAATCGCTTGTAAAAAACAAAGAGTTGTTTGAAGACAAAGAACAACCACATTTACCTGAACATTCGTTAGAAGTTCAACTACCATTTTTACAATATATATATTCTGGCAAACTTACAATTGTTCCTATTTTGGTAAGTAAGTTTGATTACGAAAAATCTTATAAAATTGCATCTTTTATTGTTGAAACAATAAAAAATTATCCTATAAAAAGAAAAATTATAATTATTTGTTCAACTGATATGTCTCATTATCCAGAATATAACGATGCAGTAAAAATTGATAATCAAGCAATAGAACTTATAAAAAAATATGACCCAAAAAAATATTTTGAAGGACTACCAAAACTTGAGAGAACAAAAATGGCTAACTTGCATTGTGTATTTTGTGCTGACACAGCTGTTGGTATAACATTAATTACAACAAAACTTTTAGGTGGTAATGAAGTTTTAGTTTTAAAGTATGCGAATTCAGGAGATGTGATATATGGTGATAAATCGCGTGTAGTAGGATATTTATCAGCTGCGTTTTTAAAAAGTAGCCACAAGGAGGAACAAAAAAGTATGAAAGAAACTGAGTTTAAAATTTCTGAAGCAAACCAAAAAATTCTTTTATCTCTTGCAAGAAAAGCAATTGAAGAATATCTTAAAACAGGAAATGTTTTGGAATACAAAACTGATGATAAAGAACTTTTAACTCCTTCTGCTGTTTTTGTAACTTTGACAAAAAAAGGACAATTACGTGGTTGTATCGGTACAACTTTTCCTCAACATCCGTTATACCAAGCAGTAATAAACATGGCAATTGCTGCTGCTACTGAAGATCCAAGATTTCCACCAGTAAATTTGGACGAACTTAAAGATATAAAAATAGAAATTTCTATTCTTTCACCTCTTAAACGTGTTTTTTCATATAAGGATATAAAAGAAAAAGTTCATGGAGTAGTTGTAAGAAGAGAAGGTAGAAGTGGTTTGTTTTTACCACAAGTATGGGAACAATTACCTAAAAAAGAAGAATTTTTATCACAGTTATGTTGGGGTAAGGCAGGACTACCACCTAACGCATGGCAAGACCCTAAAACTGAACTTTATATATTCACAGTTTTTGCTTTTGAAGAAGAATAAAAAATTATTCTAACATTTTTGCCATTATTGCTGTTCTTAGATATTTTAAATTAAACGGTTTGAAGATACAGTCATAAGCTCCTGCACGAAACGCTTCAACAACTTTTTCTGCATCTTTATATGCAGTAATCATTATTGCCTCAAGATCAGGTTTTATTTGTTTAAGTTTTTTAAGTAATTCCACACCGTTCATCTGAGGCATTGCTATGTCAATTAATGCTAAGTCAATAGGATATTTTTGTACATATTCAATAGCTTGAGATGGTTTTGTTGCAGTATAAACTTTGAATCCTTCTTCAGCTAGATAGGAGGAAAGTAAAACAACAACATCTTCTTCGTCGTCTACAACAAGAATTCTTGTTTTTTTAGTTATAGGCATAGTGTTTCTCCTGATATGAAGTAAAATAAATAACTTCTTTTATCTTCTCCTTTTGGCAAAGGAAATGGTGTAATTTAGAAAAGTTGCTAGAAAATATAACAACATAGTTACAGTAGAAAAAATTTAGGTTTTTTCTTTAGTTTAAATTGTTTATTTTTTATAAAAAATATTGTATAAATTCAACAAATAGAATGAAATAAAAAATTTAAAGTTCATACTTTAATATTATGAAAAAATTTATCTTTCCTAAAGATTTTATTTTTGGTGTTGCTTCTTCTGCTCACCAAGTTGAAGGTTCACCATTAGCAGATGGTTCTGGAAAGTCAGTATGGTATACTTTTTCACATACACCTGGAAATATAAAAGATGGTTCTACAATAGATATTACATGCGATCACTACAATAAGTGGAAAGAAGATATTTTTTTATTAAAACAATTAGGTGTTGACGCGTATAGGTTCTCAATTGCATGGACGAGAATAATACCTAATGGTTATGGTAAAATTAATAAAAAAGGAATAGATTTTTATAACAAAATAATAGATGAATTACTAAAAAATAACATATTGCCCGTGGTTACAATACATCATTGGGAACTTCCTGTTGAACTACAATATCAAGGTGGATGGTTAAACGACAAAATTGTTGAATGGTTTTTAGAATACTCACATGTATTATTTGAAAACTTTGCTGATAGGGTTAAATTATGGATAACCTTAAATGAACCAATGGTAACAGTTCTGTTAGGTTATTTGTTAGGTATATACCCACCTGCAATGAGAGATATAAATATGGCGTTTAAGTGTGTATATAATTTAGTACGAGCACATGGAAAAACAGTTTATTTATTTAAAAAAACGATGAATATAAAAAATGCTGAGATAGGTATAGCGGTAAACTGTATGCCAATTTATCCAGCAACAAGAAAAAAAAATGATATTGAAGCAGCAAAAAGGTTACATTCTTTTCAAAATGAGCTTATTTTAGATCTAATATTTCTTGGCAAATATCCAAAAAAAATTGTAGAACTTTTTAAAGATAATATTGTTGTTTTATCTCAAGAAGATAAGAAAATTATTACAGCACCGTTTGATTTTGTTGGTTTGAACTATTACACACGTTTTATAGTTAAACATACAGATAAAAATGAATTTTTAAATTGTCGTTATATTAAGAGTAAAAGAAAATATACAAAAATGGGTTGGGAAATATATCCTGAAGGATTATATGAATTGATATCTTGGATCAATAAAAAATACAAACCTAAAAAAATTTATGTTACTGAAAATGGAGCATCGTTTGAGGATAAAATTAGTAACGGTAATTTAGTAAACGATTATGAACGCATAAGATTTCTACAAGAACATATAAAATATTTAACTAAAGCAGTAAGAAAATATAGTAATGTTAAAGGATATTTTGTATGGTCTTTTTTAGATAATTTCGAATGGACAGAAGGGTTTACACAACGTTTTGGTTTGGTATATGTAGATTATTCTACACAAAGACGAATAATTAAAAAAAGCGGTTTTTGGTACAAAAAATTTATTGAAGAAAATAAAAGATCTGTGTTATAATATTTGTGTTTTATGATAACTAAATTTCTTTGTGGAGGATTAAATTATGATTAAAGAAGCTATACAAAAAATAGTTCACAGAGAAAACCTTAAAGAACAAGAAATGATCGAAGTTATGACAGAAATAATGACTGGTGAAGCAACTGAAGCACAAATTGCTGCGTTTATCACAGCATTACGTATGAAAGGTGAAACAGTAGAAGAAATCACTGCTGCTACAAAAGTTTTACGACAATTTGTAACATCAATAAAACTTACTAAAGGTCAACTTGTAAGTGTTGACAGAGATGATATAAACATTGATTATGAGACAATAGTAGACACTTGTGGTACTGGTGGTGATGCTACAAAGACGTTTAATATATCAACTGCAACAGCGTTTGTTGTAGCTGGTTGTGGAGTATTTGTTGCAAAACATGGCAACAGGTCAGTATCTTCAGTATGTGGTTCAGCAGATGTTGTTGAACATTTAGGTATAAAACTTGAGATTACTAAAGAACAAGCTGAAAAATGTCTATCAGAGATAGGTATAGTATTTTTATTTGCACCTGTTTGGCATTCTGCAATGAAATATGCAATAGGGCCAAGAAGACAAATTGGTATAAGAACAATCTTTAATATCATTGGACCGCTTGCAAATCCTGCGTTTGCAAACGCTCAGGTTTTAGGCGTTTATTCTGAAGATTTTGTTGAAAAAATTGCTTTAGTACTAAAAAATTTAGGAATAAAACACGGTTTTGTTGTTCATGGTAAAGATACTATGGATGAAATTTCTACTACAAACGAAACTTTAGTTGCAGAAGTAAAACAAACTGGAATAAGTATCTATACTATAACACCAGAACAATTTGGTATAAAACGAGCAAAGTTGGATGATTTAAAAGGTGGTGATGCTAAACAAAATGCAAAAATTATATTAGATATTTTAGAAGGTAAAGATCGTGGTCCTAAAAGAGATATAGTTGTATTAAATTCAGCATTTGCTTTAGTAGCAGCAGGAAAAGCTAACACAGTTGAAGATGGTATTAAACTTGCTTCAGAGTCAATTGATAAAGGTTATGCTTTAAAAAAATTGGAATTATTAAGAAAATATACGAATGAATAAAATGAATAATATTGAAGTTTCTCACTTACATTCAATTTTAAAAAAAATAATAGAAGAAAAAGTTAGTAGGGTTAATAGACGCAAAGAAGTTTTGCCAATAGATCAACTGACAAAAAAAATTAATGATTTGGAATATTCACATAGAAATTTTAAAAATGCAATAATAAGAAAACCGCATAGGATTTCTTTGATTGCTGAATGTAAAAAAGCAACGCCTACAAAAGGTGTGATAAAAGAAAATTATGATGTTGTCTCAATTGTGAAAGACTATTATGAAAGTGGTAGTGTTGATGCTATTTCAATATTAACAGAAGAAAAATATTTCTTTGGAGATATTTATCATCTTGTTTTAGCAAGACAAGTTGTTCCACTGCCACTGTTAAGGAAAGATTTTATTATTGATGAATATCAAATTTATGAAAGTTTGTATTTTTGTGCTGATGCAATTTTACTTATTTCAACAATTCTTTCATTATCACAACTTAAACAGTTTTATAACATAGCAAAAAGTTTGTCATTAGAAGTTATTTTCGAAGTTCATACAAAGGAAGATCTTAATAAAGTGTTAGAATGTGAGCCAGAAATTATTGGAATTAATAACAGAAACTTAACAAATTTTATTGTTGATATTTATACAGTTGAAAAATTGATAAAGTTTATTCCTAAAGGTATAGTCGTTGTAGCAGAAAGTGGAATAAGTTCAAATAATGATATAAAATATTTTACAAATTTAGGTGTTGATGCTGTTTTAGTAGGAACATATTTTATGAGTTCTTCTGATATAAAACAAGCAGTAAAAACTTTAGTTGGAGTATGATTATGACGAAGGTTAAGATTTGTGGTATAACAAACAAAGAAGATGCGTTTTGGGCTTCCTCTTTAGGAGCTGATTTTATAGGATTAAATTTTTATAAAAATTCTTTAAGAAAAGTTTCTGTTGTTAACGCAAAAGAAATTGTTTCTTCTTTGCCAAAGTTTACAACTCCGGTTGCTGTTTTTGTAGATGAAGACCTTGAACAAGTAATAAAAATTTGTAAAAAAGTTGGTATCAATTATGTTCAGCTACATGGTGAGGAAACATTAGAATATTCTAAAGAGTTAAAAATTAAATATCCTGAATTAAAAATTATTAAAGTAATAAAAATAAAACCACAATTTGAAAATCAACAAAATATTGAGAGTTATATTAACACAATTTTTAGTCAACTTAAACAGTTTTCAGAAGTTGTGGATTATTTTATGTTTGATACTTATATAGAAGGCATCCCTGGTGGTACTGGAGAAAAGTTTGACTTAAACGTAGTAGCTCAGATTAAAAATTTGTTGCAGAAAGAAAGTATAAACATAAATTTTTTTGTAGCAGGTGGACTTAATATAGATAATGTTGAAGAAGTCGTTAAACTTTTAGAACCATGGTGTGTTGATGTTTGTTCTGGTGTTGAACGTCTTCCACGAAGAAAAGATTTTGAAAAAATGAAGGTTTTTATTCGTAAAGTTAAAACCTTATGAGGTATTTTTTAATTTTAATAGTATTATTTTTACAACTATTAATAGCACAAGAAAACCCTGTTGCAATAATTGTAAAAACTAAAGGTAAGGTAATCATTGAAAGAAATAAAAAAGAAATAAAAGTAGAACTATACATGCCTCTGTATATTAATGATAAAATAATAACTTATTCTGCTTCTTTTGTTGAAATTGTTTTTGACACAGGGGTCTCATTGAGAATAGAAGAAAAGAGTATATTTGAACTAAAAAAATTTGTACAAAATGAATATGAAGAAGAAATAAGGCCTTATGTAAATTTTGTGTTTAAGTTATACAAAGGAGGAGTTTTGACAGAAGCTAAAGTGTTTAATGATAGATATAATTTGGGTTCATTACATATTATAACTCCGACTTCAGTTGCATCAGTACGTGGAACTGTTTTTTATATAAACGTTGATGAAGATAAAAATACAAAAGTTGCTGTGTTTAAAGGTAAAGTTGAATGTTTGTTAACAGAAATTTCTGAAGGAATTCTTGATAGTCTTTTTGAAGAGGAATTTTATGAATTGAAGAGGAGTATAATAGTTAAAGAAGAACAACAAATAGTTTTTTCAGAAGAATTGGTCTTTCCAACAGTTACAGAATTATCTGTTGATATGACTGAATACAAGAAAACAGTTGTTGATGATTTTATAAAAATATCACAAAAATACAGAAAAAAGTTTGAAGAGTTTAAAGAAAAACGTAATGAGTGGATTAAAAAGCATAAAGAATATTTCAAAAAAGATATAATGGAAAGAAAAAAGAGGTTTAGAAAAGAATTTTATGAACAATAAGGAGGATAAGGATAATGAACGAAGAAACTAAACAAAAAATACGACAGAAAATTGATGAGATTAAACCTATGTTACAGCGTGATGGTGGAGATGTTGAACTTGTTGAAATTACAGATGATGGTATTGTAAAGGTAAGACTCAAAGGAGCATGTGCTCATTGTATGATGTCTGTTATGACATTGAAAATAGGTATAGAAGGGTATTTAAAAAAAGAAATTCCTGAAATAAAATATGTAGAAAGTGTGGAATAGATGAAAGATCTGATTGTTTTTATTTTGCTTTTAATTACTTCGGTTGTTTTAGTTAAAATTTTTTTAAAAATAACTTCTGTTGTTGCTAAAGTAATTATTTGGATATGTATGGTTTTCTGTGTGATGTATATTTTAAACTATTATGTATTACCTATATTGGGATTTAAACCATTGCCTATAAAAGAGTGTTTATTTCAGATAAAAAGGGAAGAAAAATCTTTGGAAAAATCTGTAGAAGATAAAATAAAGAAAATAGAAGAAGAAACAAAAAATCTTATCATCACGCAAAAAGTTAACATTAAAGATATTTTACAAAAAGAGGTTACTACGTTTTATAACAAATAGTTTATGAAATATAGGCTTTATTTCGATGGTAACAAAACACCACAAGGTGTAAGTTGTTCTTATGTTGTTGTTTTAAACGATAAAATTGTTTTAGAAGAAACAAAAATTTTGCCTCAAGAAACAACTGTTAACGAAGCAGAATATTATGGTGTTATTTACGGAATTGAAAAATTATTGGATTATCTTAAAACAAACAATCTTTCCTCAAAAGAAGTGAAGTTAGAAATATATGGTGACTCTCAACTTGTAATACAACAACTAAAAGGTGAATATGAATGTAAAAAGCCTACTTTAAGGATCTTAAGAAGTAAAGTTAGAGATTTATTATCAAATTTTTCAACATATAATTTTATATGGGTAAGAAGGGAACAAAACTTAGCAAAATAAATGGATAGATTACAATCTTTATCAACTAATATTATAAAAATTTCGTTGTTAATTTTGTCTATTTTCTTACCTTTCTCAATTTCTGGAATAAGTATATCTGTTTCTTTGTTGTTTTTAGGATATGTTATTTTGTGTGTTGTAAATAGAAGAATTGTTCTTCCAGTGAATATTGGGATAAGAAGAGTTGTTTATTTAATGTTGATATTTATCTTAATTATGACAATTTCACTAATTTTTTCTGCTGATAAAATTTCAGGTATTAAAAGAACTGTGACGGTTATTGGATATTTTTTTGTTTTTATAAGTTTGTTAGTTTGTGAAGATAAAAATTTTGTAAAAAAATGTTTAGAAATTTTGATATTTTTTTGTGTTCTTCATTCTATATATGCTATTATTCAATTTTATACAGGTATTGACATAGTTAATAAAGGGTACCAAAAATATAGTAGGGTTATTGGCATAGTTGGTCATTTTAATTCTTTAGCAGGTATTTTAGGTTTAGTCTTTGTGGTTGTAGCAAGTTTTTTTTACTTGGTTAAAGAGAAGAGATTTTTGAATTTAGTTAAAAGTGCAGTTTTGTTATATGCGATCATTTTAACTTTTACTCGTGGTATATGGCTGGGGATATTAGTTGCGTTTTTGATTATAGGAGTTTTCTTAAATAGGAAATTTGCCTTTTTCGTTGTATTATTTTTAATTGTAATATTTTTGATACCACAAACAAAAAAAAGAGTTTTTTCAACGTTTAAACCTGGTGACCAAATTGCAAGAATCTTTTTTTTAAAAGAAACACCTAAATTAATATTAAATCGGTTGGTTTTAGGATATGGACCGGATAGTTTTAGAAAAGTTTTTTATGAATATTATCCAGAGTTTGTTGAAAAAGGTCATTTTCATCCTCATAATATGTATTTACATATTTTATTTGAACTCGGTGTTTTAGGATTTGTTAATTTTTTGGTATTATTTTATGAAATTTTAAGACAATTGATTAAGGTGTACAATAATTTATCTCAAACCTATACAAAAGCTTTAGTTTTGGGAAGTATTGGGTGTGTAATAGTTTTTTTAGTTTATGGTTTAGTTGATGAACCTTTTAGAGCACATTTTGCACCATATTGTTTGTTTTTTTTGTTAGGGGTTAGCTTTAGGTTTATAGAAGATAATTATGGCTCTGATGTACAAAAATAAAACCTTCCTTCCTCATGTATAATTTTAAGCTTTTCTTTTATAGCAAAAGAAAGTTTTTCAAAATCCGATTTTTTGATCAATATAAATTGTTTTTCTTTGGATATAAGTTTTTTAAGTTCTACTTCAGTACTTACACTATGTTCTTTCCAAGCTTTTACATCAGATGATACATTAGGATTTGGTAAGGAAGATTTTATTATACCTCTGTCCCAATACCAAGGTATCAATGCTACCATGTCGTAGTAAAAAAGATTGTAAGGTAAAATTTTTTTATCTTGTGGTACTGTGTTTTTAACAAATTCTGCCATTGTTCTAAATTCAGGATTTCTTATTTTATCAAACTTTATTGGTGTAAAAATTGTTACTAATGCGAAAACAATGCTTAAGACAGCGAATGTTTTTATAATAGAATCTTCTATTCTTTTTGTCCAAATAGAGAATATATAGCCGTTTATTACACACCAACCTGGCCAAAATGCTAAAAGATAATAATCGTCTTTATATCCTGCAATTGTAAATCCTAACCATACAACAATAATCCAAATTAATAACACATGCCATAAAGTGTTAGTTTTTTCTTCTTTTATAATTTTTCTTATCCCAAAAATACCTGTTATACTCCATGGAAGGTAATAACTAAAAAACGCTGGAAAGAAAAAAAGATAATTTTTTATTCTTTCTATAATAGATACATATTTTGCACTTCGTCCTTGGATTGACCACAAAATTTGGTTTATAAAAAATTTTTCAATTACAGCGTTTCCTTTATAGATAAGTTGTGGTATTATCCACACAAGTGGCACACAAAGTGCTATAAGAATAAATAGAAAAAAGTATGGGTTAAAAATTTTTTTATGTTGTTTTGTTAATAAATAATATATTGGTACAATTGCTAAAATACAGTATGCAGGTGGACCTTTGTATAAGAAACCTAATCCTGATGAGATACCAGAAAAGATTAGTAAATAAGGTTTTTGTTTTTTTTCAGAAAGAATAAAAAATAATATGGCAAGTGTAATAAAAAAAATTAGACCTGTCTCCAACTCGCATTTTCTTGCATGTTTAAAAAAATAAGGATGTAATATAAGAGTTAATGAAGATAAGAAAGAAATGTAATCGTCATCTGATATTATTTTTGCAAGGAAAAATGTTAAAAGTATAACTAATACACCAAAAAAAGAAGATACATATTTAGAAGTTGCATCTGAGATACCAAAAATTTTGTAAGTAATTGCTTGTAACCAAAAAAATAAAGGTGGAAATTGATAGAAATCTTTAAATTCTTCACAGTGTGGCCAGTGGAGAGTTAACCAATCCCCAGTTCTTAAAATCTCTCTTGAGATAGCTGCGTGTGCAGCGGAACCTAATGGTTGAAGTTCTGCTATCTCTAATTTACTAAACATTCCAAAAAATGAAAAAATTAAAATAATTATCAATAGACAAATTGTTTTTTTCATAATAACAAGATATACAAAATCTTTATTGCAAAAACAACGGAAATTTAGTATAAAAAAGAAATTTTTTATGAACATATTATTATTTGATGCAGCAAAATATTGGTCTGGTGGGGCAGAACGTGTATATTTGTGTTGTAAGGGTTTTAAGGAAAAAGGACATAATGTGGTATTAGTTTGTCTTCCTACAAGTAGGCTGAATTTATTACTTAAGGATAGAATAAAAGTTTATAACATTCATCCGATATTTGATCTTGATTTTTTTGCAGGTGTCAAAATATTTTATTTGCTATTAAAACATAAAATAGATGTGATTGATATTCATTCACCTAAGTTTTATTGGTTAGGTGTTTTTATAGGGAAATTGTTGAATAAAAAAGTTTTCATAACAAGAAATGTTGAGTATAGGAAAAAAGGATTAAAAAGATATATAAACAAACTTTTGTATTATTTTTGTAATGGTGTTATAACAGTCTCTGAAAAAATAAAAAATAATCTAATAGTAGATTTTGGTATAAAAAGTAATAAAATAAAAGTTATTTACGATGCAATTGAAGCTAAATCTCATCAAAAAGATATACGTGTTATATACGAAATCCCACAGGATGCGGTTGTTTTGTCAATCATAGGAAGAATTGAAGAGAATAAAAGCCAACATATAGCAGTTGAAGTTGCAGAAAAACTGTTTAAGAAAGGATACAATGTTTATTTATTTGTTGTAGGACAGATTGAATCCAAATCGTATTATCACAGTTTAATAAAATTGGTAAACAAAATTCGTTTTAAAGATAGAGTAATATTTACAGGTTTTGTATCAAATGTTGAAGATTATATTTATAGCAGCGATATTATATTATGTTGTTCGAAACATGAAGGAATCCCGAGAACTGTTGTAGAAAGTGTTGTTTTGGGTAAACCTGTAGTTTCAACAACTGCGGCAAAAATTGAAGAAATTTTTGATGAACATTTATTAAAACTTGTAAAGTTTGTAAGTGTTCCCAATGTAGACAATTTTGTTTTTTTTGTAGAAGAAGTTATAAAAAATATAGAATCTTATAAAAAATTACAGTTAAAGTTTGATATTAAAAAATTTTCTTATGAAAGAATGGTTTCTGAATATTTAAATTTTTATAAATTATGAAAAAAATTTTAAAACAACTAGCAGGAGTTTTAGTGTTATTGTTAAGTTTTTATATTTTTTTGTATCTTAAATATAGAAATACAATTTTTATTTTGGTTTATCATAGAATTGGTGATTACCAAGGAGGATTAAAATCGTTATATGTTAAACCAAGAACTTTTGAAAAACAAATGAAGTTTTTATTCTCAAAAGGATATAGAACAATTTCTTTAACAGAGTTTAAAAATAGAGTAGAAAAAAATGATTGGAAGTTTTTAAGGAAAAAATTTTGTATAACATTTGATGATGGATACGAAGATTTATCTAATGCATATGTTGTACTTAAGAAATATAATTTTAAAGCTACAGTATATTTACATGTTAATGCTGTCTTAGAAGGATATTATACATATCCGTTAATGACACAGGCAAAAATGATTAGTTTTACACAGGTTAAAGAAATGTTAGATGTTTTTGAAGTGGGTTCTCACAGTATATCTCATCCTGATTTAAGTGAACTTTCAAAACAAGAAATAATATATGAGATAAAAGAGTCTAAGAAAGTAATAAAAGATAAGCTTGGTGTTGAGGTCGTCCATTTTTGTTATCCTTTTGGCAAGGTTTTTAAAAATTATAGTGAAATTTTACAACAAGAGGGATACCTAACAGCTACTTCCTTAAAGAAAGATTTGGTTAGGATTGATAAGGGCATAGATTTTTACTGTTTGCCTCGGATTGAATGGAAAGAAGTTTCAGCAATGAGTCTAAAGGATTTAGTGAGAAATTTAGATTTTTATTTAAAAATAGTTTTTGGCATATGATTAGAGAAGAAATTGAATTTCTTTTTGTTTATAGTTTTAAGTTTTTTGTTTTATTATTTCCAGAATTTCTGTTGAAAAAATTTTTAAAAACAGTTATTTTTTTAGTTAAAGCTTTTTTATATAAGCGTCAAAGGTTGATGATAAAAAATTTTAAACTTGTTTTTCCACAGATGCAAACAAAAGAAATTGTAAAAAAAGTTAACAACGTATGGTTTAATATAGGATGGACATTTTTAGTTTCCATTAAATATATACACAATCCGAAAAAAATTTTTTATAAAATAATTATTGACGGGAATGAAATTAAACAAAAACTTTCAAATAACACTATTATAGTTTCGGCACATATAGGTAATTGGGAACTACTTGCACAAAGGTTGGTCTTGGAAGGATACAAAATTGCTGCAATTGTACGTCCGTTAAGAAATAAGTTTGTTGAGTGGCAGGTTAAAAAAATTAGAGAGAGTTTAGGTGGCAAAGTTTTTTATGCGCATCAATTAAACAAAATAATAAAATGGTTAAAAGACGGTGGGATTGTGTATTTGCTACCAGACCAACATATTGTTGAAGGATCTGTGCGAGTAGATTTTTTAGGTATGCCAGCGTTTACTACTCCTGTGGTCACATTGTTAAACAAAAGACTTGGTAGCAAAATACTGCCTATGTTTTGTATTAAAGAAAATAGTTGTTATAAAGTTTTTATTGAAGATTTTTATTCTCCGACATATAGCAATAATTTAAAAAAAGATTTAGAATATAATACACTACAGATTAACAAAATCATAGAAAAATATATTCAAAAATATCCGGATCAATGGATGTGGCTTCATAGAAGATGGAAAGAAAAATGATGAAATTTTTGTTATACATTTTGTTACCAGTTAGAATAGTTTTAGTTCCAGTATATTATTTCTTTTTTCAAATTATAAAACTGGTTAACAAAATTAGACAAAAAAAGTTTGATGGAGTTAAAATTGTTTGTATTGGTAATCACACCTTAGGTGGTAGTGGTAAAACAACAATTGTTTCTTTTCTAGCAGAGGAACTTATTAAAAAAGATAAAAAAGTAGGAATTGTTATGCGAGGATACAAAAGAAAAAAAAGAAGTAAAAAAGTAGTTTTATTGTTGCCTCAAGAAAATAATGATGAGCTTATAGAAGAGATTGGCGATGAAGCATATATGCTGTATTCGAAACTTAACTTACCGATGGCAATATCCTCACAACGAGTTAGCGCAATATCTGAACTGTCAAAGTTTTCTGAAATAATTATTTCTGATGATGGATACCAAAATTTTAAGTTTTATAAAGATGTTAACATTTTGGTAATAAACATGTATGATTTTGTTCATGAGCCACAACTTTTGTTTCCTTTAGGGAAACTAAGAGAACCATTATATTCTGCTATAAAACGCGCTCACTATGTTATTTTAAACCATACTAGATTTGTAAAAGAAGGTGTTTGTGATTATGTTAAAAATAAAATTAGTTCTTTTAATAAACATGTAAAAATTATATTAACTAATTATGAAATTGTAAATTTTGTTAATGTATGGTCAAAAAAAATTTTTAAACCAAACGAATTTTTGTTGTTTTATCAAACTGTTGCGGTATGTTGTGGTATTGCAAGACCTGAAATTTTTGTAAAAATGTTAGACTTGGAAGGTTTTGATGTAAAACAAAAAATTTTTTATTCAGATCATTATTGGTACAAAATCAAAGACCTTAAAAAATGGAAAGAACAAATATCATATCCGATTGTGATGACATATAAAGATGTTGTTAAAATTTTTCGTTTAATGAATAAAATTGAACCAAAATATTTTGACAAAATTTATTGTTGCAATATAAAACTTGAAATTAAAGAAGGGGTTGATATATGGCAACAGTTGATAAATTCCCTATAGTTTTTTTAGATCGTGACGGTACTATTATTGTTGACAAAATTTTTCTTAATAATCCGGATGAAGTGGAGTTTTTAGATGGTGTTGTTGAAGGATTAAAAAAACTTTATGATGCGGGTTTTAAATTAGTTGTGGTTACAAACCAGTCAGGTATAGCGAGGGGTTTAGTACAAATTGAAAACCTACATGCTATACATAAAAAAATTTCTGAAGTTTTAAAACAATATGGTGTTGAGATCTATAGATACTATTTTTGCCCACATATGCCTGATAGCGGTTGTGAATGTAGGAAACCAAAAATAGGTGCTGTCAAAGAAATGTTAGAACAAATTGATAAAGAAAAATCTTTTGTAGTTGGTGATAAAGACACAGATATTGGTTTTGGTAAAAACTTAGCAGTAAAAACAATTTTACTTGCTTCAACAGTAGATAATATTGACCAATTTCAATGGAAACCTGACTTTATTGCAAAAAATTTTTCTGAAGCAGTTGAGATTATTTTAAACGAAAGATAAATGTTAAGAAAAATATTTGTGTTAATTTTTCTTTTGACAAGTTTATATTTGTTTTCTGAAAAAAATGGTTTTAATGAAGAACAAATAGTTTGTAATAATGTTAGTTTAAGAAAAATAGATAGTGCTTATAAAAATGAAATTTTAAACTATAAAATCTATTGGGAGATAATACCAGCTGGTCAAGCAGAAATGGGAATTGAAACAACAGAATTATATGGACAAAAAGTGTTCCATATTTACACAAAAACAAGTTCAAATAAATCAATAGATTTGATATATAAAGTAAGAAATAAAACAGATTCATATGTTGATTTTGACGGTTTTTATTCATTGAAATTTGTTAGTGATCAAAAAGAAGCAGGTTATGTTTCTTATGACGAAGCTGTTTTTAACCATGTGGACAATTTTTGGTATAATCTTTCTGACAAGACAACTGGATATTGCCCCATTTTTGTTCAAGATGTAGTTTCTGCTTTGTATTGGTTAAGGTTACAAAATATTGAAGTGGGTAAACAATATGTGTTTGATGTTTGGCTTGGAAAAGTTGTGTACCCTATGGTTGTTGATATTATACAAATTTGCAAGATAAAAATATTTGATAAAGAGTATGAATGTTTAAAAGTTGAACCAAAAGTTGACTTAAGGAAATTTCCTTTGTTTAGAGCGAGGGGTAGATTGTTTGTTTATATAACAAATGATGAAAAAAAACTTCCTGTCCGGCTTGAAAGCAGAGTTTTAATAGGTAGGGTGTTTGCAGATTTAGAAAGTTATTATTCTGCACAATAGAAAGAAGGAAAATGAAAAAATTAATCATAGTAACAGGTGGTGCAGGATTTATAGGTAGTGGTATTATATGGAAGCTCAACAAACTTGGTGAAAAAAATATTCTTGTTGTGGACGAAATAAATAATATCAAATGGAAAAACCTTTTAGGATTAGAATTTGTTGACTATGTTGAAAAAGATGATTTTTTAAATAATCTAATAAGTGGGAAATATGATAAATTTGAGATAGATACAATTTTTCATATGGGAGCATGTTCATCAACTATTTATCCAGATGCAAGACATTATATAAAAAATAATTATGAATATACAAAAATTTTGTGTGAATATGCTGTTAACAGAAACATAAGATTTATTTATGCATCTTCTGCTGCAACTTATGGTGATGGGACCCATGGTTTTTCAGATGATGAAGATGAGTTAGAGAATCTTCGTCCTTTAAATATGTACGGATATTCTAAACATTTATTTGACTTATGGGCAAAACATAACGGTCTTTTAACAAAAATTGTTGGATTAAAATATTTTAATGTTTTTGGTCCTAATGAATACCATAAAGCTGATATGCGCAGTTTCGTAATAAAAGCGTATGAGCAAATAATGTCTGATGGAAAAGTCAAGTTATTTAAATCATATAGAGAAGAATATGCGGATGGAGAACAACTTCGCGATTTTATTTATATAAAAGACGCGTTGAACATGACAATGTTTTTTTATACAAACAGAAATTTAGTTGGTATTTACAACATAGGTACAGGTGAGCCTCATAGTTTTAACCAGCTTGTAAAAGCTGTGTTTGAAAGTTTAGGTAAAAAACCAAATATAGAATATATTGAGATGCCAAAAGAAATAAAAGATCAATATCAATATTATACAAAAGCTGAGATGAAAAAATTGTTCTCCTGTGGATACAATATACCAATTACAGATTTTTATTTAGCAGTAAGTGAATATGTTAATAAATATTTATCCAAAAATAAATATCTTGCAGATTACAACGAGTAAAAATGAAAAAATTTTATCTAACCACACCAATTTACTATGTTAACGATGAACCTCATATAGGACATTTGTATACTACAATTATTGCTGATGTAATATCAAGATATTATAAACTTTTAGGAATTGACACATTTTTTTTAACAGGGACAGATGAACATGGTGCAAAAATCTATGAAGTTGCGAAAAAAAATAATTACGAACCAAAACAATATTGTGATTTTATCGTAGAAAAATTTAAAAATGTATGGGAGGAATTTTGTATAGAATATTCAAATTTTATTAGAACTACTGATAAACTTCATGAAGATACAGTGAAACTTATTTTACAAAGATTGTTTGACAACGGTGATATATATAAAGCTTATTATGAAGGGTTATATTGTGTGCAATGTGAACGGTTTATTTCTGAAGATGAACTTGTTGACGGTGTTTGTCCAGACCATTTAACAAAACCTATATTACATAAAGAAGAAAATTATTTTTTAAAGATCTCAAAATATAAAACTATTATTTTTGAAAAAATACAAAATGGTGAAATACAAATTATCCCTGAAACACGTAAAAACGAAATTTTAGGTAAGTTACAACTTCCTGTTGAGGATATAAGTATTTCTAGAAAAACTTTAAGATGGGGAATACCATTACCTTTCGATGAGCAACAGACAACTTATGTTTGGATTGATGCTTTAATAAATTATCTTTCAGGTATTGATTATTTTAATCTTGCAAAAAAAAATTGTTCTTATTTTTGGCCTTGTGATTTACATATTATAGGGAAAGATATTTTGTGGTTTCATTCAGTGATTTGGCCAGCAATTTTGCTCTCTTTAGGTTTATCATTACCAAAAAAAATTTTAGCACACGGATTTTTTACTATTGAAGGTAAAAAAATGTCGAAAACTTTAGGTAATATAATAAGACCGAAAGAGTTAAAAGATCTTTTTGGTATAGATGCAGCACGTAGTTTAGTTATTTCAGCATTTCCTTTAGATACAGATGGAGATATATCAATTAACGAAATGATACAACGTTATAATCAACTTTTAGCAGATAATTTAGGGAATTTGATAAACAGGACTTTTGGAATGTTAGAAAAATATTTTAATAATCAGCTTATAGTAAGTGAAATTTCATCAAATGTGAAAGAAGTTATTATTTCAACAGTTTCTTCTTACAAAAAATGTTTTGAAAAACTTGATATTCATGGAATATTAAATATAGTATTAACAATTTCATCTTTTGCAAATAAGTATGTACAAGATATGCAACCATGGAGTTTGTTTAAAAATAAAGAAATCCAAAAACTTATAAATGTTATTTCAGATCTTCTTTATTGCATAAAATCAGTAGTGTTATTGTGTTATCCTTTGATGCCTAATGTGTGTAAAAAAATTTTAGCTTGTTTTAATGAAGAAGAATTTATCATTGAAGATTTTAAAACACTTGTCAAAGAAAATATAGTTTATATTAGGTCAAAAGAGTTTAAAAGTCCTGGTATTTTGTTTAAAAAAATAAAATAACACATGTCAAAAATGTCTTCAAATATAATATACAAATATAAAAATAATCTCTACCTAAACATAACAAACAAATGTCCTGTAAAATGCTCTTATTGTATAAAATTTCGTTGGAAAAAATTTTTCCGCGGATATAATTTATCTTTATATAAAGAACCAAATTTAAAACAAATATGTAATGCTTTAAATAAAAAATTAATGATTCATCCAAACGTAGAAGAAATAGTTTTTTGTGGATATGGTGAACCGTTACTACGTTGGAGGATTGTTAAACAAGTTGCTTTGTGGATCAAAAAAAAATATCCTAATAAGTATAAAATACGTGTTAATACTAGTGGTCTCGCAAGTGCGTATTGTAGGTTAAATGTATGTAGACTTATTAAAAATGCGGTTGATAGTATTTCTATTTCGTTAAATGCACACAATGAAGATATTTATCTCAAACTTCATAAAACATCAATAGATAAACCATTTGACAAAATTATAAGATTTATTGAACAAGCAAAAAAATATATTAGTGAAGTAGTCGTTACAACCATCAATCACCCTCTGATAGATATTAATAAAGCTAAACAAATTGCAAAAAAAATTGGAGTGAAGTTTAAATTAAGAAAATATTTGGCAGAAGATAAAAAACAAAAAGAATAATTTTTATTTTTTCTTTTTTATTTTATTATTGGGTTTTTCTAACACAGACGAAGAAATGAGTATTTCATCCATGTGTTTAACAGGGACAAGTTTTATTTTTTCTTTAACATATTGTGGCACTTCATCTAAATCTTTTATGTTCAAATATGGGAAGTAGACAGTTTCTATACCTTCGCGATACGCAGCTATAAGTTTTTCTTTTAATCCACCGATAGGGAGTATCCTTCCTTGTAAAGTTATTTCTCCAGTCATAGCAATATTAGGTTTTACTCTTCTTTTGGTTACAATAGAAGCAATCGCAGTTGTTATTGCAACACCAGCCGAAGGCCCATCTTTAGGTATTGCACCTTCAGGTATGTGTATATGAATATCACATTTTTTGAAAATATCAGGATTAACTTTAAGTTTGTTTGAGATTGAACGTACATAAGACAATGCTGCATGAGCTGACTCTTGCATTACTTCACCAAGTTTACCTGTAAGTATAAGTTTTCCTGTCCCTTTAAACATAGCAGCTTCTATCATTAAAGTTTCTCCACCATATTCAGTCCAAGCAAGACCAACAACACTGCCAACACCGTTTTGTGCAACAGTCCCTTTAATAAATTTTGGTGGACCTAAATATTTAGGGATCATATCTTTTGTTATAACAATAGGTTTGGTCAATTCTTTAGATGACAACGAAATTTCTTTTAATACTTTTCTTATAACATTTGCAATTTCTCTTTCTAAATTTCTTACACCAGCTTCACGAGTATATTTATCAATAATTTCTTTTATTGCCTCTTCAGTAAATTTTATTTCTTTTTCAGTAGTACCATGGTTTTTAAGTTCTTTTGGTATTAAATATTTTTTAGCAATTTGTAATTTTTCTTCCCAAGTATAACCAGAAAAATAAATAATTTCTAATCTGTCGAGTAATGTCGGTGAGATTGTATAAGTTGTATTTGCAGTACAGATAAACATTACGTCTGAAAGGTCAAACTCTACGTCTAAATAATGGTCTACAAAACGATAATTTTGTTCTGGGTCTAAAACTTCAAGTAATGCTGCTGAAGGGTCGCCACGCCAGTCAACCCCCATTTTGTCTATTTCATCTAATAAAAAAACAGGATTTTTAGATTTCGCTTTCCTCATCCATTGGATGATACGTCCTGGTAAAGAACCAATATATGTTCTTCTATGTCCACGTATCTCTGCTTCATCACGAACACCACCTAAAGATACTGAAACAAAGTTCCTGCCTAAAGCACGTGCAATAGATTTTGCAATAGATGTCTTTCCAACACCAGGTGGTCCTACAAAACAGAGTATTGGTCCTCTGATTTTTTTTACTCGTTTTAACACAGCAAGGTATTCAAGTACACGTTCTTTAACTTTCTCAAGTCCGTAATGATCTTCATCCAAAATTTCTTTTGCTCGTTTTATATCAAGAATATCTTTAGTTTTTACACTCCATGGTAATGAAACTAGCCAATCAAGATATGTCCTTACAACAGTAGCTTCAGGCGAATACGGCATCATTTTCTCAAGACGAGACAGCTCTTTTAAAGCAGTTTCTTCAACTTCTTTTGGCATCTTAGCTTGTTTAATTTTTTCTTTAAGTTCATCAATTTCTTTTGCAAAATCATCTTTTTGTCGCAACTCTTTTTGGATAGCTTTCATTTGTTCGGTGAGATAATATTCCTTTTGTGTTTTTTCTATTTGTTGTTTGACACGCGTTTGCAGACGTTCTTCAATTTTAAGTATTTCTTTTTCTGCGATAATATGTTTTACAAGCGCTTCTAATCTATCACGAAGGTTTACAAGTTCTAACAAATGTTGTTTATCTTGTGTTTTTAGATTTAGATAAGTTGCAACAGTATCAGCAAACTTTGAAGGTTCTTGTATATTTTGTGCAGACAAAAGTATTTCTATAGGAAGTTTACGGTTTATTTTAACATATTCCTCAAACTCACTTTTTGCTTGTCTGAACAACGCTTCAGTTTCAATTTTTTCTTGTTCATTTTGTGGTTCTACAACTTTCAAAATTTCGTATTCAACTTCAATGTATCCGTTATCTGTGTATCTATAATTTAAAATTTTTACTCTGTCTATTCCTTCAATAAGAACTTTTAAAGAACCGTCAGGCGAGCTAATAGTTCTAAGAATTTTTACTAAACAGCCAATATGATATACATCATCAAAAGACGGTTGTTCTATGTTAGGTTTTTTTTGACAACTTACAATTAAAAGTTTGTCTTGTGTAGATAAAGAATGTTGTGCTGCAGAAATAGAAATTTCTCTACCTAAATTTAATGGTGTTACTGTTGAAGGGAAAATTACTGTATCTCTTAACGGGATAAAAGGTAAAACGTTAGTTTTGTTTTGAACTATATTTTGTTCTATCATATTTTTATGCTATTCTAGATTTGTATATGTAGATAGGTTTTATTTTACCTTGTACAACCTCTTTGTTAATTACACATTTAAATACATTTTTGTTATCAGCAAGTTCATAAAATTCGTCAATCAGAATCTTCTCAAGGATAGTTTTTAATCCGCGTGCACCAGTACCACGTTTCTTCGCTAAATGTGCGATTTCTGAAATAGCATCTTCAGTAAATTCAAGTTCTACACCTTCAATTTCAAACAATTTTTTATACTGTTTTATTAACGAATTTTTTGGTTTAATAAGAACATCCTTAAGTTCTTCTTCAGTAAGTTCATAAGTGTATGCTATAACAGGCAACCTACCAACAAGTTCTGGTATCATTCCATATTTTATTAAATCCTGTGGTTGAATGTGTTTATACCATTCTTCAGAAATTTTATTTTTTTCTTTTTCTGTTAAAAAGCCGATAGTTTTTTTGTTCAACCGTTCCTCAACAATTTTTTGTAATCCTTCAAAAGCTCCACCACAGATAAAAAGTATGTTTTTAGTGTTAATAGGAATAAATTCTTGATATGGATGTTTTCTTCCACCTTGTGGCGGTACGTTTGCAATTGTCCCTTCTAAGATTTTTAATAATGCTTGTTGCACACCTTCACCAGAGACATCACGAGTTATAGAAGGTGAATCACTTTTTCTTGATAGTTTGTCAATTTCGTCTATATATACAATACCATGTTCTGCTGCAGTAATGTCATAATTTGCTGATTGTAAGAGTCGCAAGAGTATGTTTTCAACATCTTCACCAACATAACCTGCTTCAGTGTAAACAGTAGCATCTACTATAGCAAAAGGGACGTTCAACAGTTTTGCTAACGTTTCCGCAAGCAAAGTTTTACCGTTACCAGTAGGTCCTATTAGAAGGATGTTAGATTTTTGTATTTCAACTTCATCATCTTTTAAAAAGAATACACGTTTATAATGATTATATACTGCAACAGAAAGAATTTTCTTTGCTTCTTCTTGTCCTACTACATATTCATCAAGATATGCTTTAATTTTTTTTGGCGTAGGTAGAAAATCTTTTTTATGCCGAGTTTGCGATTTTTTTAATCTTGTAAGTAATTCGTATAAAAAGTTTACACAGTTTTCACAAATATAAAAATCGCCTTTACCTACAAATTTTACATCTTGTTGTGTTTGATGTAATTGTTTTTTACATAAAGCACACAAGATACTTTCTTTCATTTTATTTTATAAGTTTTCTACTTGTAATAACTTCGTCGATTATACCGTATGCTTTTGCCTCTTCTGCAGACATATAAAAATTACGTTCAGTATCTTGTCTAATTTTTTCTATTGGTTGTCCAGTATGTTTAGCAAGTATCTCAATAAGTTTTTCTTTTGTATATAAAAGTTCTTTAGTTTCAATATCAATATCAGTTACAGTCCCTGATAAACCTTCACCATATACAGACGGTTGATGTATCATAATTCTTGCATGAGGTAATGCAAAACGTTTCCCCTTAGTTCCTGCAGCAAGTAATAACGCACCAAAACTCATCGCCATACCTACACAAACTGTAGTTATTGGACAACTTATGTATTGCATTGTGTCGTACACAGCAAGGCCTGCAGTAACCATTCCACCAGGCGAATTTATGTAAAGATAAATATCTTTATTAGGATCTTCACTTTCAAGATACAAAAGTTGTGCAATTACAAGATCAGCTATATCTGTAGTTATTGCACCACCATATCCACCTACAAAAATTATTCTATCTCTTAATAACCTTGAAAAAATATCATATCCTACAGCTGCACCTTGGTTCCATCGTTCTATAATTGTAGGAACAATTGCTGGCATTTTTATCCTCCTATTTTGCTATAACTTCTTTAATTTTTGCATGTGAAATAATTAATTCAATAATTTTCTGTTCTAATAAATTAGATGCAATAATGTCAAGATTTTTTTCAAAATATTCGTTTACTTCTTTTTCCCTACCTGGATACATACTTAAAAGTTTGCCACGTTCTTTTTGTAGAAGTTCGTTTGTAAGTTTTATATTTTCTGTTTCCAAAATTTTTTTAAGTATATATTTTAATCGTATTTCATCTTCAGCTTTTTTCTTTAATTTTTTTTGTTGTTCTTCGGTGAGTTCAAACTTTTTGTTATATACTGAGTATTCTTGTTTCAACGTTTCAACAATTTCGTTATATCTTTGTTCGATTTCACTTGCAGGTACTTCAAAATTGTGTTCTTTTAACAAAATTTCATAAATTTGGTTTTTAAGTTTTTGTTCAGATTCTTTATCAAATTCTGTTTGTATATTTTCTTTTATAGCAGACATTAATTCGTCAAGGTTTTTATATCCTAAATCTTTTGCGAATTCGTTATCAACTTGTGGCAGTTGTTTTTCTTTGACCTCTACAAGTTCTACTTCCATTATTGCTTCTTTTCCTATAAGTTCAACATTGGGTATATTTACTGGAAATTCAACTTTTATACTTTTTTTATCTCCACAAGACATACCTACAAGACCTTCTTTTAGCCCTTTAGGTAATGTATCTAAAGAAAGATTAATTAAAACATTTTTTCCTTCATACTTCTTTAATTCTTTGCCATCAACAAAAATTTTGTAGTTTATAACACAAAAAATATTACTTGTTGAAGTTATATCTTGTGTCTCAATTTTTTCTTTTTTTGATGGGACAAGTTTTGCATTATGTTCTTGAAGTTGTTTAATTGTTTTGTCAATATCCTCTTGTGTAACTTTTTTAATTTCTTTAGTAAGTTTTAATCCTTTATACGATTTTAATTTTACTTCCGGTTCAATCTCACATTCTACTTCAAAAACACAACTGTTATCATCTAAAAAATTAAATGATAAAATTTTCAATGTATCAGGTATATAATTGATTTTGTGTTCATTAAAAACTTGTGTTAATACTTCTTGAAGAATTTTTTTAGAAACACGTTCTTGTAACAATCCTGAAAATTGTTTGTTAATTATTTCTAACGGGGCATAACCTTTTCTAAAACCAGGAAGTGTGACTTCTTTTTGTAATTCTAAACTACATTGATGTCTAAATTGTTGAACAGATTGAGGATTAATTGTAGCTTTTATTTTTATTTTACATGACGAAAGTTTTGTAATTTCTATATTTGTTTTCATCACTTTTTGTATAAAATTTTATCTTCAAAATTTTATTTTTCTTTGTCTTATATAAAATTTTATTTTCTTTGTCAATTGTAAAAAATAATAAGAATAATAAGGAAATAAAAACAAGATCTTTTGACAAGTACAGTTTACAAAACTTTTTATAAAAAATTTTGCCGCGGGAGGGACTTGAACCCTCACTCCTTATCGGAACACGGTCCTAAGCCGTGAGCGTCTGCCAATTCCGCCACCGCGGCTTATTATAGAATATAATATACAAACTTTTTTTTATTTTTTCAACTTGAATAATCAAAAAAATTTTTTAGTTAATATTGACTTTTGAATAATAATTTGGTAAAAAATGATAAAATTTGTAAAATAAAATAAAAATTTGGTAAAAATTAAAAATATAAAAGTGAGGTGACAGTATGCTAAAACAAATTGAAATATATGGTTTTAAATCTTTTGCTGAAAAAACAATATTATATTTTGACGATCAAATAATAGGTATAGTAGGACCTAACGGTGTTGGCAAGTCAAACATTGTTGATGCAATAAAGTGGTGTTTAGGTGAACAATCATTAAAAGAAATAAGATCTAAGAGTCCTGTTGATGTAATTTTTGCTGGTTCTCAAAGTAAGCTTCCTTTAAACTTTTGTGAAGTAACAGTTGTTTTTGATAATACAAAACGTATTTTCCCTATAGATTATAACGAAGTTGCTATTACAAGAAAGATTTATCGTTCTGGTGAAACAGAATATTTTATAAATCGTTTTCCATGTAGGTTAAAAGATATAAAGGATCTTATATTAGATACAGGTTTATCTTTAGATGGATACAGTATTATACCTCAAGGTAGGGTGGAATTTGTAGTTTCTGCGAAACCTGAAGAACGTAGGATGCTTTTTGAAGAAGCAGCCGGTATCGCGAAATATAAAGTTAAACGAGAAGAAACATTAAGAAAACTTGAGAGGGTAAAACTTGATATGGCACGTGTGGAAGATATTTTAGCTTATATAAAAGAACAGATGTCCTCATTAGAATCTGCTGTTAGAAAAGCAAAAAATTATCAAAAGTACCAGCAAGAATTACAGATGTTAGAATGTGCAAACGCTGTTATCCAGACAAGGCATATAGAAGAACAAATAAAGCAACTACAGCAAACTTATCTTTCTTTAGCACAACAATATTCTCAATTATGTAGCCAAATTTCGCAAGAGGAATCGTTTGTTTCCCATCTTAAGTTTGAGATAGTAGAAATAGAGAAAGAATTTTTAAAATTAAAAGATGAAGATGCTTCAATTGAAAAAAATCTTTCACTTGCTTCTCAAAGAATAGAAACGATAAAACAACAAATACAAAATATTGAAGATGATATATTTAAACTTCAACAAGAGATTGAAGAGTTGAAAAACAAAAATGTCCAATATAATGAAGAGTTAAAAAATATTTTGCAAATAGAACAAGAAGTTTTAACACAACTTAATAATTATCAACAAAAAAATGTTTTACATAAAGAGGAATATGAGGCTTATAGGACTCAAATTTTAAACTTGCAAGAGTTAGTTTTAGAAAAAAATAAAACTATTTCTGAGTTTGAATACCAAAAAGTTAAAATAAGAAACGAAATTTTAGCCTTAACTCGTGATTTGCAAAAATACAACATAGAGACAGGCTCTCTTACAAAAGAATTACAGACAAATAAGAACATGATTGTTTTGTCAAAAGAAGAACTAAAACAGCTTACTCAACAAATCCAAAGTTTAGAAGAAAAAAAAGATGAAATCAAAAATAAAATTGAGTTATTAAACCAACAAATTGAAGAAACAGAAACACAGTTGCAGCAGAAACAATCTCTGTATGATACTGTTAACAAAGAATTTTACAGGTTAACTTCGAAACTTGAGAGTTTTTCAGCTGATGTTTCAGTTTTTGGATATAACATACAAAAATTTTTCTCATTGCTTAAAGATAGAGGTTTAGAACATAAATGTGTCCCTATAAGCTCGATTATAAAAATTGATCCACAATATTATTCTTTAGTTAGTTCATATTTAGGTAATAAACTTTTTTGGTTAGTAGTAGAAACAGAGACAGATGCAAAAGAGTTAACTGATTTATTAATAGAAAACAAATTAGGTTTTGTTACGTTTGTAATAAAATCAAACTTAGATAATATAGATCTTTTAGGCCAACTTGATGAGACAATTTTAAAAATGATAGAGTTTGATCCTGTATGGGAAAAAGTAGTAAAATTTTTATTTTCTGATACTGTAGTTCAAGATGATGTTTTAAAGACAAAAGTTTTGTATCATGTTGGAAAAATTGAAACAGAAGAATATAAAGAAGATATTTTTGTACTTCAGCAAAAAGTTAATCAATTATCACATGATTTAAAAAACATATCTGAAGAGATTCAAAATTTATCTTCTCAATTAAATGATTTTGTAACACAAAAAATATCTCTTGAAAAAGAACTAGTTACTATTGATACACAACTTAATCAATTTTATGTTTCAAAAAGAGAAAAAGAAGAGAATATTTCGTCTATGGAAGAGCTTGTTAATGTTTTAGATGCAAACTTGACACAATATGATAAAGAAAAAGAGAATATACAACAGCAAATTACTGCGCTTAATGAACAACTTAGATCTCTTGATGAACAAGAAAAAAAATTGACTAAGGAAATTGAAGAACATATGACAGAAATTTCAAACCTGCAATCAAATAAAGTTTTTGAAGAATATGTTAGGGTTAACTCAGAATATGCTAAACTTCAACAACAATATGATAATTTAATAAAAGATATTGAAAGTAAAAAAGAAATGCTTTCTTTTGTTGAACAAAAAATAAATTCTTTAAATGTTGAGGTTGAAAAACAAAATGAAACAAAACAACGTTTAGAATTAGAACTTAAAGAAAAAGAGAATGAACTTTCTTTGTTGTTAAAAGAAAAAGAAGAAATTTCTAAAAAATTGTCTGAAAAAATAAATATATTAGAAGAAAAAAAGTCAACCTTGGCAGAAAAAGAACAACAGATTAAAAATTTGTTACAACAAAAAGAAGAGTTGCAGTTTCAATTAAACAAAATTGAATTAGAAAAAAATACATTAGAAAACAATAAGACAAGTTATATAAATTTTTTACAAGAAAAATATTCTCTTTCTTTTGAAGAAGCACAACAAATGTATGGTAATATTCAAGAGGTAGATCAGCAAACAATTGAGAGACTTAAAAAACGTTTAGAATCAATGAGCGCTATAAACTTTGCAGCACCTGAAGAATATGCACAACTTGAAGAAAAATACAATCATCTTGTTACACAACAACAAGATTTGCTTAAAGCACAACAGGATTTGTTACAAGCAATTTCAAATATAAATAAACAAATCAGTGAAAATTTTAGGAAAACATTTTTTGCAGTAAGAGAAAACTTTATAAAACTTTGTAATATATTATTTGAAGGTGGTAAGGCAGATTTGATATTAACAAACGAAGAGAATATTTTAGAATCTGGTATAGAAATAATTGTTCAACCACGGGGGAAAAAATTGCAAAATATAAATCTTTTATCAGGTGGTGAAAAATCGTTGGTAGCGTTTGCACTACTTTTTGCATTTTTTATGGTGAAACCATCTCCTGTATGTATTTTAGACGAAGCTGACGCACAACTTGATGAGACTAATGTTGTAAGATTTATGAAGTTATTAAAAGAATTTTCAAATCAAACAAAATTTATTGTGATCACACATAATACACGAACTATGGAGTTTATAAATACACTTTATGGTGTTACAATGGAAGAACTTGGTGTTTCGAAAGTTATCTCATTGAAGTTACGTGAAACTGAGGTTATGGTTTGATATAAATGTATGTTTTCAGAATTGGAAAAATAAAGGTTGTTTTTGCTAAAGTTGAAGAAATTTTAAAACAAATCGAAAGTTTCTTATCAAAAGAAAAACCTTGCCAAATTGTTACACTTAATTCTCTTATATATCTTCAGTCAAAAATTGATTATCTTACTAAAAAAGCTTTAGAAGAAGCGAAACTTATACTTTGTGATTCTTTTGGTATTGCGTTATGTTGTAGTATTTTTTCAGCAAAAGTTTTAAAGCATCAGCCAGGAATAGAACTTATCGACCATATTTGTTGTTTAGCAAAAGAAAAAAATTGTAAAATTTATTTGTTTGGTGCAAATGAAATTGTTGTATCAAATGTTGCAGAAAAACTTAAAAAGGAGTTTTTAATAAATGTAGTAGGATATCATCATGGTTATATTTTTTTAAACAACAAAGATTTATCAGATAAAGTTGTAGAAGAAATAAATAAGAGATCAGTTGATATATTATTTGTTGCCTTACCAACGGAGATTCAAGAACATTGGATTAAGAAACATATTGACAAACTTAACTGCAAAGTTGTGATAGGGGTTGGCGGAAGTTTTGATATAATAAGTGGCAAATTGAAGCGAGCCCCTAAGTTGTTTAGAATTTTAGGTTTAGAATGGTATTATAGATTATTACAAGAACCATGGCGAATAAAAAGAATCTTAAGGCTACCTTTAGCAATAACAATTTTGTTTTTTGATTGTTTATATTCAAAATTAGGATTAAAAAAATGAGTAAATTATTAATAAGTAGATGTGATGAATATAAATGTGAAAAAATTTATGAAGTTATTTTGAACCAACTTATTGTTTTAGACCTTGTTGATAAAATAAAGTTTAAAAAAGTTTTGCTTAAACCAAACTTATTAGGAGCACATAAGCCTCAAGAAGCAGCAACTACACATCCTGAATTTTTGCGTGCTATAATAAAGCTGTTTAAGAAGAACAATGAAGTCATTGTTGGTGACAGCCCTTCTGTAGCAAACTTTGAGGAAGTTGTATTAAAGACAGGAATAAAAAAGGTTTGTGAAGAAGAAAAAGTTTTGCTTTTAAATCTTTCGGTATATCCTACAATAGAATTTGAGTTTAATAAGTTTGGTTGTAAGAAACTTGTTGTTTCAAAAATTGTTGAGGAAGTTGATTATATTGTCAATTTACCTAAACTTAAAACACATTCTTTAACGATAATCACTTGTGGAATAAAGAATATGTATGGTGTAGTTGCTGGTTTTACAAAATCGTTATATCACAAATATGCTTTGCATCCACAAGATTTTTTTGAAGTTTTATACGCTGTATATTCATATAGACCACCTGATTTAACTATAGTTGATGCTATTGAAGGGATGGAGGGAGACGGGCCTGCCTCAGGAACTGTTAAAAAATTTGCTTTAATTATAACATCAGAGAATGCTAGAACTGTTGATTACTTTGTAGTAAAAGATTTGTTTAAGTTGCCAAAACATTTTTTGTTTATAAACAAATATCTAAAGAAACCTACCGAAATTGTTTTTATAGGAGTTTCTAAAGAAGAAATAAAAAACATAAAAGTTGTTCTTCCTCAAACAGCATCTTTTGTTAACTATTTTCCAAAAATTGTTGTTAGTTTTGTAAAACCTTTGGTTTGGTTTAGACCAAAAATTGTACAAAAATTATGTAAACAATGTGCGAAATGTTACCAAATATGTCCTAAGAAAACTATAAAAAAAGTTGGCAATAAATACTTTATAGATTATGCAAATTGTATAACTTGTCTTTGTTGTTTTGAAGTTTGTACATATAAGGCTATAAAGATAAAAAGAAGTATTTTTTATGAAATTTTTATTTTGCTAAAAAAACTTTTGAAACTTTTAGTTTAATGAAAGTCAAAATACCAGAAAATTTAGTTGAAGCAAAAGGCTTACAATTAGAACTTTCAAAAAAAGTTATAACTAAAGATGTTGTTAAAAAAATTAACTATGTTGGCGGTATCGATGTTCATTTTAAAAACCAAAATGTTGTTTTAGGCTATGTAGTTTTGTTTTATCCTTATGGAGATATTGTTGAAGAAAAAATAAAAGTTTTTTCTATCAAATACAATTTCCCATATATTCCAGAATTTTTATGTTTTTCAGAAGGTCCTTATATTGTTGAGTTTTTAGATAAATTAGACAAACCAGATGTTTTAATTCTAGATGGTCATGGTGTTGCACATCCAAGACGTATGGGGCTTGCAAGTTATATTGGTGTAATTCTTGACTTACCAACTATAGGTTGTGCAAAAAAACTTTTGTATGGGAAATATTTGTCAAAGTTAGGTACTAAACGGGGAAGTTTTACAAATATAATTGATGATGAAACAAAAGAAGTTATAGGTTATGCTTTGAGAACAAAAGATAATGTAAAAGAAGTTATTATATCAATTGGACACAAAGTTTCATTAAATACAGCGAAAGATATTGTGTTAAATTTGTCAAAATATAGAATACCTCAGCCGATACGTCTCGCACATAGCATTGCAAAAAATTATGTTGTAAAAAAATAATTAAAAAACGTAGGACGAAGATTTAGACTTGCTTTTTATTGCAAGGCTAAAAGTTTTTCAATATATTTTTCTTTATAAGTTATAATGTTTTTTTAAATAGATGAGTAACACTGAGATATCAGCTGGAGTTACACCAGAGATACGAGATGCTTGCCCGATAGTTTTTGGTCTTATTTGTGAAAGTTTAGCTTGAGCTTCTTTAAGTAGGCCTGGTATTTTTGTATAATCAATATCTTGTGGTATTTGTTTATTTTCATATTTTTTAAGTTGAGCAATTTGTTGTAGTTGTTTTTCAATGTAAGGAGCATATTTTATCTGGATCTTTGCTTCAGTTAACATATTTTTTGTATTCCAAAAAATGTCTGTTTCAAGCTTGAACTGTTCTAATTCAGATTCGGATATTTCAACATCCTGTGATTGAACAATTAAATCAGCAGCTGTTGTGTCAGCGTTGACTTTTTTCTTTTTTAGATATTCTATTAATCTATTTAACTTTTCTTTGTATTCTTGGAAAATTTTATAGTAGTTTTCTTCCACTAAGCCATATTTATGGCTATATTCTAATAACCGTAAATCAGCATTGTCATTTCTTAAAAGTAGCCTATATTCTGCACGCGAAGTAAACATTCTGTAAGGATCTAACACTCCTTTTGTCACCAAATCGTCAATTAAAACACCTATATACGCTTCGTGCCTACCTAATATTAAAGGTTCGAACCCGAGAATTTTTGCTGCTGCGTTGATTCCTGCGATTATCCCTTGCCCTGCTGCTTCTTCATAACCAGTAGTCCCGTTAATTTGTCCTGCAAAGAAAAGACCTTCAACAAGTTTTGTTTCAAGTGTTGGATAAAGCTGTGTAGGTGGACAAAAATCATATTCTATTCCATAACCATATCTTGTAATTTTTGCGTTTTCAAGTCCTGCAATAGAATGTATTATTTTTTCTTGAGTTTCTTCAGATAAACCTGTAAACAAACCGTTTAAATACATCTCATTTGTATACAACCCTTCCGGTTCTAAAAAAAGTTGATGACGTGGTTTATCTTTAAATTTTACAACTTTATCTTCAATAGATGGACAATATCTTGGTTCAGCAGCTTTTATTTTTCCTGCATAAGTAGCTGAGAGATGTAAATTGTCAAGGATAATTTTGTGTGTATTTTCGTTTGTATATGCGATATAACAATTTAGCAATTTTTGATAGGGAAATTTTGATAATGGTGTGAAATGTGAAAATGGCATTGGATTTTCATCAGAAGGTTGTGTTTCAAGTTTTGAAAAATCAACGGTTTTTCCGTTAATTCGTGGAGGTGTTGTTGTAGCTAATCTTTTTACTTCAAAACCTAATTCTTTTAACGATTCTGACAAAACAGATGGATATTCAGAATACCGTCCTGCAGGGAAACTTTTAAGACCAATATGAATCACACCATTTAAAAAAGTACCAGTACAAACTATTACACATTTTGTCTTGTATAAATTTTCATGTTTTGTTAATACACCACAAACTTTTTTATCATCAGTTAATATTTTGATTACTTCTTCTTGTCTTATAAGAAGACTTTTTTGTTGTTCTAACTCTTGTTTCATTACAACACGATACAAAGTTCTATCACACTGAGCTCTTGGGGACCACACTGCAGGGCCTTTTGAAGTATTAAGCATTTTAAAATGTATTCCTGTTTTATCAGCCACTTTTGCCATGATACCACCTAAAGCATCAATCTCACGTACAATCTGTCCTTTTGCGACACCACCTATTGCAGGGTTGCATGACATCATCGCTATTGTTTCCAAATTCATTGTTAAAAGAAGTGTCTTTAGGGAAAGTTTTGAACAAACATACGCTGCTTCACAACCTGCATGACCACCACCTATTACTATAACATCAAATTTTTCCGGATAAGTATACATAGTTTTAGCTCTGTAAAAAGTTAGTGTATTTAGAGTGTATAAAATTAATGTTGTTTATATAAAATTGTTTATATAAAACTATGAAGAATTAAACAATATTTATTGATTAAAAAAAAAGTATTTATATTTAGTTGTATCTCAAGCGCCCCTTACCTTTTATATTATATTAAACAAGTTGTCAAGTTTGTATTGATAATGATTTTAAAATGTTATATAATTGGGATAAATGTGTATAAAGTTTGTAATTGGCAATTAATTGCCGACTAATCTATCTTTTAAAAAATTTTAGATTTTAAGGAGGGTTTAGAAAATGCCATTAACAGGACTTGAAATATATAAACTTCTTCCTAAAACAAATTGTAAAGAATGTGGTTTTCCAACATGTTTAGCGTTTGCGATGGCACTTGCTGCAAAAAAAGTTTCGTTAGAAAGTTGTCCTTATGTATCAGAAGAGGCAAAAAAAATTTTAGCAGAAGCTGCTGAACCACCAATAAGAACTATAACTGTCGCTGAAAAATATAAAATTGGTGGTGAGACAGTATTGTTTCGCCATGAGAAAACGTTTTTTAATCCTTGTCTACTTGGTGTGTTGATAAAAGATACTTATAGTGATGATATTATCTCTGATAGAATAGAAAAATTTAAGAATCTCAAATTTGACCGAGTTGGCCAAAAAGTTAAAACAGAACTTTTGCTAATAAAATCAGAACAAGATAATTTGGAACGAATTAAGAATATTATATCTCAAGTTGATGAAGATACTGTTTTAGGTCTGGTATCAAAAAATTCTAGTTTTATTGAAGATGTTTTAAAAACTAAAAAATTACATTTAATAGGTATAGTGGAAAACAGTTCTTCTGAACTTGAAAAATTTGTTAATATTGCCAAACAAAATAATATTCCGTTGGTTGTAGGTGGGAATAGTTTGCAAGAGATTGTTTCTTTAGTTAGCACAATAGTGCAAAACTTTGGATATAGAGAACTTGTGATTAACCTTCCTGTCAAAAACTATGTCCAACTTACAGAGGATTTGACACAAGTGCGAAGATTAGCTTTGAAAAAAAACTTTCGTCCATTAGGTTATCCTACCTGTGTAATAATAGAATCAGACGATGTTGTAACTACACTTTCATATGCATCTTTAGCAATACTTAAATATGGTAGCATTGTTGTTGTTAATACTGCAGAACCAGAAATTCATTTGCCACTTATCACTTTAAGATTTAATATCTATACTGATCCACAAAAACCTGTCACTGTTGAGCCTAAATTATACAAAATTGGTGGTGAGCCAACAGAAAATTCGCCATTGTTAGTTACAACAAACTTTTCTTTAACTTATTATTCAGTTGAACCTGAGATACTAAATTCGAAAATACCTTCATGGCTTTTAATTGTTGATACAGACGGACTTTCAGTTCTTACTGCATGGGCTGCGGAAAAATTTACGCCTGAAAAAATTGTTGAAGCTATAAAAAAAGAAAGAGTAGAAGAATATATAAGACATAAAAAAATTATTATTCCTGGATATGTTGCAGTTATGAGTGGGAAACTTAATGATTTACTCCCAGATTGGGAGATAATTGTCGGTCCTAAAGAAGCTTCTGGTATACCAAAGTTTTTAAAAACAATCTTTAGTTAAAAAATAATTATGAGTGAATTTGTTAAACTAAGAGTTTTGCCGTATAATAAAGAAATTGTTGTTGAAAAAAATAAGAATTTGTTACAAACATTAATTTCTTCAGGGATAAACATTTATGCATCGTGTGGTGGAAGAGGAACTTGTGGTAAGTGTAAAATAAAAATTTTAGAAGGAAAATATACTACGGAAAGTTCACAGTTTATCTCAGAAGAAGAAAAACGACAAGGTATTGTTCTTGCTTGTAAAACATTGCCAGTTTCAGATATTATTGTAGAACTTTTAAGTCAACTCAATTTTATAGAAGAAATACAACAACATAGTTTTTTACATAAAGAATTTTGGCAGAAAGATTTAAAAGAATATATTATAAAAAATTTTGATTTTTCACCGTTAGTAAAACTTCTTCATTTAAGCTTACCAAAACCCTCTATTGATGACCATGTTGCAGATGTTGACCGTATGATAAATTATATTTCTCAAAAAGAAAAAATTAATGTTGTGTTTGATAATATTGAATTAATAACTAGTCTGCCTGAGTTGTTAAGAAAAAACAATTGGGTTGTAGATACTGTGTTGAACGAAGAGTTTTGTGTTAATGAAGAAACTTCAGTGTATAAAATTAATTGTATTTCTAAAGTTGAAAAATTGTATGCAATAGCAGTTGATATAGGTACAACAACTGTCGTTGTTGCATTAGTAGATGTTTTAAATTCAGAAGTTTTAGGTGTGTATTCTGCAATTAATCAACAGATTGTCTATGGTTCAGATGTTATTACAAGAATTATTCATTCAGAACAGGAAAATGGGTTAAAAGAATTGAATCAAAAAGTTGTTTATACTATCAATGAACTTATAAATATAGCAATAAAAAATGCAAATATACAACAGAAAGATATTTATGCTGCTACTGTTTCTGGTAACACCACTATGATACATCTTTTTTTAAACTTGCCTGCAAAATATATTCGTAGAGAACCGTATATTCCTGTAGTAAATCGTGTGCCACCAATTGAAGCATATAAAACAGGGTTAATGATAAATCCTTTAGGAAAAATTTATTGTTTACCTTTAGTTGCCTCATATATTGGTGGCGATATTGTTGGCGGTGTTGTAGCATGTGGTATTGATGAATCTCAAGAATTGTGTGTGTTACTTGATTTAGGTACAAATGGTGAGATGGTTGTAGGGAATAAAGATTTTTTGGTTTCAGCAGCATGTTCTTGTGGGCCTGCATTTGAAGGTATTGGGATAAAGTCTGGTATGGTTGCAACTGTTGGAGCAATTGAAGATATAGAAATTAGAGATGAAGAGGTACTATACAAAGTTATTGGTGATACAAAACCGGTTGGTATTTGTGGTTCAGGGTTAATTGATATCCCAGCTGTACTTTATAAAGCTGGTGTTATTGACAGATCAGGCAAGTTCATTGTGGATAATAAAAAGTTTAAAAATAGAATAAGAGAAAATGCTGATGGCGAATATGAGTTTGTTGTTGTTGAAAAAGAATTTACTTTAAACAAACAAGATATTGTTATTACAGAAAGTGATATTGAAAATATTCTGAGGTCAAAAGGAGCAATTTTTCATGGATTACATACATTGATAAAATATTTAAATTTATATTTAGAGGATATTAAAAAAATTTACATTTCTGGCGGTTTTGGAAGTTTTATTGATATTAAAAAAGCGCAACTTTTAGGGTTGTTTCCTGATATCGAACAAGAAAAATTTGTTGTTTCTGGGAACACCTCGTTGTTAAGTGCGATATTATTTTTGTTATCATCTTATGCAAGAAAACGTATATATAAAGTTCAACAAAAAATGACTTATATTGATTTGTCAAGTTTGCCTATGTACATGAACGAGTACACATCAGCTTTATTTATACCACATACAGATCTGTCTTTGTTTCCCAACATAGCTAAAGAACTGCGGAGGTAGATATGCCTGAGATAAGACAAAATATAGCTACTAAAGAATGGGTTGTTATATCAACAGAACGTGCAAAACGTCCCGAAGATTTTATAACAAAAAAAGAAAAGAAAATTTTGCCTGAGCGATCTGAAACATGCCCGTTTTGTCCAGGGAATGAACATATGACACCATATGAAGTGTTTGTTGTAAATGATGATATGGGGAATTGGAAAATAAGGGTTATACCAAACAAATACCCAGCTGTTGTCTATGAAGGGACTGTTGAGTTTAAATCTGAAGGGATAAAAAGATTTGTGTCAGGTGTTGGTTGTGCAGAAGTTATAATAGAATCAGCAAAACATAACCATTTGTTAGCACTTATGCCTGAAAGAGATATTGAACAGATTGTAAGGGTTTATAAAGAAAGATATAACGCTGCTGAAAAAGATAAAAGAATAAAAATGATAATTATTTTTAGAAACTATGGTGAACAAGCAGGGGCTTCTATTGAGCATCCTCATTCACAACTTATTGCTATACCTGTTGTACCGTTTCATATAAGATATAGAATTGAAGAAGCAATGAGATACTATGATGAGACAGGTAGATGTGTGTTTTGTTATATGTTAGAAGAAGAATTAAAGTTACAAGAACGTATCGTTGTTGAAACAGGACATTTTGTTTCATTTGTTCCCTATGCTGCGTTAGCACCGTTTCATATGTGGGTTTTACCAAGAAGGCATACAGAATCTTTTGGAGATATCACAGATGAAGAAATTACTGATTTAGCTAAAAATCTTAAACTTACATTGTCAAAACTTTATTATGGCCTTGATAACCCTGACTACAATTTTGTAATACGAAGTGTACCAGTGAATGAAAAAGGTAAAGAGTATTACCATTGGTATATAACAATAATGCCGAGGTTAATAAAAACAGCTGGGTTTGAGATAGGTACCGGTATGTCTATTAACTCATCTATACCGGAAGAAAATGCAAAATTTTTACGAGAAATAAAAGTAAGATAAAGACGCAGCCGATATTTAAATATTGGCTACAATAGATAAAAGAAAGGAGTGATGCAAATGAAAGTTTTATTTGCAAGTTTTGAATGTACACCATTTGTAAAAGTTGGTGGATTAGCTGATGTTGTCGGCAGTTTACCAAAAGTATTAAAAGAGTTAGGAGTTAATGTAAAAATTGTTATTCCGTTACATAAAAAAATTGATAGAGAGAAATTTAAACTTAAAAACCTTGGATTAAAAGTTTTAATACCAGTTGGACAAGAATATATTGAAGGACATATTTGGACAACAAAGTTAAACAATCTACAAGTGTATTTTGTAGAGAATCAAAAGTTTTTTGACAGAGAAGAAGTTTATGCTACTGAAGAAGGTGATTATCCTGATAATGCGTTAAGATTTATATTTTTTAGCAAAGCTGTGCTAGAAACTGCAAAAGCTGTTGATTTTCAACCTGATATAATACATTGTCATGATATGCAGACGGGTTTGGTTCCAGCATATTTAAAAACATTATATAGAATAGATGCTTTTTTTCAAAATACAAAAACTGTCTACACGATACATAACATAGCATATCAAGGGTTGTATAGTGCTGAGATACATTTTGTTGCTGGTTTTTCATGGCATGATTTTGTCCCTGAGAAACTTGAATATTATGGAAAGATAAATTTTATGAAAGCAGGGATTGTTTTTGCTGATATGGTAACTACAGTATCACCAACTTATGCAAAGATGATATCAAGTTTACATTCTGAAGGAAGAGGACTTGAAGGAATTCTTGCAAAACGTGCCTCTGAGGGAAAACTTATAGGCATACTAAACGGAATAGATTATTCTGAATGGAATCCTGAAACAGATGTTTTTATAAAAGCAAATTTTAATGAAAAAACTTTGGAAAACAAAAAGTTATGTAAAGAAGATCTACAACAAGTTTGTTCTTTTGAACAAAAAGATGTTCCTTTATATGGTATGGTTTCTCGGTTAGATCCACTTAAAGGTGTAGATTTGATTGTTCAGGTTTTACCAAAATTTTTATCTGAACATGATGTCCAAGTTGTAATTTTAGGAAAAGGATACAAAAATTTGCAACAACAACTTGAAAATATACAAAAACAGTTCCCAACAAAATTTAAGTTGTTTATAGAGTTTAACAATCCGTTAGCACATAAAATTTATGCTGGATCTGACTTCTTTTTAATGCCATCAAATTCTGAACCTTGTGGTTTAGGACAGATGATCGCAATAACTTATGCTACCGCACCAATTGTGTACAAAACTGGCGGCCTTGCTGATACTGTAGAACAATTTAATATTTCAACTCTTACTGGTAACGGATTTGTTTTTGAAGATTACACTGCTGAGAGCTTTTATAAATGTCTTTTAAGTACAATAGGAGTTTATAAAGATAAAGATCTGTTAACACAACTAAGAAAAAATATGTTTAAATACGATTTTTCTTGGAAAAGCTCTGCTAACAAATATTTATCAATGTATTCTCAACTTACAGGTATTCAGTTGAGAGTTAAGAAAACAAAGAGTAAAATTAAGAAAAAATGAAAAAAATTTTATTTTTTGTAATACTTGTTTTGCTCTTTGTTTGCATTTTGATATCTATTTTTAACATCACGAGTTGGTATAAGTGGTACATTAGAAAAAAAACAACGTTTGTTGTTGACATTGATTTTTTTATTTTAACAGAGAAAGATATTCAAAAAATTATTTATGAGTTTAATAAAGCAGGTATTAACCTTTTTGCAATAGATGTTGGAAATTTTCTCTCAATAAAAGATAAGACATTTTTTAATAATTGTAAGTTTGTATTAAAAATATTTAGCCAAAAGATATATAATGTTAATGAAACCTTAGATGCTATTGATAAAAATAAGGACAAAATTTTTTCTATAATTTATTTGAGATCTGATAAATATGCTTTTTTATTACAACAAAATTTTTATGGTAGAAAAATTGCCTTAGACGAAGTTTGTGAGTTTTTAAAAAAAAATTTGTTATCATCACAAAATAAATTGTTTAAACTTAATTTTGAACAACAAGATTTTGCTGTAAAAATTGGTTTTGCGCATTTGAACTTCATTCCTTTAAGAACTTTTCTTTGCGATTTTAATCAAGTTGAGGTTAATAAGACTTCTGTTTTGTTTCTTAAAATTAAAAAAGCAGTTTTTGAACGAAGTTGTTCTATTGTATATATAATTCCTTCTGAATATCAAGAGTTAACAAAGAATATTGAAATTGTTAAAAAATTGGTTAATGAATTTGGTAATAACAAAAATTTTTCTTTTGAAAAATATTCTTCTTTATGTATTGACAAAGTTTTTAATTTTATTGTTGTTGTATTTTCAATTTTCTTTCCTTTATTTTTGTATAAAAAAATATTAAATGTTGTTTTACAAAGTTCTGTAGATAAAGTTTATTTTTTTATAAACTTGTTAACGATTCTTTTTGGAATAATAATTTGGGGGTTTTTACAAAAATATGAATATGTTGCAAAAGAAAGCTTTGTCTATGGTACAAAACTAATGTTTTCAGCACCAATTATACTTTCTTTTTTTGTTGTTCTTAATAAAGAAGAAAAAATTTTTTTGTTTAACTATAAAGTTTCATTAAAAGAGATTTTGGTTGTTTTTTTGATTTTGATAATTTTTTTATATCTTTTAATAAGGATGGGAAATGTTAGTAAAGAATATGTTTTAAAGTTTGAGTTAGGTTTAAGAGAATTGATAGAAAGATATATTCTGTTTCGTCCAAGGTTTAAAGAAATATTTTTTGCGCAACCATTGTTTGTTATCTCTTTATGGTTGCTAAAAAAATTTAAACAAAGTTTAGTATCTAAACTTTTATTTTGTTTAAGTATAACTTCGTTAGTTTCAATAATAAACACTTTTCTGCATATTCATACGCCGGTATGGATATGTGTTTTACGAAGTATTGTTGGTGTTATTTTAGGCTGGTTTATTGGGAAAATTTGTTTAATTTTTATGTCATAAAATAAATGAGAAAAGTTTTATTGTTTGGTTATTTTGGGTTTAACAATTTCGGTGACGAATGGTTGTTGAAAACATCTATTAAGTTATTGAATATATCTGCTGAAAGAAAAAATTTTTTCGTTTTATATAACATTAAAGAAAAAATAACAGTTGAAGAAAATGTTACCTATATTCCAAGATGGGATTTTATAGAAATTCTTAAATCTATATCTCAAGTAGACACAGTTGTTTCGTTAGGCGGTTTGTTCCAAGATAAGACAAGTAGGTTAAGTTTGTTATATTATCTATTAATCTTGTTTCTTGCAAAAATTTTTAACAAAAAAATTTTTGTATTAAACACAGAGATTGATGTTAAAAAAATACCAAAAAGTTTTGTTGTATCTATATTAAATTTTTTTGCTGACAATATTTTTGTTAGGAATAAAGATGATTTAAAATATAGTAAAAAAGCAAAGTTTTGTCCTGATATATGTATATATGATTTTGAAGAAGAAAAAGTTTTTGTTTCGGAAACAGTGAATACAATTGGAATGATTGTTAAACAAATAAAAGATTTTGAGATATTAAAAACAATGTGTGAAGTTTTGTCAAAACAATATAGGATAGTGTTTATTCCGTTTCATGTTGAAGAAGATTATCCTTTTTGTTTAAAACTTTTAAGTAGGATAAATAATGGTGTAATTAGAGTTTGGGATAAAGTTGGAAATTATAGAAACATTTTTTCAGATATAGATTTAATAATAACATCAAGATTACATGGAGTAATTATTGCAGCTGTTTTATGCAAACCTTTTATTTGTATATCCGAAGAAGAAAAAGTTAAAAAAATGATAAAATCTATGTTTATGATAGGACCAATTTCTTTGTCTTTTTTGGGACAAAAAAATTTTTCTATACAAGGAAATATTTTTTATCCTGAAATGAACAAAATTAAAGAATACAAAACTTTGGTTTTGAGAAATTTTATAAGTTTGTTTTAAGGAAAAAAATGAAAGTTTTTATTGATTTAGCAAAATTTTTTGTTAGTGTTATATTAGCAATTTTTTTTGTTATAATGTTTGATATATATAATTTGTTCCAATGGGTAGAAAATAAATTAGTAGATAAATTTGTTTTACATTTTGTATTATCTGAGGATGCTATAGTTGAAAATGTCTTAGAAGTTTTGAAAACTGATTTTAAAAAATTAAAACTTAAAGAAGTGTCTTATATTACGAAACAACAGATTTTTGATGAAGTTAGACAAAAAGAAGAGCTTGCTGTTGTGTTGAATGTTTTGAAACAGAATCCGTTTTCTGATGTAATAAAAGTAAAAATAGAAAATTATTCAAAAAAAGAGTTTGAGGACTTGGTTAAAGCTATGAATTTAACATCGTATGTAAAACAGAGTTTATTTGATTATAATATGAAATCTTATCTTGATCGTATAGAAGAGTTAAAACCTGTTGTAGTTTTAGTATACAAAATTGTTTTTATTTTTGTTGTGTTAACTATAATATTTTATCTTTTTAACACTAAAAACTTACAGACAAATTTTGCTATAGTGTTGTTGTTTACTATTTTGTATTCCATTATTATGTTGTTTAACAAAAAATTTATTAACTTAATTGTAATGTCTGAATTGATTAAGTTTGATTTATTTACGGTTTTTATTTTTATAATGATATATCTATTTTGTATTTTACAAAATTTTAAAGTAGTGGACGAAAATTTTTAAACAAATGGTTATCAGAAGGATTTGCACTATTCTTTTAGTTATAGAATTTTTTTATTCTTTATCTTTTTGCACCAAAATTAAACAGACGCAAAAAAAACTTGATGAAGTTAGTAAAACTATTCAACAGAAAGTTCAACAAAAACAATTGTATGAAACACGCCAAAAAGATTTAGCAAAAGAACTTAAAATAATTGAACAGCAAATTAAAAAACTAGATAACGAAAAGAAAAATATAGAGTTAAAGATTGAACAAACAAAAAATACGATCGAAGATATTAAGAAAGAAATAGATCTGCTTTCAACTGACGAAGAGTTTTTCTCAAGAATATTACGGATGTTGTTAGTAAAGTATGTGGAACAATATTTGTTAACCGTGCCATTATTTGAAGAAAATTTTTATCGTAGGATTAAAAAAGATATATTGAAACAGTATACTAAAGAATTGTTGCAAACAAGAGATAAAATATACATTTCTGAAAAGTTGAAACAACAATACAGTTACCAAAAAAAGAAGTTGGAAGATCATTATAAAGAACTTTTAGATAAAAAGAATCAACAAAAATCGTTATTTGTTAAAAAAAATCAGATTTTAGAGTCGTATAAAAAGAAAGAACGAGTAATAGAAAAAGAAATTGTTGAGTTGCAAAAAACACAAAAAGAGTTAGAAGATTTGTTAAAAAAATTAAAAAAAGAAGAACAAAGAAGAAAACAACAAATTGTAATTGACAGAAAGTTTATAAAACCGATAAATGGCGAAGTTGTCCGTAAATTTGGTAAACAACAAATTCAAAAAGATGGTAGTTGTTTTATAAGCAATGGTGTAGTTTTAATCGGTCTTTCAAATGACGATGTTGTTTCTGTTGAAGATGGTGTTGTACTATTTGTTTCAAACAATTTCCGTAGTTATGGCAAACTTATAATTGTTGAACATAAAGAAAATATCCATACGATATATGGTATGCTTGGAGAAATATTAGTGTATGAAGGTGCAAAGGTTAAGAAAGGACAAACTATTGCAAAATTAGATTCTAAAGGTCAGCTATATTTTGAATTAAGAAAAGATTTTGTGGCATTAGATCCAGAACTTTATTTTGAATAAATTATATGAAAACATATAAATTTTTTGTTTTTTTTACATTTTTTATTGTTTCCTTATATAGTGCTGTAAAAACTGATATATTTAATTATAAAATTTATTCAACTGATAATTTTGATATTTATTATTCTGAAAAAAAACTTGAAAGAGTATTAACACAAATAGAACAAATTTTAGAAGAAATGTTTGTTCAAAACACAGAATATTTTGATATCAAATTTGATTACAAAATACCATTTTTTGTTTATTATGGATACCAACAATTTTTACAAAATAGAATCGTAGATGTTACTGAACAAACAGGTGGTGTTACTGAAGCGTTTAAAAATCGATTTCTTGTACCCTATACTGGTTCAATGAAATTTTTACAACATGTTATTTGTCATGAACTTATACATGAGATACAATTTAACATTTTATACTCAGGTGTATGGAGAACACCATTGTTGTTGAAATCAATTTTTTATCCAAACTGGTTGTTAGAAGGACTTGCTGAGTTTAAATCTTCGTTGTATACAAAAACATTGCAGGAGATGTTAGTAAGAGACATGGCTGTTTCGAATAAATTAATACCGCTAGAACATCTTCACAATTTTGCTCATTTAAAACCACATATGATATTACCAGCATATGAACAATCAGCAAAACTTATGGAATTTATAGAAACAGAATATGGTAAAGAAAGGCTTGTTAATATTTTGAAATTATATAAAAGTAAATTTGATGCTAACAGTGTGTTGTCTATTGTATTGGGTTTGGATTTGAGAAAATTGCAACAAAAATTTTTTGAAGAAATACAAACTTTTTATGATTATGAAGTAAAAATAAATTCTATGACAGATTTGGATATATCTAAAAAAATTACAAAAAATGATATTTATCCAGTACATTATTATTCTCCAGTAATGTATAACGACAAAATTATATATCTAAGTGATCGTGAAGGAAAAAACATGTTTTATATTAGAGATAAGAATGGTAAAGAAAAATTGTTGATTCCAAAAAATGTTTTTGACACAAACATAGATTTTGTTCAGACAGATACAACACGTGTTTCTGTTTCAAAAGATGGTATTTTATGTTTTATAGGATTAAAAAATAATAAAAGTTATTTATATTTGTTTGATATAAATAATAAAAAGTTAAAAAAAATAAGTTTTGTTCAAGATATAGATATACTTGTATCAAGCTATATATCGTTTGATGGTAAAGATGTATATTTAGTTGGAATTAAGGATTGTGAAAGTATTATTTTTAAATATGAAATAAAAAATAAAAAACTTTTTAGACTTAAAAAAGATAAAAATTTTATTTCTCAATTATATTTTGACAATGAAAAATTGGTTTATATTAAAGAGTTAGAATGTGAAAAAGCAGATATTTTGACTTGGCAGACAGATGTATTTTTGTATGATCTACAAAATAATATTGAACAACAAGTAACTTCAACAATATCAGATGAAGAATTCCCTTTGTTGTTAGATGGCCAACATATTATGTTTATTAGTGATTATAACGATAATTATGATAAAAAATTTTATGGTGTAAAAAACTTATTTATTGTTAATATTTCTTCTCCAATAAAATTTGTGAAACTTACGAATGTTATAGGTGGAGTTAATTATGTATATTATTTTAAAGAAAAGGTTCTTTTGTGTTATTATCGTAATTTTAACCAAGATATTTATTTGTTCAACTTATCAGATTTTGTTTACAATGAGATATTTTTATCTGAAATTCCTTTTGATACAAAAGATAGTATAGATAAAACTCAAAGTGTTTCGTTAAAGAAAATAAAACCATACAAATTTGATTTTTCAACAGATCTGATGTTACCGTTTTTATATTATTCTTCGTATGAAGGATTGCTTATGTTGTTATATTGGCAAGGATCAGATATGGTTGGCGAACATAAAACTGCGGTTTCATCTATAGTGTTAGGTGATAAAAATTATTCTGTTAATATACAATATGAATTTTTGAGATGGAGGCCAATAATCTTGTTAAACTTTTTAGCAGAAAGTGTTTATGATATCCAGAATGATGAAATAAAAAGATTATTAGGAATGGATTTAGGTGTTTATTATCCATTAAGTAGAATTTCAAGTGTTGGAATTATTTTTAGTTATTATAAGAGAGATAAAGAGTCCCCATCAGAATTTTATACTTTACGGGAAAATATTATTACTTTTGGATATGAAGTGAACACTATTGTAGGCAAATATTTAGAACCTGTTAAAGGGTATAGTAGTTTGTTACAGATAAATGTTTCTGACAAATTTTACGATGGCGATTTTTCTTATTGTATTTTAAGGTATTATTTTGTAAACTATTTCAATTTAGGGAAAGATTGGTCTTTGTTTACACGGGCACAGTTAGCAGCAAGTTTTGGTAAAGATGTAAAAAAATTTTATTTTGGCGGACCTGAACGGTTTAGTGGTGTAAGAGAGAATGAATTATTTTCTTCTAAAATTGCTTTGTTAAGGTTAGGATTAAGGATACCGCTTGTTTATGATGTTAATTATTACATGTGGTATTTATTCCCAGATTTGTTTTTCAAAAGTCTTTATCAAGAATGTTTTATTGATTTAGGTTTAGATGGTGAAACACAGAAATTTTACAGTGCTTTAGGTACAAAGTTTAAATTATACAGTTTTGTTTTACAAACATACGTTTTACGGTTTGAGATAATTTTTGCACAACAGTTCGATGTAAATAAACCATTTTGTCTGTATTTTACTATAGTTGGTGGAATCTAATATGTCAAAAAATAAAAAAATAAAAAATCTTTTGTTGTGGTTAATATTTTTTTGCATAATAATATTTTTTTGTATTGTGATTGTACTTTTATATCATATAACAGGTAAAATTGTTCATTCAAAAAGAGAAGTAATCGTTCCTAACATTGTTAATAAGTCTTTGTATGAAGCGCTAGATGTGGTGTCAAAATTAAATTTGAGTCTTAAGAAAATAGATGAAGTTTACAACCCAAACTATCCTGCTGGTACAGTTGTAGTACAACAACCACAAGCAGGAATGGTTGTTCGGGAAGGACGATCAATAAATGTTATTTTAAGTCGTGGTGGAGAAAAGGTTTTTGTACCAAATATTGTTGGAGAAGATCGTCGTAAAGCAGAGGTTTTGTTAAGACAGTATTCGTTGTTCGTTGGAACTGTAACATATCGTTATTCATTGAGATTCGAAAAAAATAAAGTAATCCAGCAACAACCAAAAGAAGGTGAGATAGTCGATAAGAATACAGGTGTTGATATAGTTGTATCATTAGGTCCTCCTCAAGAAGATATAATACTTATGCCAGATTTTAAAGGTAAACATATAAATGAAGTATATGAATGGGCAGAAAGGTATTCTTTTATATTGAAAATTAAGGAAGAAGTTGTTGAAGGATATGATGATGGCAAAGTTATTTCTCAATTACCACAACCGGATGAGGTTGTAAATGATACAACAGCTATAGAAGTTGTAGTAGCTAAGGTTAAGGATGTAACGCAAGGAGAAGTATTTTATAACTTTGAATATGAGTTACCATTTTTTGGTGATACACCAAAGAACGTAAAAATAGTGCAGATTAGTTCAGATGGGGAAAGTATTTTGTATAATAAACCAACACTACCAAAACAAAAAATCCAACTTTATGTCCCTCCGAAGAAAAATTCACGAATAAGAATTTTTGTAGATGGAGTATTAATTGATGAAAAATAAAACTTTAAAAGAAGTACTTTCACCATTGCCAAAAATTTCTGTTTCAATACTAAATAGTGATTTTACAAACTTAAAAGAAGTAGTTAAAAAAATCGAGGAAGTAGGGTTTACAGTTTTACATTTAGATGTTATGGATGGCAATTTTGTACCTAATTTAACTTTTGGTCCTCCTATTATAAAGTTACTAAGAGAGCATACAAAATGTTTTTTTGATGTTCATTTGATGGTAAACAATCCTGATACAACATATATGTGGTATATAGACGCAGGAGCAAATTTAATTGTTTTTCATTATGAAGCGGTTAAAGAAAACAAGATTGAAAGATTAATTTATGATGTTAAAAAACACGATGTTTTTTGTGGTATTTCAATAAAACCTAAAACAAGTGTTAAAAGATTAGAACCTTATTTGAGTATTTTAGATTTAATATTGGTAATGACAGTTGAACCAGGTTTTGGTGGACAAAAAATTTTGTCCAGATGTTTATCTAAAGTTGAAAAATTGGCAGAAATACGAAAAAAAAGAAAGTTTGATTTTTTAATTTCATGTGATGGGGGGATAAATGAAGAAAATATTGTTAATATAATTGACTTAGGTTGTGAATTACCAGTTGTAGGTAATGCTATTTTTGGAAACAAAAATTTTGTTAAAAAAGCAAAAAATTTTTATTTATTGACAAAAAGATTAAAATTTGATAAGAATAAAAAACATGGCTAAACTTAAACAAATAATAAAAAAATTAGTGACTTTACAAAAATATGATGAAGAAATACAGTTTTTAGAAGAAGAAATTGACTCTATTCCCATTGAGATACAAAAACAACAAGATTTGCAATTGCAGAAACAGCAAGAAGTTGAAAAAGAAAAAGAAGAGATCAAACGTTTACAAATTCAGTTAAAAAATAAAGAATTAGATCTTCAAACTATCGAAGAACAAATAAAAAAACATACTCAAGAGTTAAATACTGTAAAAACAAACGAACAATATCGTGCATTGCTTAATGAAATAGAAAGGTTAAATCAGCAAAAAGATACAGTTGAGACAGAAATCCTTGAATTAATAGAAAAACAAGATTTTTTAAAAAAACATATTTCAGAAGTTGAAAAAAATTTTTCTATTGAACAAGCAAAGATTAAACAAACTATAGAACAACTTAATCTTAGAAAACAAGAGTTGGAAACGCTGCTTGAAGAAAAAAGAAAACAACGTAGTGATTTTGCTCAACAAATTGATGATAAGTATGTTTCGATTTATGAACGTGTGCATAGTAATAGAAACAGTGTGATGTCTGCTGTGGTATCAACTCCGGATGGGTATAACTGTAGTGTTTGTAATATGCGTTTAACAGAGCAAGAAATAAATGATATCCGTAAATACGAAGAATTTGTTCTTTGTTCTTCTTGTTCACGAATTTTATATATTGAAGAAGATTTACAACAAGAGACAGAATGAAAGGGTATCGCCTCTTTCGTTAATGAAAGGGGAGGAAAGTCCAGCCTTCCTTCTTAAGACAGTAATGTCTTAAGAAAAAAATGCAGTTGGTGACTATAAGACGTCCCGAACTTATCGGGATTCTTATAGGAAACCAACCATCCCGTTCTTTGACGGGATAGAGGTGCGAACAGAGACGCTCCAAGAGGTAACTCTTGGGGATTCCAAAGAGGATACTCTTTGGAATAGTCTCCCTATAAGCCTTTTTAGGCAAAGGGGAGGGTGAAACGGCTAAACCCTTGCAGGAAGCAAGACCGAACTTTGGGTGGGTCGCAGTAGACGAATGATACCCATCCCGCACTCAACACATATTATTGAGTGCGGGATACAGAAGCTGGCTTACATTCTGTCTCTTGTTGTAGTTAAAAAAAATTTTTAAAAGATATTAATTTTTATGGAATTAAATTTTTTAAAAAGCAAAAAATATGTTGGGTTAGATATTGGCTCAAAAAATATTAAACTTGTATATTTGACTCCTGTAGGACAAAAAAGTTTCTCTCTTCGTGATTGGCAAATAAGACAATTGCCTGACGAAATTGTTTCTTTAGAAACATTAGCTGAAAATAGAAATCCTGTTGTTGTGGAGATATTGAAAGATATTTTTCAAAAAAATAAAAGCTTACCTAAAAAAACTGTAAGTTCTGTTTCAGGCACATCTGTTATTGTTCGTCCTATAAAAGTACCATTGATGACCAAAGAAGAACTTTCCAAATCTATCACAATTGAAGCAGAACCATATATACCTTTCCCTATAAAGGAAGTGTATTTAAGTTTTGATATATTAGGAGAAGTTTTGGAAGAAGGTGTACGGAAAAACGAAGTTATGATTGTTGCTGCGAAAAAAGAATTTATTGATAGACATATTGATATTTTATCACAATGTAAGCTTACTCCTAGATATATTGATGTTGATATTTTTGCAATTGAACGTGCACTAAGATATAATTACGAGATAGAAAATGAAAATGTTTGTGTAATAAATATTGGTGCGAATATAACAAATATTGCTATATTGGAAAACGGTGTTGTAAAAACATGCCGTGATTTACCTTTAGGAATGTTTTTTATTCTTAACGAGATAAAAAAGCTTAGAGAAATGAATATAGAAGAAATCATAAGTTATTTTAAAAATGATGGGTTAATATTGACGGATGAAAAAAAAGAGGAATATCTTTCTTTGGACAAAAAAATTGAACTTAGTATTTCAAAGGATTTAGTTGTTTTATTAAAAGAATTTTCTACTGAATTACATAAACTGATTGATTTTTATTATTTTCAAAAAGGTGAACAAAAACCTATATCTAAAATATTTTTATCCGGTGGTGGATGTGTTATAAAAAATCTATCTTTATATTTTTCTTTAGAATTTAAAATGGAAGAAGTAGAGATAGTTGATCCATTCAGAAAAATAGCTAATTCAGATAATGTACCTGTAGAATTAAGACCTCTTTTCACAGTAGCAGTAGGGTTAGCAATTAAAGGGTATCAAAATGGTTAATATTAATCTTTTACCAAAAGAAATTATTCAAAGACAAAAATTTAAAGAGTTGTTATCTTTAGTCATTGTAGCTGTTTCTATGGTTTGTATAATTTTGGTTGCGATTTATATTTCGCAAGTTATAACATTAATGAGTTTAAATTCTCAACTTTTAAATATTCAGAGAGAAATTAAAAATTTGGAGCCAATAGTAAAAGAAGTTGAGCAACTTAAAAAAAATAAAGCTGAATTAGAAGCTAAGAAACAACTTATTGAACGACTTTTGAGTTGTGGTCTTGTTTATCCAAAATTTATGTTAGACCTTGTGAAAATTTTGCCGGAAGGGGTATGGTTAAAAAATATGAATACAAATGCTATTAGAGATGCAACAACTAATATGATGTCTTCTTTAGATGTAAAGCTTACATGTTCTTCTTATGACAAATTTTCTATTGCAGATTTTTTATCAAACTTAGAAAATTCTGATAAATTTCAAAATGTTCGTTTAGGACAGATAAGTATTTCACAACAAGATAAATACGAACTACACAATTTTACTGTTGATTTTAAGTATGTTGTCAAGTAAAATTTTATGAAGAAAGAACAGCAGACACTTTTGATAGTGGTGGCAAGTTTTATTGTGTTTATTTTTATCTATTTTAGTTTATTGTTATCTCCAATAAGAAAAAAAATTGTTGAAATTAATCAAATTATAAGTAAAGAAGCTAAAAGGTTAGAAGAAGCAAAGATGTTGCAAGAACAACTCCCTCAACTAAAACAAGAAACACAGATGTTACAACATCTACTCGAAGAATTGAAACAAAGGTTACCAACTTCGCCTAACATTCCTGAACTTATAAAAATTATGAGTAAAGAGGCGGAATATTATAATATAAAAATTTCTAATATAGTTCCAGGCGCTATAGATACTTCACCAAAAGAGTTTAACGAAATACCTTTTACAATAAATTTTGTAACAAATTATCATAATTTAGCACAATTTTTTGCTTCTCTTGTTCAAGGGAAACGAATTTTTGCTGTGTTAAGTTTACAGATAAATTATACTCCGTCAACACAAACAAGTTTAAATGTATCAGGTAATTGTGCTTTAGTAGCTTTCACTTTAAAATGAAACCAAATATGTATATAAAATTACAGCTTTTATTATTAGCAATAATATTAGCTTGTTGTGGGAAAAAACAACCACTAGCTACTACACAAAAACAACCTTCTGTTAAGAAAGAAGTTCTTGAAACAAGCACTGTTACTGTTCGTTCACCAATATTTGAGAAATATGTTTATGAAGGTTTGTCATACAGAGATCCGTTTGTTCCTTTATCACCAGAGAAAATTGCAAAAGCTAAGTTATGTTTAAGTGGTGAAGCTGTTATACCGGGTCTTGGCAGTTTAGAACTTAAAGGGTTTATTATAGATAAACAAGATAAAATTGCGTTGTTTAGTAGTCCTTATGGCAGTTATCTTCTTGTAAATGGTAAACTTTATGATAGACAAAATAGGTTAGTTAAAGGTTTCTCTGGAAAAATAATTTTTGATGATGTAACAAAAAAACCATATAGTGTTATTTTAGTTACAGAGAATAATGAGTATAAAGAGTTTAAAATCTCAAGATAAAAATTATTTTAGGGAGGTAGTGTAAAAGAAATGAATAAAAGACTTATATTTTTAATCTCTTTATTATTATTATTGTTATCTTTTTGTTTTTCTCAACAAATTAATGAATTAACAAACATAATTCCGTATCAAAGTTCTGTGACAGTAATATGTTTAGCTAAACCTGAATATAACAAGTTTTATTTAAACAACCCCCCACGTATTGTTGTCGATTTTAAAAATTGTATCCTTAAATTTGATAAAGAAGTTATCCCTGTAGGAAGTGAATACATACAACGTGTTCGTGTAAGACAATTTAAGACAGAACCTGAGAAAGTCGTTAGAGTTGTTTTGGATATTTACAAAAAATATAATTATGAAGTTAAAATAGATGACAATAATTTGACAGTAAATTTGTTAGTACAGAAACCTAAATTACAAGTTACAGAAGTTCCTAAAGAAACAAAAGTTGTAAATGAAGAAAAAATTGCAGAAACTGAAGTTAAAAATGATACAACAGCTGTAGATCATCAAGTTTCAGCAACTCAATTAAAATCATCTACATTGTCAACAGAACAGCAAAAATCTGCTACAATCAGACAACCTGTTTCTAAACAAACAAAAAAAGAACAAGAAGAAAAGTTTGTCTTACCCAAAACACCTATCACACTAGAATGTGTTGATGCTGATATACAAGATGTTTTACATATGTTAGCAGTAAAATCTGGTGTTAATATTATTTATGGTCCTGATGTGACAGGTAAAATTACGATAAGTTTAAAAAATGTTCCTTTTGACAAAGCGTTTGAGAATATATTAAGAATATCAAAACTTGTTTATCTTATTGTTGCTGACAATATAGTCCGTGTTGGTACACCTCAGGTTATTGAACAAGAACGTACTATGCAAGTTATGTATACAAAAATCTTTCCTTTAAACTATGCAGTTGCAGATGATGTTAAGGCCCATCTTGATCAAATACTAAAGGCTGAAGGAAGAACAAAAGGTGTAATAACTGTTGATAAAAGGACTAATTCACTGATTGTAACTGAAAGCGAAGAAGGTTTAAGTTATATAGAAGAATGGATAAAAAAACTTGATACTAAACCATACCAAGTAACTATAGAAGCACAAGTGATTGATATTTCTATAGACGATTTATCTGAATTAGGAGTACAATGGGGAATAAGAAGTGTTGAAGCGGAACCTGGTAGTGGTGTGAGTTATAAGTTAGATGATGTATCTGGTGGTGGAGCTACAGTAAAAGGGATTGAAGCTACTGCAAAAGAATTGCAAAGCGCTATCTTTACAGCGCCAACAGGTGCCCCTTTAGAAAGCGCAGTATTTTTATTTGGTAAATTTACAGATGCTTTAGCAATATCAGCACGTCTTAGTGCGCTCATCACTCAAGGGAAAGCAAAAGTCCTTTCTAATCCTAGGGTTACAACTTTGAATAACAAAACAGCAACAATCATCGCTGGCGAAAAAATTCCATATAAAACTGCTGTAACACAAACTACCACAGGAGGAGGAGCTGGTGTTGGTCAAGTAGTGCAAGAGCAGTGGGAATATATTACTGCTGGGATACAACTTACAGTTACACCTACGGTAAGTCCTGACGGTTGGATAACTTTAACTGTTAAACCACAGGTTGACATACCACAAATTGCAGCGCCTGGTGTCCCGCCTACCGTTAAATCAAGACAGACAGAAGTTACTGTTATGGTAAAAGATAATGAGCCGTTAGTAATAGGTGGATTAATTTCTGATTCTGACATTGATGCAATTAAAAAACTGCCTTTATTAGGAGACCTACCGATCCTTGGGTATCTCTTTAAATACAAAACTACACAAAAAAGAAGGACCGAACTTATAATTTTAATCACACCGAGAATTGTTAAAGAGTAATGGATGGAAATTTTTTTAGAAAAAATTATTTCAAAATTTCTCTCAATTGTCGTAGTTATTTTTCTTGTTGCTTTAGTTTTGCTATTTAGCAGTGTTTCTTTTTTTTCAAAACTTGTTTTATCTTTTCTTTTAGTTATTATTTTTTTAGCGAACTTTTATTTTTCAAAAAAATTTTTTATTAAAAATAATCTAATCATTGTATTTTCACTTTTATTTTTTTTATTTTATCTTTTTTTAAATACTTATCTTGTTTCAAAAATACAGTTTGAAAGCAAAACAGAGCTTTTAAATTTTTGTTTTTATATAACAACATTTTTTGTGTTTTATGAAGTTTTTATACAAAGAAGTTTAGAAGGAGAGTTAGTGATAAGTTTCTTGATAGTCCAACTTTTCTTTTTTTTAGTATATATTTTTGGCAAAGAAGAATTATTAAATTTTTTTGTTTACAACACTAACATTTTTGCTTGTTATTGTTTATTTAGTTGGTTATTTTCTTTTTTTTATCTATATCTGAAAAAACAGAATAAGTTGTTGGTTTTTTTAACATTAACTATTTCTTCCTTTTTTTTGTTATTTTTAAAAAGTTTTTCTGCCATTTTTGTTGTAATAGCAGTGATAGTGTTTGTTTTTATAAAAAACAGATTTCTAAAATGGGTGATAATTGTTTCATTATTTTTGTTATTTTCTGTGATAAATTTTAATAGCGTCATTGATAGAATGATATGGTTGGTTATTGGATTAAAAATTTGGTTAGAACATTTCATTTTTGGTGTAGGGTTAGGAAATTTTAAATTTTATTATCCACAATATTTAACAAATGTTTATATAGAACCTTCAATTGCAACAATTTTTGTCCATAATTATTTTGTCCATTTAGCGGCAGAGATAGGTGTGGTGGGTCTTTTTTTGTTTTTATTTTTTATATTTTATATTTTGAAAAAAATAAAAAATAAGATTTTTCTTTATCCTTTATATGGTGTGCTTATACAAAATTTTTTTGATTATGTTTTATATATTCCACAAAATAGTATTTTATTTTTTATTTTTTTATCATCCTTAGCCGTTGAGGATAAAAATAAATATATGTTTGAAGGAAAAAATAGAGTTGTTAATCTTTTATACTTTTTATTTTTGTCAATTTTTTTGTTATACTGTATAATTTCTTTTTTCAAAATGGACAAAATTATGGTATTAGTTAATTCTAAACAAAAAGATAATTTTTACAAAGCTGTTTCTTTAGATGAAACATGTTGGTTAGGATGGAAATATCTTGCTGTTTCTTTTGTTGAAGAAGATAATCTTGAAGAAGCAAAAAAAATGTTTATAAATGTTATTAAAACAAATCCGTTTGATGTTGAAAGTTATTTTTATATTTCTGTTATAAATTTTAAATTTGGTAATAAATCTGATGGATATAAATTTTTGAAACAAATGTTGCAGGTTAATCCTAAGTTAGCAAACAAATACATAAAAATTTTAAAAAAGGAATTAGGATGATTTATTTTTTAGTTTGTGCTTATAATGAAGAAGTAAACATAGTTGAAGTGATAAATTCTATTAGACAACTTATGAGAAACTATAAGATTGTAGTAGTTAATGATGGTTCTACTGACAATACGAAATATGTTCTTGAGAAACTTTTATTAGATGATATATTTGTTATTCATCATGTAAGAAATTTAGGTTTAGGTTTTGCTTTAAGAACAGGTTTTAAATATATTATTCCTAAACTTTCTTCGCAAGATGTTGTAGTTACATTAGATGCTGATAATACACATCCGATAGAGCTTGTTTGGTACATGTTGAAAAAGTTTGAAGAAGGATATGATATTGTGATTGCATCGAGATATTGTTTTGGTGCTAAACAAATAGGTGTTGTTTGGTATAGAAAACTTTTTTCATATTTGGCAAAAATTTTTTTAAAATTTTTGTTTCCATATCCTAATTTAAAAGATTATACAACGGGATATCGTTTGTATTCAGGTAAAATTTTGTTGCAAGCAAATGATGAATATAAAGAAAAGTTTATAACACAGAGAAATTTTGTTGTTCAGTTAGAAATTTTGTTGAAGTTATTAAAATTTAAACCAAAAATATGTGAAGTACCATTAAAGTTGAAATATTATAAAAAATATGGAAAAAGTAAATTAAAATTAGTAAAAAATATTCTTTCTTATTTTAATTTTATTGTAAATTATTTAACTTATGAAAACTAAAGTTGCAATAGGTATAGATATTGGTGGTACAGAGACAAAATTTGGTATAATAAAATGTGTTGATGAAAACAACTTTGTTTTAGAAGACAGTTGGACTATGAAGACAATTCGTGGCCAAAATAATGTTGAAAAGATGATAGATTTAATTGTTGAACAAGTAAAAAGAATAAATAAATTACGAAAAGATGTTAAAGCTTGTGGTATAGCAATTGCAGGACTGTTAGATTTTTATAGCGGATATGTAATTTATGCGCCTAATATAATGTGGGAAAATTTGTCAATAAAAAGTTTGTTTGAAAAAAAATTTTCTTTACCAACTGTTATTGACAACGACGCTAACCTTGCTACTTTGGGGATATATTATGCTAAGATAAAAACTAAATATCCTTATGTACAAAACATGGTATGTTTTACTTTAGGTACTGGTATAGGCGGTGGCGTCATTTATAAAGGCGAACTTTTGTATGGGAGGGCTTTTTCTGCAACAGAACTTGGACATATAGTAGTTGAAACAGAAGGTAATGCATGTGGTTGTGGTAATAGAGGCTGTCTTGAGAGTTATATTGGTGCGAGATGGTTTATCCATAACATTATAAGAGAACTTAAGAGTAGAAAGATAAAAACAATTTTATATAGACTGCTTAAAAATAACTTGGATAGTATGGATACTAAAATTTTATATGAAGCTGCTAAAAGAGGTGATGAATACTCGTTAGAAAAATGGAGAATGTATGGTAAATATTTGGGAGTAGTTGTAAGTAATTTAGTAAACATTTTTGCTCCAGAGTTTGTTGTGTTAACAGGCGGTGTTGCAAACGCTCACAAGTTTTTCTTGCCAACTACAATACAAGAAGTTAAAAATCGTGTCTGGCCTGTTATAAAAGAAAGTAAACATCCGTTTTTACGAAATATAAAATATAAAGTGGTAAAAGGACAACACTACGGTGTTATAGGTGCAGGGATACTTGCAATAAAATCTTTTCTTTTATGATAAAATTCTACCCCAAAAAAATTTTGTTTTTTCTTTTTGTTAGCCAGTTTTTGTTTTTTGTTGACACAAAAATTTTCCTACAGGAATTAAAACTTACTGCGGAAAGTGTTATCTTTGATAAAACTAATAACATAGTTATTGCTGAAGGAAATGTTAGGTTGCAATATAAAGATGTTTTTCTTGAGACAGAAAAATTGTTTTATGATACACAAAAAAATGTTATTTATATTTCAACAGATGTTTTTTTATCTCATTATGATAATAGACTTTTTGCAAAAAGTTTGCAATATGATGTTAACTCTGAAAAAATTATGATACAAAATTTTTATTCTTTCTACGATCCATATTACAGTTATAGTAAATCTTGTGTAGTAGGTAAAGAAAATCTTTTACTTGAAGAAGCAAAAATAACACATTGCAATTTTAAAACTCCACATTATTATTTAAAATCAAAGAAAGTTGTAATTTATCCATATAAAGAAATAAAGCTTTACTCACCTTCCTTAGTTTTAAGAAATATTTCAGTTTTATGGGTTCCGTATTATAGAATATCTTTGAAACCGTCAAAATATTATTTAACAGTAGATCCTTCTTATGAAAACGAACGCGGGTTAATTACTAAAATAGAGTATGGAAGAAAATTTTTAGAGAATTTTGATATAAAATTTATGTGTGATTTATATTCTATTGACAGTGTAGGTTTAGGAAGCGAGATTAAATATAGTTCTACTTCGTATAACGGAGCAATGTATTTATATACAGTTAATAATTTTAAAGATGGGAAAACACAAATAAATGTCAGAATTAATAACAGCCACACAATTTTTCCTTCATGTGTGTTAAAAAGTAATGTTGAATATTTAAGTAATGAACAGTTTTATAATTTATATGAGAAAGAAAACTGGTTTTTGGTAAAAAGAGATTTGAACTCAGGTATCTCAATTTCTTATGACACTCAGAAATTTTTGTTAAGATTCTCATATTTACGCTATGACAGTTTTGATACTCAACAAAACAAGTTTATAAATAACTACTATAAAACACCTGTAAACTTTATAGTGTATCCATTTAGTATTGGGAAAATAAAGTTTAATGAAAGTTTAAATATTGTGCCTTCATTTATAGAATCATCAACTTATTATGCTGTCCTTTCAGATAATAATTTCAATGTTTTTATTCCTTTGAGGTTATCTAAAAACATTTCATTTTCACCAACTTTATTAATGCAATCTTTTTTAAACTTTTATTCTGATAGAAGCTTATTTTATAACTTTTATAGTTTTGTTTTCCCATTAAGATTTTATCCATCTAATTTTTGCAGCTTTGATTTATCGTATAATTACAAAATAAAGTCGATAGATAATTCTTTCAGTATAATTTTTTCTTCTAATGTGTTGACAAACAGTTTATCACCACGGGTTGATTTGTTTTATAGACAAAATTTTTTAAGAATCTATACTACTTATAATTTTTTAGCAAAAATTGATAGTAATAGTTGGTACAAAAAATTTTATGTGTTAAACACAGATTTTGGTTCGTCATACAAAAAGGTTGATTTTTTTACACACACTGAATATAAGATAGATGAAAATATATTACAAAATTTACAAGTTTCTTTAGGATACAGATTTGATTTTAACAATAGGTTAGATTTTGTTTATTCAAAAAGTTATTCTCAAAAAAAAGATGTAATTACTTCAAGGATTAATGTATATATTCCTGATAACGTTCAACTTAAGCTAAGGAGTACTTTAAACATAGAAAAAGAAAATGTTGAGTTAGTAAATACAAATTTTGAATTATATAAAGATCTACATTGTTGGGAAGCAAAAGTTTTTTGTAATATAAGGAAATCTATTTCTACTACAACACCATATGTATTTGAAATCGGTGGGTTTGTAGGACTAAAATTTAAACCTTATGTTGGGACAAAAATTTCTGATATTGATAAACTTTATTTTCCCTGGCGTGATTAAAGCTTTGTATATTTTTATTCTTCAGAAGCTTCTACTTTACTTGTTTTATATTTTGATAACAAACTTTGTTCTATTTTCTTTTTATATTCTTTAGATGTAAAAGCTACTTGTGGTATCCATTTGTTAGTAATTTGGTCTTTCCTAGCAGGCCAAACAACCCAAGCGTTACGGTTCCTTTCCATAACTCTGCATTCAATCTCAAGGCTGTTTTCGAAAACAACTGAAGCAAAAACTTTTAAACTTGATGTTGCTTTTGTGTATGGGGTAAATTTATTTATTGTAAACGAAGGTTCAACTTTTGTTGATGATTTTTCAGGTGTAAGTGTTGTGATAGCTTTTATTATACGTTGTTGTAGTTGTTTATTTAAAGCAATAATTTGTGGATATGCTTTACCATGTTTTGATATATAAGTTGGGAATTCAAGGTTGATAATTTCCCTTTTCCCAATTTTTGTTTTCTTTAGTTTTATTTCTTTTATCACTATAAGATCGTTTAGTATAATAGAATATTCATTCGTTTTGTTTTTTTCAACTGATGTTATCCACAAATTTTTTGTTGAATTTATTTCTTCTTGCGATATTGAAGAATAGGTGCATACAAACAATGCTACAATATAATAGAAAAATTTTTTGTGATTCACATTTATTCTTTTTTATATTAATTTTTTTTTGACGAAGTTAATAATATTTCCTGCAGATATTATTTGTTGTAAAAACTCAGGAAAAGGTTTAACAGTGTATTTAGTATTTTTAGTATTGTTTCTTATTATACCGTTAAGAAAATCTATTTCTATTTCGTCACCGAAGTCAAACTTTTTAGTAGCATCTAAAAGTTCTATTACTGGAAGACCAATGTTAATTGCATTTCTAAAAAATATTCGTGCAAAACTTTCTGCTACTATACATTTTATACCTTTTGCTTTTATTGATAAAGGAGCGTGTTCGCGAGATGATCCACACCCAAAGTTTTTTCCAGCGACAATAATGTGCGAAGATGTGAGCTGTACATCAAATTGTTCAACTAAAGGTTCTAAACAATGTTGTGCAAGAAAGTTAGGGTCAGAAGTATTAAGATATTTTGCAGGAATTATTACATCAGTATCTACATTGTCAGGACATTTATAAACAATACCTTTTAGTTTCATACATGCCTTTTTTCTAAAAACTTTATAAAATTTTCAAAAAATAATTCATTTCTTTTATAATAACCCAAAATTTCTTTTTCTTTATAAACTTCGATAGTTTTTAACTAATTAGTAAAATAATATTTTTTAGCCAAATACCAACTTTTTTCCTTATTAAATACTCTAGAAAATAGTTGACAAGACTGTTTTGTATTAAAAGCTTAAAGATTATAGCTGCCTTTTTAAAAACTCAATTTTTTAGTCATTTATTTTTTATTGATTTTGATTAAAATTTTTCCTACATTAGTTTTTATAAAAACTTAAGTTGTTTTTCAACAATGAAGAATGAAATAAAAATTCTTTACGAAGATGAAGATTATGTTATTGTAGACAAACCACCAAATGTTTTGACTATTCCTGACAGATACGATATTTTTTTACCTAACTTACAGGATATTTTAGAAAGCAAGTATAAAAGAATTTTTATAGTTCACAGGTTGGATAAAGAAACATCTGGTATTATATGTTTTGCAAAAAATGAGATTGCCCATAAAGAACTTGTGCATCAGTTTTTCTTACGTAAAGTTAAAAAAACATATCTTGCGATAACACAAGGAAGGATTGATGTTAAAGATGGGAAAATAGAATTACCGATTGCTCCTGATACAAACAATCCACAAAAAGTAAAAATAGATTTTGTTGATGGAAAACCATCAATTACAGAATATAAGGTTATAGAACGGTTTAAAAATTATACTTTAGTTGAAGCATACCCTATTACTGGTAGAAGACACCAAATACGTATTCATTTTGCAACGATTGGTTACCCACTGTTAGCAGACAAATTATACTCTAATACAAAAGAGTTTTATTTATCTCAGATTAAAAAAGATTATAAATTCAAAAAAGATGAAAGAGAAAAACCATTAATATCCCGCACTGCATTACATTCGTACAAAATAAGATTTTATCATTTTAGAAAAAAAGAGTTCGTTGAACTACAATGTGAGCCACCAAAAGATTTTAGTTTGGTTCTGAAATATTTAAGAAAATATAATAATTATCACTCGCAAGAAATATAACCTCGTACTGCAGAATAAGCTGCTACAACAGGATTAGTTAGATACACTTCACTTTTTGTATGTCCCATCCGACCAATGAAGTTTCTGTTTGTTGTAGCAACTGCTTTCTCACCTTCCGCAAGGATACCTAAATGTCCACCAAGGCAAGGTCCGCATGTCGGCGGGTTTATTATACAACCTGCTTTAATAAAAATTTCTATAAGACCTGTTTTCAACGCTTGATAATAAATCTTTGGCGTTGCTGGAAATATCAAACATCTGACATTAGGGTTTACTTTTTTTCCTTTCAAGACTTTCGCTGCCAAATATAAATCTTCGTACCAACCATTTGTACAAGAACCAATGACAACCTGATCTATATAAATTTTTTTGTTTAAATCTTTTACATTAATACTATTTGAAGGTAAATGAGGTAATGCAACTTGTGGATAAATTTTGCTACAATCAATTTCTATTGTTTCTAAATACTTTGCATCTTTATCACTTTTTAATCCTAGTATATTTTGAGTTTTGAACTTTGAACCTTGAACTTCTTTTAAGTATCTATATGTGGTCTCATCAGGTTCTATTATACCATTTTTTGCACCACATTCTATTGCCATATTTGTCATTGTGAACCTGCTATATATTGAAAGTTTTTTTACCACTTCTCCAGAAAGTTCAATAGTTTTATAATTTGCGCCATCAACACCAATCTTTGCAATTGTAGCTAAAATCAAGTCTTTACCAAAAACATTTTTATTAAGTTTGCCGTAATATATAATCTTTATCGTTTTTGGTACTTTAAGCCAAATTTTACCTGTTGCCCATACTACAGATAAATCTGTTGAGCCCACACCTGTAGAAAATGCTCCTAACGCGCCATATGTACAAGTATGTGAATCAGCACCTATTATTAGATCTGCTGGTTTTATAAGTCCTTTTTCTGGCAGGAGAGCATGTTCTATACCTGCATCTCCACCTGAATAAAAATGTTTTATTTTAAATTTTTTTACAAACTCTGTAATAAACTTATTTTGTTGTGCTGAAGGGATATCTTTATTTGGTACAAAATGATCTAAAACAATAACGACTTTGTTTTTATCAAACAATTTTGGTTCTTTATTAGTTCCTTCAAAAATTTGGTAAAATTGTTTTATTGCAAGAGGTGTTGTAACATCGTTGCTTAACGCTAAATCTACTTTTGCTAAAACAAACTCATCTTCTTCTACATATTTTTTTTGGCAATGTTTTGCAATAATTTTTTGTGTGATAGTTTGCGGTGGAGTCTTCATAATTCTATTTTTATTTTTTTAGGAAATAATTTTTTTCTTAATAAAAAATTGTTCCAACATGAAATATATGCTTTGATACTTGCTTCTATAACATCTGTTGATACACCTCGTCCACTAAAAAGTTCATTGTTGTATTCAAACTTCACCAAAACTTCTCCTTGAGCATCTTTACCTGAAGAAACAGCTTTAAGTTGATAATCTACAAGTTTTGGAGCTGATTTTAGTTTTAATAATTTACATACAATTTTGTCAATTGATTTGTATGCAGCATCAACAGGTCCGTCACCAAATTCAACTTCTTGTAATTCTATTGTTTTTGAATTTATTTTTACTAACAATTTTACTGTAGCCGTTGGTAGGACATTACTACCACTATTTATATGGAAATATTTTAGTTCAAGATTTTGTTTTTCTTTACCAAGTTCTTCATTTGTTAAAACAATGATGTCTTCGTCATACACAAACTTCTTTTTGTCAGCAAGTTCTTTAAATTTTATAAAAATTTTTTCTAAAAGTTTTTTGTTTACTTTATATCCTAACTCTTCAAGCCGCTTTTTTAGAGCGTGTCTACCTGAATGTTTACCTAACACAAGTTCGCTTGAAGGGACGCCAACATCCTGAGGTTTTATGATTTCATATGTTTGTCTTTTTTTCAGGATTCCATCTTGATGTATTCCTGCTTCATGACGAAATGCATTTTTTCCAACAATGGATTTGTTTGGTTGCACAGGGATTCCTGTAAGTGTGGAAACTAATTTGCTTGTAGGGTAGATTTCTTTTGTGTTTATATTGGTATAAAAATTTTTCAATAGTTCATTATCTTTTCTTGTTTTTATGATCATAACAATTTCTTCTAATGAAGCATTACCTGCTCGTTCACCAATACCATTTATTGTGCATTCAACTTGTCTTGCACCATTTATAATGGCTGAAATAGAATTTGCAACTGCTAAACCTAAATCGTTATGACAATGTACCGAAATTATGCATTTGTCAATATTTGGTACGCGATTTTTTATTTCAGATATCAATTTCCCAAATTCATTAGGAATGGCATAACCTACAGTGTCAGGGATATTTATAACAGTTGCTCCTGCTTTTATTACTTCTTCAATTATTTTACATAAGAAATCTATATCAGACCTAGCAGCATCTTCACATGAAAATTCGATGTTGTCAGTAAACTTTCGTGCAAATTTTACCGCTTCAACAGCTGTTTCCAAAACTTCATTTTTTGTCATATTGAGTTTGTATTTTATATGTATATCAGAAGTAGCAATAAATGTATGTATTCTTGGATACTTAGCTTTCTTTAACGCTTTTGCAGCTGTTTCTATATCAATTTTTTTAGCACGAGCTAATGCTGCAACTTGACATTTTTTAATATGTTTTGCAACTAATTCAACACCTTCAAAATCGCCTGAGGAAGATATTGGAAAACCTGCTTCAATAATATCAACACCTAGTTTTTCAAGTTGTAGGGCAATTTTAAGTTTTTCCTGTGGTGTTAAAGAAGCACCGGGTGATTGTTCACCGTCACGTAGTGTTGTGTCAAAAATATAAATTTTTTCTCTCATTATTTTTATTCTCCTTAAGTTGTATAACAAAAGAACAAATAAATTATACAAAAATAAAAAAAATAATACAACATCTTTATGAAGAAATTAAGAAAAGAATTATAAGATAGGTATTTCAAGTATTGTTTTTAAATTTTTGAACCTAAAATCATAAATACAGTATACAATATTCTCATTGCTAATAATTTCTACTGAAGGACCTTTAGAAGTTAGACATTTTATTTTTACAGGATAAAGTTGGAGAGTGTTAGTTGACCATTTAGAACGTATTTTGACATCAAGTTTATCGTATACATAAATTAAAACTTCAGTATTATCTTCGTATTTTAAATTGATCTCTAAGATAGGTTTTATCAGTTTATCTAAATTATAATCTGTAGGTTCGATTATAACGTCACCAATAAATTCATCAAAGTTTCTAAGATAACTATTAAATCTTTCTGAATCAATTTTTTTTGAAACTTTTAAATTGACCCATGTAGTTGTGTCATCTTTTAATTCTTTTTTAAATTCGTATATTTTATTATCTATTCTAACACGAACAAAATTAATTTTATCTATATCAGATTTTAAAATAGTTCTACTGCAGTAATGATAAAACTGATCCATAAACTCATCAGATGTAATACCACTAGCTAAATATACTTCTGGTTTTTCATCAATCCTTACATAACATTCATTATATATAAACCCTCCTGTTTTACCAAACCATATGTCCTTAGATTTGTTTTTACCATAGTAAACTCTTATCTTAGTTGCTGATGATTCATTTAGTTGATAATTTTCGTATGTAGATGGTTTTTTTGAAATAAGTTCTGACAACTTAAATCCCTCAAGTTTTTCTAATATTAGTTTTATTCTTTCTTTATTTGCTGGATATATAGCTGTCGATGTTAATACTATCCAATCGTCATTTTCTTTTTTTAAAACTACATCTTTGTTATCTATGTCTTTAAATTCTATTTTGATAATCTCTTTTCCTTTGAACAAAAATTTTGTTTTATAATGACTTCTTACCGAAATTCTTATAAGCAAAATAAGAATTAGGATTAGTATTAAGATGATCCAAGAGGTTAATTTTTTCATATGACAACAACCTTTGTTTTTCTAAAATACCATTTTATCACACCTGCAAAAATTACTATTGCTGGTAAAAAAAATGTTATAAAATAACGATATAAAATTTTGACTATATCAGGTACAGGTTTCATTGCTGAAGGGACAACTTTTTTACTTCTTATACTTACGATTTCGTATTCTTGTAATAAATAATCAATAATGTTTCCTAAAAGAGTAAATTCTCTTTGAGCAAAAAATCCTGATGAAAAAACTAAAATTCTACTTTCAGTTTTTGATTCTTTAATTCTTTCTGGGATATCAAGTTGCAATTTTTTAAATTTATCATCGTCAGAAAAATAACTTGGAAATTTTCCTTTTAGCTCTACTGCAACAATAAAAGGACCTTTTTGCGTAGATTTATCTGTTTTAAAATTTACTGTCATTGGGTTTATTGAAAATACATCTTTTTTAAGAAAACTGTATTTAGATGTTTCCATAAGTATTGAATATGTAATATCTTTTAATCCTGATTTTATTTTTAAAGGCGAACAAAAAGGAAGAGCTGCTTGAGATATGTTTTTTGTTAAAGGATGATTTTTGTTTATATTTGTTATAATCGGTATGAAAGGATAATCTACAATACTTTCCATGACAAGGAAACCATGTTGTGTCCTTAAAGAAACCTTTTGACATTGATAATCAGCAATAAGTCCCTCCGTAGAAAATTCTACTCCGTAATGTGAAATAAAATCAAAAATGTTAGAATAGATTTTTGTTGCCCAAAAAGATTGTATGTTTATATTATACCTATCAATAAGGAAAGCACAAGGTTTGCCTGAAAGTATATACTGGTCTAAGAAAAATAATTCTTTGTCATCAAAATTTTCTTTTGGTGAAATAACTAAAAGAGCATCTATTTGTTGAAGGCTTGTTGAAGATAATTCTACTTGTTTTATATCATATAGTTTTTGTATATGTTCTTTAAATTCACGATAATCTTCGTTTGTTAGTGAGTCACATTTGTGGACATTTGCAACACCTAGAACTTTTTTTTGTTTTATTGTTAATCTTTTTATTGCTGAGGTTATATCGTATTCTAACATTTCAATGTTGTTTATTACTGGGATAATTTCTTTTTTGTCTTTATGCAGCAAAGCAAGTCCCATGTATCCTTTTTTAACTTCAAGTTTGTCTCTTTCAACAACACTGAATTCAATCGGTGGGATGCCCATAGAATGTGCTTCTTGTTGAGATATTTTTGCGTTTGGTTGTAATGGATCTATGAATTCAAATTTAAGTTTACCACGGGATGCTTGTCTGTATTCTTTTAATAAATCTTCCACATAAATACGTATAAATTTAAACTGCTCAGGCAGGACTTTACTAAAAATTGCGCGGATATAGATAGGTTCGTCTAATGATGAAACAAGTTTTTTTGAGGGTTTTGATAATGAATAGATTTTACCTTTTGTCAGATCTAATCTGAAAAAACCAAAATAAAATATAAGATTCAATAAAATTACTGCAATTATTGAAAAAATTATTGTAACATGCTTTTGTTGAAAATTTATTTTCATAGTTTATTTTTCAGTAGTTGTTGATAGATATGTGAAGTATAAAAATAGCGCCGTTAATGAAAGAAAATATATAACATCTCTTGCATCAACAATGCCACGGACAAAATTGTCATAGTGAACATCTATTCCAATATATGCTAATGTTGGAGAAACAAAAATTCCTAGTTTTCCTAATATAAAAAATATAAACATTATAGCAAACGAAATTACAAAACTTATAATTTGATTCTTTGTGAAACTTGAGGTAAAAACACCAATACTACTGAAAAATAAAACTAACAGTAAAACACCTATGTATCCTGCAATTGTTTGTCCTATATCAAACTTGCCAAAAAATAAAAGTGTTATAGGATAAAGTAAGGTTAAAATAATTGAAATTAAAATTACACATACTGCACTAATATATTTTGCTAATAACACTTCAATTTTTCTAACAGGTAAGGTAAAGATAACTTCAATTGTTCCTGATTTATATTCTTCTGAATATAGTCGCATAGTGATCGCGGGGATAAAAAATAAAAAAAATAAAGGTATAACATCAAAAACATGTCTTAAAGTAGCATAGTTTTGAATAAATAAAGGACGTGAATAAAAGAATCCTAATAGCATCAAAAATATAGATATAACGATATACGCTATAGGAGAGTTGAAATAAAGATTGAGTTCTTTTTTTACCAATACTTTGATTTTTTTAAAATTAAATACATTTTTCATAAAGTTTAACTACTTGTTAGTTCTCTGAAAATTTCTTGTAATGAAACAGAAACACGATGTAATTCTACTATTTCCCAGTTTTCTTTAACAGCCATTTTGAACAAATCTTTTCTTATATCTATATCTGCTTCTGTTTCAATTTCGTATTCAGTTATTTCGTTATCTTTTGCAACAAGTTTTATGTTATAAATACCAGGGATAACTGATGGTAAATAACTAACAAGATCTTTGTCAAACTTTCCTGCAAAATAGATAATATTATGTTTTAAAACTATTCTATGTAAGTCTTCAATAGTACCCTGTGCGACAATTATTCCTTTGTGAATTATAACAACATAATCAGCAACTTCTTCAACTTCTGATAATATATGTGTGGAAAGAATTATGGTTTTATCTTTTTTATATTCTTTAATTAGCTCCCTTACTTCAGTAGCTTGGTTTGGGTCAAGACCAGCAGTAGGTTCGTCTAAAATTAAAATTTTTGGATCATGAAGTATAGCAGCTGCAAAACCTACCCGTTGTCTATAACCTTTTGAAAGTTCGGATATAGTTCTGTTTATAACATCCTTTATCTTACATAGTTCAACAACATCTTTTATTCGTTCTTTAGGTACATTGCGTAATTCTGATATAAACGATAAATATTCGTATACGGTCATATCTTCGTATAAAGGATTGTTTTCAGGTAGATAACCAATGTTTTCTTTTGTAGAAATTTTTTCAGTAGAGACTATTTCACCATCAATACTTATCTCTCCGCTATCTTGTGAAAGGTAGCCTGTTATTATACGCATAAGTGTACTTTTGCCAGCACCGTTTGGTCCTAAAAGAGCTAGGATTTGGTTGTCATTGATATCAAAACTTACATTATTTAATGCGATAACTTTTCCAAATGTTTTTGTTATATTTCTTATTTGTATCATTTTTGGTTTGTTATTATATCTAGGTTGGAATTTGTTTAAAATGCAATGTTGTTATATGTATATAAAATTATATAAAAATTTAAGTTTTGATTGTCAAGTATCGTAGGATTTTTTCAACAAAACTTGTTTTGTCATATAAAATTGTGTATTATACTATTTGATGCAGAAACAGTATTTGTTTGACAAGAGTCGTATTACAGCTTTTTCTTATTTTATCCTTTCCGAAAAGGTAAAAGATGCTTCTACTGCAGTTATCTTTGATGATTATATAGATCTTTATTTTGTTAAACATACATTTTTTGAAGTAAAAAATGTCTTTAGTGAATATGGAAGTTTTGATGATATTGAAATCCTTTGTCTTTATACTGAAGCAGGAAAACTTGTCCAAGATAGCATTATAGATCTTATTAAACTGTCAAGTGAATGTTATAAGAAACAGAAAGTATGTCTATTACTTCATAAGTGTGTATTATATTTCCCAATAATTTTTGTTTCGCCTTTTAATGTAGAAGTTGATAAAGAAATAAATTTTGATGAAATTTTGTCGAAGTTAGTAAAGTTTGGATATAAAAGAGTAAACTATGTTGAAGCAATAGGTGAGTTTGCAATACGTGGGAATATAATAGATATCTGGCCGAACGGGTTTGTCTTTATAAAAGATGAAAATTTTGTTTGTAAAAAAACAATCTATCCTGTAAGAATTGTTCTTGAAGAACAAAAAGTATCACAAATAAAATTTTTTGATGTCTCTTCTCAACGCTCAATTGTTACGACAAAGATTTCTTTGGTAGAAATTTATCCTGTTGAAATTCTTTACAGTAAATCAGATTTGCTTATTAAAGATTTTTTGTTTAAAAACAATTTTAATATAATAGGTTGTTTTGAAAATGTTGATGTTAAAGATGACGATTTTTCTTTTAACTATTTAACTCCGAGTAGATATTACGGTCAATTAGAAATTTTTAAAAAAGATTTGGATAAATTTCTTTCAGATGGTTATAAAATATTTTTTGGGTACATGTATGAAACACAGCTTGAAAAAATTGTATCAATTTTTGATGAAAGAAAAAATATAAAATTGTTAAAAACAAGCTTGTCAGCGGGCTTTTACTCATTATCTAAAAAAATCTTTTTTATAACATATCCTGAAGTATTTTCACAGTTCCAATGGACTGCTTATCCAAAACAAGAGGTATATCATGGGATAAGATTAGAAAATATTTGGGAAATTCAGCCAAACGATTTCGTTGTACATAGAGAATATGGTATAGCAAAATTCCTTGGTATAAAAACCATCTCAATGTATGGTTATGATAAAGAATTTCTTACTTTGAAATTTGCTGATAACACATTATTATATGTACCTGTAATAGAAATTGATACAGTTGAAAAATATGTTTCATTATCTAATAAACCTCCGAGACTTTCTTCCCTTAATAGAGAAACATGGCAAAAAACTACACAAAGAATTAAACAATCAATTAAAGAATTTATTGTTCAACTTTATACTTTGTATACACAAAGAAAAAAAATAAAAGGGGTTAAGTTTGAAGCAGATGAAAAGTTAGAATCGATGTTTGAAGAAACTTTTGAATATGAAGAAACTGAGGATCAAAAAAAAGCAATTAAAGAAGTTTTGTCTGATATGAATAAAGATTATCCAATGGATAGAGTTATAGTTGGCGATGTAGGTTTTGGAAAAACAGAAGTTGCATTAAGAGCTACATTTAGAGCAGTTTTAAACAAAAGACAAGTTTTAGTTTTATGTCCAACGACAGTCCTTGCTGAACAACATTTTAGAACTTTTCGCAGTAGGCTTGAAGTTTTTGGTATTAAGGTTGCAATAATGACGAGATTACAACCAAAACAATACCTGACCGAAGTAATGAAAAAAATTTCTGAAGGCGAAATAGATGTTGTAATAGGTACTCATATTTTGTTAAATGACAACATAAAGTTTAACGATTTAGGACTTGTAATTATAGATGAAGAACATAAGTTTGGAGTTAGACAAAAAGAAAAAATTAGGTTAAAATATAAAAATTTTGTCAATGAAAACCAACCATTACCAGATGTTTTATCTCTTACTGCAACACCGATACCACGTACTTTAGCATTTGCTCTTGAAGGAATAAAAGATATCTCTGTTATTGAGACACCGCCAGAAGGACGCCTGCCTATTGAAACATACATTTTGCCATATAGTGAAAGGTATGTTATTGAAGCAATAAGTAAAGAACTTTCTCGTGGTGGACAAATATACTATGTTTTTAACAACATAAATTTAATTGAACATAAAACGAATAAAATAAAATCTTATTTTTCCGATATATCTGTTGAGTTTATTCACAGTAAATTACCAGCAAAAAAAATTGAAGATATAATGATAAGGTTCATTCAAGAAAAAATACAAATCTTAGTTTCAACAACAATTATTGAATCTGGTTTAGATATACCAAATGTGAACACTATAATAATAGAAAATGTAGAAAATTTTGGTTTAGCACAACTTTATCAGCTAAGAGGTCGTGTTGGCCGTAGGACAAAAAAAGCTTATTGTTATTTATTTTATTCGCCAGAAAATTTAACTCAAAATGCAAAAAAACGTCTTGCTGCATTAAAAGAATTCACATCGCTTGGTAGCGGTTTTAGATTAGCATTGAGAGATCTTGAAATACGTGGAGCAGGTGAAATTTTAGGAACAAAACAACATGGTTTTGTTAATGAAGTTGGACTTAGTATGTATTCAAAAATAATACAGCAAGTATTAAACGAAATTGCTGGATATAAATACGAAGAAATATCACCTAAAATAGAGATTGATATTCCGGCCATGATACCAGGTAGTTATATTGAAGATGAAGAAACAAGGTTAGGGTTTTATAGAAAACTGTTAGAAGCGAAAAGTATTACTGAGATTGAAAATATAAAAGAAGAAATAGAAGATAGATATGGGAAATGTTCGCCAAAAGACGAATTAGCGTTAAAGAATTTGTTTTTAATAAGCAAACTTCGTGTTGTGTTGAAAAGATTTAATATTTCAAAAATTTCTTTTAAAAAGGCAACTGAAGGTTGTAAGGTTGATATTTTATATAATGATGAAGAGAAAATTAAGTTTTTGATACAAAAATTTCACCCTTCTTCAGAATTTGTGATAAAAAATATAGAAGAAAAAAATATTATTTTTTTAGGTAAATTTTCTAGTGTTCAAAAATGTTTTGAAAAATTTGTATTCATAGTTTTTCGTACATTGTGAAGATTATTTATATTGTGTTTTACATGGTCCAATTGTTAGTATCGTTGTTAAAACACTGCTTTACAAGATTTTTAGTTTTACACTTTGTAGTTTTAAACTTCTCTTTACTTTTTCAGCTTCAATCGTGTTACTATGTTTTCAAACTCTTCTAAATTGTTATACGAAATGACTATTTTACCTTTTGTATCACTTGATGGTTTTATTACAACTTTTGTTCCTAAAATTTCTGACAATTCTTTCTGTATTTGAAAAACTTCAGGGATAGATGTAGTTGGTTTTTTTATAAAAGTTTTTTTTGTCTTTAAAGTTTTTACAATGAGTTCAACATCGCGTACTGTAAGTTTATCTTGAACAATTTTATTCGCAAGTTCAATAATTATGTTTTTATTTTTTAAACTTGCGAGTGTTCTTGCATGACCTAAAGAAATAAGACCATCTTCAATATATTTTAATACTTCTTGAGGTAAAGAAAGTATTCTTATAGTATTCGCAATAACAGACCTGTCTTTTCCAACAAGTTCACTTATCTGTTCTTGAGTGAGGTTAAATTCTGTCATTAAATTTTTATACGCGGTTGCTTCTTCAACAGGATTCAAATCTTCTCGTTGAACATTTTCTATAAGTGATAACAGGTGCTTTTGTTGATCGTTTAAATGTTTAATGATAACAGGTATCTGAGATAACGAGACAAGTTTTGCAGCACGCCACCTGCGTTCACCACAAACTATCTCATATTTCCCATCAGCTAAAGGACAAACTATAAGTGGTTCTACTATTCCAGATTGTTTTATAGATGAAGCAAGTTGTAAAAGACTTTCTTCATCAAACTTTTTCCTTACTTGCCATTTTGAAGGAACAATCTTTTCTATGTCAACATATGCAATAACATCTTTTTGAATTTGTTCTTCTGAAACTTCTTCTTTAAATACAACCTCTGATATTAACGCTTCGAGTCCTTTTCCAAGATGTTTTTTCATATTGTTTTTTGTAGTTTTTGTAGGGCAATGCTTTAGCATTGCTTTTATTTTCATAAATTGCACGGCTAAAGCCGTGCCCTACATTTTATTTTTAGCAAAGCAAGATTTACAGCTACAATTTACACGGTATTATTCAAATTCAAAATTTCTTCTGCTAAAGAAAGATATGCTTGTGTAACTTTTGATGTTTTGTCATAATAAAGCAATGGTTTACCATAACTTGGTGCTTCTGCTGCACGTACACCACGAGGAATGATCGTTTTGTATACTTTATGTTGAAAATATTTTCTTACATTTTCTGCAACTTCAGCACTTAACGCAGTCCTTGTATCATACATTGTAAGTATAACACCTTCAATCGATAAAGTTTTGTTCAAATATGTTTTTACAAGATTTATTGTTTTTAACAATTGTGCAAGACCTTCTAACGCAAAATATTCACATTGTATCGGTACTAAGACACTATCACAACATGCAAGCGCGTTTATCGTAAGCAATCCTAACGAAGGTGGACAATCAACCAAAATAAAATCGTATAACGATTTTATTTCTTCTACAGCATTTTTTAATCTATATTCTCGATTTAACATACTGACAAGTTCTACTTCTGCACCTGTAAGGTCTATGTGAGAAGGTACAAGCTCAATCCAGTCAACCGAAGTTGGAATTATAACATCAGTAATTTTTTGTTCATCTATAATAATGTGGTAAATATTTTTATTACTTACAGTATCAATTCGTACACCTAACCCACTTGTAGCGTTTGCTTGTGGATCAATATCTATAACTAAAACACTTTTACCATAATATGCAAGCGATGCTGCTAAGTTGATTACTGTTGTTGTTTTACCAACACCACCTTTTTGATTTGCAACTGTTATTATTTTACTCATTTTTTTATTTTGAAAAAATAGTCGTAATACCTATTATGATAAAAATAGTTCCAGCAAGATATTTTATAACATTATATGGTAGAAATTTATTTATTTGCCCACCAATAATAATACCGATAAAGTTTGTTATGCAAAATGCTAAAGTTGCTGCAAGCCATATTTTAAACAAGTTTGAACTTTTTGTTGCAAACGAGAACACTGCAAGTTGTGTTTTATCCCCTATTTCTGATAGAAATATGGTTATTAACACTGTAATAAATTCTTTCATTAGTTTCTCTCCTGGGTCTCTCTTTATTTCATTATAACTTTCAATTACATTATGGCTAAAATCCACAGCTACATTTTTTTTCGTCTTTTTACTTTGACAATCGCATAGCTAAAGCAGATGTGTCGTAATATCATATTTTTTTCGCTACTCTTTTTTCTTTTTCAAAAACAATGACAAAAATTTATCTTCGTATTCTTTATAAACACCCCAGCGGTCAAGCTCTTCTTTAAGTTGTTTTGCATACTCAATATTTTCTTTTGCAAGTTTGAACAATTGGTTTATTTTATTTTTTGCTGATTCTGGTAACGAAAATTTTATTTGTTTTTTAAGTTCTTCAAAAGTTATTCCATCAGCAGATGGTTCAAATATATCATCTTGGTCTAATTTTTTGCCATATTGTTTTTTTAGTTGATAAAATTGTGAGAACAACCGTTGTGCTTTTTGATTAAGTTCGTTGAAAGTAGTCCTTAAATGTTCATCCATAAGTTTTATATCTTGATAAAGTTTGTCAAAAGAAAGTTTGAAGTCAAAAATTCCTTTTAACAAAAACAAAATTTCTTTCGCAGATTGTGGGTTATACATATCTAATGTATAAAAAGGAATTTCTGAAAAAATACAGATACTATTTATTCCCATTTCTTTTGCAACTGACAAAAATATGCCATTCATTCCTTCAATAACACCAAACTCAAGTTTTGGCAAGTTAAGTTTTTGTAACACAGGTAACACTTTTGTTGAAGAAGTTGTTGTAGCTAAATAAAGGTTTGGTTTGTCAGTATGAAGTATATTTGTTGGTAAAGAGTTGAAAGTGATAATAAAAGAAATATCAAATTTTAACAAAAAGTTTAAAATATCGTTTGCAAGTTTTGTATAACATTGTGGTGAAGGTTCAAAATCGCTATAGAAAAGAATAAAGTCATATAATTCGGTATGTAAAAAATATATTTTATCTTTAAGTTGTGGGGCTGAATATATTATCCCTTTTTCTACAATAAGATTGTGAAAAGAAATATAATCTTCTAACTCAATTTCTGCAAAAACTTGTGCTTTAAGTTCACAAATTAGATAGTTTGTTATGTACCTTCCTACAAGACCTAACGATGGCCAAGAAAAAATTAATATAGGGCAGTTGATTTTCAGTTTAGTTTTTTGTATTATCATTCAGTTTAAATCTTTAGTACTTGAGCTTTTAAATTTAATAATTAAATAACAATATTGTAATATAAAATGTTTTTTTGTAAAACAAGTATTGAATAATAAAATTTTTTAAGGAGGGGGAAGATATGAAAAAATTTTTTATATATATAGGTTTTTTAGTGTTTATCAATTGTATTTTTGCTCAAGACATAACAGATATGTTTGAAGAATTTAAGAAAAAGTTTGATGAAAAATATGTTAAACCATTTAATAAAGATCTTACTGGTCTTGTTTGTAGCAATGTTTTAAACACAGCAGAAAGTTTAGGTTTGTTTACAGCGGTACCGCCGTCAATAGGACTAAATATAAAAGCGTGTTTTGTTGGGAAAAAAATTTCTCAAGATAATATCATACTTAATGAAGTGTTTAAAAATGCATCTGTAAAAGTAGTTCCTTTCGGTGTGATACAAATAGAAAAAGGTTTACCATTAAACTTGGATTTTATTGTAAGATATTCTGGATACGAAAATTTTTTGCTATATGGTTTTGGAATAAAATATAAATTTTTGTCATTACCACCAATTATACCTATAATAAACATTTCAGCAGCTGGGTTTTACAATATTCTTGAAGCAAAAGATATACTAAAACATACATCACAATCTGTAAATTTGATTGTTTCAATTCAAAAAATCCCTTTTGTTAAACCATATGTTTTAGTTGGTTTTGATACTTCAGAACTTGTTGTAGACAAAAAAGTTGCAATTGTTGGGAAAAATAAAATGGATCTACAAACACGTTACGAAGTTGGTATTAATTTTTCTTTTATTCCAGTTTTTTATTTTAATTTAGGTTATGGATACATTTATAATACAGAAGGGTATACTTTAAACTTAGGGATAAAATTTTAGTCAGTAGTTATGAGATATGTTTTAGTATTAAATAAACATTTTGTCCCTGTAACAATAACTACTTGGAAGAGAGCAATTAAGTTAGTTTATCTTGACCATGCTGACGTTGTTGATGAGGAGTATAAAACATATTCGTTTAAAGACTGGGTTGAACTTTCTCAATATATAAAAGATCATCCTGCTGGTTTCATACATACATGTAAGTTAAAAATAGCAATACCAGAGATCATAGCATTGAAATATTATGATAAAGTGAGGTTTGAAGAACCTCGTCTTACACGGAAAAATATTTACGAACATTACGGGTATAGATGTTGTTATTGTGGCAAAAAATTCCCTTCTGATAAGCTCAATATTGACCATGTAGTACCGAGGTCACGTGGTGGGAAAACTGAATGGACAAATGTTGTTACATCGTGTATAGAATGTAATCTTAAAAAAGGTAATAAATTGCCTCAAGAAGCAGGAATGAAACTTGTGATACCACCATCAAAACCACAAAGAAGAATAAAACTTGCGCTAGTACTTAATTCTCGTATTAAAATACCTCTTTCTTGGCAAAAGTTTATTGATAATTTATATTGGAATGTAGAACTTGAAGAATAATTTTTTTTTAATTATTTAGGAGGATGAAATGATAAAAAAGTTTTTTATAATAACATTAGTATGTTGTTTTGTGGTACCAAGTTTGTTTGCTCAAGATGTTGGAACTTCAGTTGTTGAAGAAGTTGATCCGTTTGAACAAGCGGTTGAAAATTCAAAAAGCGCTGATCCATATACAAGAAGAATAGCAGCAGAACAATTTGGTAGATTACAAGATCCACGTGCAGTAGAACATCTTAAAAGATTGTTAAAAGATGAAAATTCATTTGTAAGACAAGAAGCAGTTTTGTCTTTAGGTTTGTTAAGAACACAAGAAGCTGTTAACGAAATTATAGATGTTTTAGAAAAGGATAAAGATGCTCAGGTTAGACAATCAGCAGTTGTTGCGTTAGGATACATTGGTGATAAAAAAGTTGTCCCTGTTTTAACTAAAATTTTAAAATCGGAAGAGGAATCGCTTGCTGTTAAATATTCTATTTGTAACACTTTGAGTATTCTTAGATCTACCGAAGCTATTCCTGTGTTAGTAGAGTTGAAAAATTCTGATGATAAAAATTTACGTAGAAGTGTGATTTTTGCTTTAGGTAAAATACCACATTCTGATAGCATAAAAGCGTTAAGAGAAGCGATTGATCAAAATCTTGATGATGAAGTGATTGTTTCTGATATAATAAGAAACTTAGTTGATATGGACGATGAAGAATCAATTGAAAAATTTAAAATTTTGTACTCCTCACCTGTTACGCTACCAAAAATGAAATTTTATTCAGCATACGCTTTAGCAAAACTTAAAAATGATAAATCAGTCTTACCAACAATTAAAAAAGAACTAGCAAGCAAAGATGATGTTATAAGACAACTTGCGGTTGATGCTATAAGGTTCATAGGTGATATAGAATCATTGAGCATACTTAAAAAAATGAAAGAAACAGAACCATCTGTTGCTATAAAACAATTAATAGATATTGCAATTAGACAACTTGAAGCAAAATATCCAAAAATAGAACAAAAACCTACCAAAACAGGAAAGTAAAAATTTGTTTTTTATAATTTGAATTTTTTGAAATGATATGAATTTTAAAAAACTTATTTTGTTTAGTCTTTTATTACATACTACTTTATTTTCTGCGCAAATAAATGTTGTTAACTGCCCAACAGCAGAAGTTGTTGATTATGGTTTAGGAGAGATATCTGTTAGGATTTATTCTGGCGGTGGAATGATTTCAAGGTTTATTTTTGCTCCGTTTAACAGGATTAATTTTGGTGGTAGTTTAGATGTCGGAGAATTAATAGGTTCACAAACACCTCAAGTTCGAGATCCGTCATTTTATATAAAATGGCGTGTGTTAGATGGAACAAAATTTTTTCCTGCGGTAGCAATAGGTTATGATGGTCAAGAATATAAGTTTATTTCGAGCGGATATAACATTCCTGCAAAAGGATTGTTTTTAGTTTTTTCACAGAATGTTTTGATGAAAAAAATGTTTATAGATGTAGGTGTTAATTTAACAAAATATGGTGGTGAATCAAAATTGTTATGTTTTTTATCATCAAGAGGGATAGTTGAAGATATTGTAAAATTAGGTGTTGAGTGGGAAAATATAAATGAGCAAAAGATACAACAGGTAAATTTGTTAGTAGGTCTTTGTTTGTCAAAATTGATAGATATAGACTTTATTTTTATTAATCTTTTTGACAAAAATTCAAAAATCGAACGACAAATACGGCTTAATTATTTATATAAATTTTTTTAATCAAGGTAGTGTAATAAAATGCCAGAATATTATTTAGAGTTTGAAAAACCAATTGAAGAATTAGAAAAACAAATTCAACTTTTAGAACAAACTACAGAAATTACAGAAGATATTAAACAACAAATTCAACAACTTAAACAACAAAGTGAACAACTTAAGAAAGAAATTTATACAAATCTTACTCCTGCTCAAAAAGTGTTAATTGCGCGTCATCCTCAAAGACCTTATGCAAAAGATTATATAGAAGGAATATTTTCAAATTTTATAGAACTTCACGGGGACAGATTCTTCCGCGATGATAGATCAGTTATATGTGGGTTTGGAGAGATTATTATTGATGGAAGGGTTTTAGTGTGTGCTATAGTAGGACAACAGAAAGGGCGTTCTTTAGAAGAAAACATGGTTGTTAATTTTGGAATGCTACATCCTGAGGGATATAGGAAAGCGTTAAGAATAATGAAACTGGCTGAAAAGTTTAGTATGCCAGTTATATCTTTTATTGACACGCCAGGTGCATACCCTGGTATTGGTGCAGAAGAACGTGGGCAAGCTGAAGCTATAGCAAAAAATTTGTTCGAGATGTCTCAGCTTAAAACACCAATAATTTGTGTAGTTATAGGTGAAGGTGGGTCAGGAGGGGCATTAGGTATTGGTGTAGGAGATAGATTGTTTATGTTAGAGAATGCTTATTATTCAGTTATTTCTCCTGAAGGGTGTGCATCAATTTTATTCAGAGATGCATCAAAATGGCAACAAGCTGCAGAAGCTCTTAAGCTTACAGCAAAAGATTTATATGAATTAGGTGTTGTTGATGAAATAATTCCTGAACCTTTAGGTGGTGCACATAAAGATGTTAAACAAGTAGTGGAAAATGTTAAAAAAGTAATTGTGAAAAGTTTAACTGAATTGTTCAAAACACCTATTGAGCAATTGTTGAAGTTAAGATACAAAAAATATAGAAAGTTAGGAATGTTTAAAACTACAGAAAGGGGTAAATAAAAAATTATGGGGAACAATGTTTATGAAGAAGAGATAAGTTTAGTAGATATAATAAGATTTTTTCTAAGGAATAAATCAGTAATATTTGGCTTTACAGTTATTTTTTTATTCATAGGCATAATTTTTTCTTTATTACAGAAAAAAGTTTACACTGCAGAAGCTGGTATATTAATTGTTAGTAGGAAGCAAGAAATAACTTTTGAACCTAAAATACAAGATAAGGATTATATTGAAGACGAGATTCTTGAACAAAGAAAAAAAACTATAACTGAAATCATTAAAACACCATTTATTCTTACCGATATTCTTTTAAAAGCAGAACAACAAGGTGTTATTAAAAAAGGTAAGATAAAACTAAATGATTTGCTTGATAAAAAATCAAAAATAATTAATGTTAAACTATACGATTCTTTAATAAAAGTAAGGGTATCCCTTCCTGATAAATACCAGGCAAAATTTTTTGCAGACGAAATTGTGTTGGCAACCGTTGATAAATCATTATCGCTACTTGTAAGTATCCAAAAAGAAAGTATTGACAAAGAACTTAAAAATGTGAGGCAAAAATATAATGAAGCTGTTATAAAATACAACCAGTTTGTAAACAACAACAAAATTTTGGAACTTTCTACAAAAATTGACCAATTAAGTAAAATATATAATTATTACAAAGATAACATAACAGAGATAGAAAAACATTTGTGGCAAGCAAAAAATTTAAAAGAACAAGTTGAAAGTGGGGGTTTGACGTCTGTTGGCGAGTTTGCTGATACACTTGCAATACTTAGGTTTAAATCAACTATTTTCGCTGGTTCATCTGAACTACCACTTAAGTTTGAGATTAGGCAAATTGATACACAAAATGTTAATAAAACAAACATTTCTGAAGTTGTTAAAGAAATAAATAGTATAATTTCAATACTTGAGAAAAGAAAAAAAGAGTTTGAAGAAGAGTTGAAAACAAAGAATTATGAACAACAAATTAGACAACTACAAACAGAGCTTGAAAAAGAAAAAATACGACAAAAAGAACTTTTAAAAAACAGAGATTTGTTATGGGAAACATTAACTACACTTGAACGTAAAAAAGAAGAACTTAATATAAAAAACGGAATAAAGGAAGAGATAGCTAAAGTTGCATATTTAAGTGTGTTACCTGAGCGTCCTGAAGGTGGTAAAAGAAAAATCATAGTTTTAGTATCAACTTGTTTAGGGATAATGATAGGTATTTTTTATTCTTTTTTAAAAGAAGCTTATGATAAAGTAAAAACAACTGTATAGGGGGTGGTATGGTTTTAAGATTTAATAAACATAGAAGAACTTTAGAACAAGATGAATATCGATATGAATTACAAGATGTAGATGAGCCAAATTTGTACCGAGATATATTTTCTTATGATGAGATACCTAAAGTACCTTTTAACCATAGATTAGTGCCGATGAATCCAGCTGAAGAAATATGGATTACTGATACTACATTTAGAGATGGTCAACAAGGGTTTGGAAATTTTACTGTTGAACAAACGGTAGATTTATATAAACTTATGTCAGAGCTTTCAGGACCAAACGGTGTTATAAGACAGACAGAATTTTTTATTTACACGGAGAAAGATAGAAAAGCTGTTGAAGAATGTATGAAGCTTAATTTGAAATATCCTGAGATAACTGCTTGGATTCGTGCTAACGAACAAGATTTTGAGTTAGTAAAACAAATGGGGATAAAAGAAACAGGTATACTTGCTTCAGTATCTGATTATCATATATTTTATAAGTTAAAAATGAAACGTTCTCAGGCTATGCAGCAATATTTAAAAATTGTTGAAAAAGCTTTAGAAATGAAAATAATTCCAAGAGTACATTTTGAAGATATAACTCGTGCGGATTTTTATGGATTTGTTATACCTTTTGCAAGACAACTTATGAAACTTGCTCATGAAGCAAAAATGCCTGTTAAAATACGTGCTTGTGATACATTGGGATATGGTGTAACATATCCAGGTGCTTCTCTACCAAGAAGTGTTCCAGGAATTATATACGGTCTTACACGTCTTGCTGGGGTACCATCAGAGTGGCTTGAATGGCATGGGCATAACGATTTTTATTTTGGCGTAGTTAATGCAACGACAGCCTGGCTTTACGGATGTTCTGCTGCTAATGGTTCTCTTTTAGGTATTGGAGAAAGGACTGGGAACACACCAATTGAAGCGTTGTGTATCCATTATGTTGCATTACGTGGAGAAACACACGGTATGGATTTATCTGCTATAACAAGGATTGCAGAATATTTTAAAGAAAAGATTGGGTATAGAATTCCTCCAAACCAACCTTTTGTTGGCGAAAATTTTGCTAAAACACGTGCTGGTATCCATGCTGACGGTCTCCTTAAGTTTGAAGAAATTTATAATATTTTTAACACAGAGAAAATTCTTGGAAGAAAACCAGAAGTTGGTATATCAGATAAATCAGGCCTTGCTGGGATTGCATATTGGATTAATACAAAACTTAAAATACCTGAGAACGAATGGTTGCCTAAAGACCATCCAGGTATACTCAAAATTAAAGAATGGATTGACGAACAATACAATGTACATTATAGAGTTTCTGACATTTCTGATGAAGAAATGTGGGATTTAGTTAAAACTTATCTGCCAGAAGTTTATAATAAATATCGCAAGAAATGAAGAAAAAGATATTAATTTTAGTTTTTGTCTATTCTTAATTTTTTGTAATAAGATTATAAAATCTAAAAACTATCCTCTTTTAAACTCCGTTGATTTTATATATTTTTCTTAATAGGATGAACAATTTTATAACAATTCATCTTTTATGTTAACGATATTTTTGTTAGATGTTGAAATTTTGTTATTTTTTTTGTATTATTTACCAAATTTTGGCTAAGCAACGAGATTGTGAGATATTTCCGGGGTGGTGTAATTGGTAGCACAAGGGACTTTGGATCCTTTAGTCCTGGTTCGAGTCCAGGCCCCGGAGGTTAAAATATATGCTAAAAATTCTTGTAGAAAAAATTTGGCAGTTTGTAATTTTTTTTAAAAAAGAAACAACAGATATTTTTGAATATAAAAGACAAATCATTTCTATTCCTGCAATAAAAATCAAGTTTTTAGAGGCACTAATTTATTATTTATTTGTAACTCACAGAAGTAAAAAAAATCCTATTGTATATCTTCATAAGATTGGTTGCGATATTGTCTTACCAATGTTAAAATTTGTAGCCTTTTATTAAATAATGTTATGAAAATTTGTTTGCAGAATGTTAAGTGAATATAATAGAATTTTTATTAATCTTAGCTGTTTTGGTTAACAGTTGTTTTTTACCGTTTTTATATGCAAAAATATGGTTTTTGTTTGTTTCAATATCAATTTTAGTATGTTTAGTGATTTTTAGGTGGTTTGTTAAGAGAAGGAAAAAGTTCTTTTATAACAACACTTTGTTTTTGATAACATTTTTTGTTTCTATTTTTAACTTGTTAATCGCAGTATTGGGATACACAACAAATTTTGTGTTAATAAATGTTAAAAATAAAAAAATACAAACGAATGTTTTAATACAACCGTATAATGCCTCTATTATAAAAGGTAGAGTTTTTGTTTTAGGTTCTTTAAAACCTGTATCAAATGCTAAAATAAGTATATTAAAGACGGATGTTTTGTTAGATATTTTTTATACAGATACAGATGGTAAGTTTGAATATGTTGTTTCTGATGAGATCTTGGATACTTATATATCTTTGAAAATAGAACACCCTGAGTTTGAACCGTATGAAACGAAGCTTTTATTATCTAAAGGAATGGGTAGAGAATTAGAGATTTATCTATGTAGAGTAAAAAATAATTTTAAAAGAGGGGATGCAAGATGATAATAAAAGTAAGAGTTTTACCTAATTCGAAATATAATGAAATTGTTTCACGAATAGGAACGGTTTTACGAGTGTGTGTTACAACAAAAGATGTTAAAAGTGATGAAACAAACGAACTTATAAAAAAAATTATTGCTGAATATTTTGGTGTTAAACTTAAAGATGTGTATTTAAGAAAAGGGCATAGGGGAAAAGAAAAAACTATTGAAATTGAAGGTAAGTCAAACGAGGAGATTAAAGAACTTTTAGATTCTATCCCATAACTTGCTTAAAAAGGATAAAAAACAAAGATGTCTTCTGTTTTATCCCCTTTCATATTTAAAGGAGATTCAATTTTTGTCCTTGACCAAAGGAAACTTCCATTTAAAAAAGTATATATTAAATGTGATACATATAAAGATGTGATAAAATGTATTAAAGATATGGTTATACGTGGTGCACCTGCAATAGGTATTATAAGTGGCTATGGAATGTATTTAGCAGTTAAAACCTATAAAGGTAAAGATTTTAAAGATTATATAACGAAAGTTGCACAAGAGTTTATTTCCTGCCGACCCACAGCTTATAACATATCATATGTGGTCAACAGAATCAAAAATTTTTTACTAAAAATACCAAAAGATAAACTTGATAAAAAAAATTTAAAATTACTATTTAAAGAAGTTGAAAAAATAAGGCAGGAGAATAAAAAGTCGTTAGAAAAAATAGTTGAAAACGGTATAAAGTTGCTTAAAAAAAATTCTTGTGTGTTAACACATTGTAATACAGGAGTATTAGCATGTGCTGATATAGGTAGCGCGTTAGGTGTTATAATTGAAGGATACAAACGTAAAAAAATCAGTTTTGTCTATGTCGATGAAACAAGACCATATTTACAAGGAGCACGATTAACAATGTTTGAACTTATGTTTAATGGTGTGCCATGTTGTATGATAACGGATAACATGGCAGGATATGTTATAAAAGAAAAAAAAGTCGACTGTATTATAGTTGGAGCGGATAGAATTGCAAAAAATGGTGATACAGCAAACAAAATTGGTACTTACACACTTGCTGTTTTAGCAAAATATCATAATATTCCATTTTATGTTGTAGCACCAACTTCTAGTATTGATAGAAATATTCCTACAGGTGAAAAGATAAAAATTGAACAACGTTCCGAAGATGAAGTAAAGTATATAAATAACAAATTAATAACATTAAAATCTGCAAAAGTTTTGCATCCAGCGTTTGATGTTACACCTGCTAAGTTAATAACAGCAATTGTTACTGAGGAAGGAATTTTTAAATATCCATACGATTTTTAATGAATACAGAACCAATATCTGTTATTAAAGATTTTATAAAAAATAAAAAAGTTGTTTTCGTAGGTATAGGTAATACATTGAAAAGTGACGATGGTGTAGGATGTTATTTTGTTGAACAGTTGTCAAAAAAAATAAAAAATTATAATGTAAATTTTATTAACGCAGGATTGTGTTTAGAAAACTATCTTAGTAAAATTTTGAAATTAGAACCAGAAGTAGTTATTTTTGTGGATGCATATCGTTCTATAGAAACATGTCATCCTTGTTTATTATTAGAGAAAAATGAAATACAAAATATAACTTTTTCAACACATAATATATCTTTAACTACAATAATTGAATTTTTAGAAAAAGAACTGGATAACACACAGTTTTTTGTTTTGGCAATAAAACCTCAGTCTTTAAAAATTGGCACAAAAATAAGCAAAGAAACAAAAAAGTTAGTTGATACTATGATAGAAGGAGTTTTGAGATGAAAGTAGGAGTTATAGGGTGTGGATATGTAGGATTAACAACAGGTGTGTGTCTTGCTGAACTTGGACATACAGTAGTTTGTGTTGATAACGATGAAGAAAAAATAAAGAAATTGTTTTCAGGAAAACTACCTATTTTTGAACCAAACTTAGATAAACTTATTAAAAAAAATAAAAAAAGAATAAAGTTTTCCATTGATATAAAAGATGCTGTTGTTAGTAATGAAGTAATTTTTATTTGTGTAGGTACACCATCAAATCCTGATGGTTCTCCAGATTTAAGTTATGTTGAAGATGTAGCAAAAGAAATTGCAAAATATTTGGATAGTTACAAAGTTGTTGTTGAAAAATCTACGGTGCCAGTTGAAACAGCTGAATGGATAAAAAAAACAATCCAAAGATATAAAAAAAATAATGTTGAATTTGATGTTGTTTCAAATCCTGAGTTTTTAAGAGAAGGTTCTGCAGTTAAAGATTTTTTGTATCCGGACAGGATTGTTATTGGGGTTGAATCAGAAAAAGCAAAAAAAATTATGTTAAAACTGTACCAAAAAATAAAATCGCCTAAAATTATAGTTGATACAAAAAGTGCTGAACTTATAAAACATGCTTCAAACTCGTTTTTAGCAACAAAAATATCGTTTATTAATGCAGTGGCAAATATATGTGAACTAAGTGGTGCAGATGTTGAAAAAGTTGCTTTAGGTATGGGGTTAGATAAAAGAATTGGTAAAGATTTTCTTAAAGCAGGTGTAGGTTATGGTGGTAGTTGTTTTCCGAAAGATGTTGATGCGTTTATATGGATCTCTGAAAAACTTGGCTATGATTTCTCTTTACTTAAAGAAGTAAAAAAAATTAATGAAAAACAAAAAGAACTTTTTGCCAAAAAAATTGAAGATACATTATGGATTTTAAAAGAAAAGATGATAGGTATTTTAGGACTTTCTTTTAAACCAAACACTGATGACATTCGTGAAGCACCATCAATTTATATAATAAAAACATTAAAACAAAAAGGTGCAAAAATTAAAGCATATGATCCTAAAGCAATACAAAAAATGAAACAAATTTTCCCAGATATAGAATATTGTGATAATCCGTATGAAGTTGCAAAAAACAGTGATTGTTTGGTGATACTTACAGAATGGCCAGAGTTTAAAAAACTCGATTTAAAAAAAGTAAAAAAATTACTTAACCAACCGATTATAATTGACGGAAGAAATATTTTTGACCCAAAGAAAATGACTAAATTAGGATTTATCTATAAATGTGTTGGAAGAAGGAGTGATGTATGAGAGTAGTAATAACAGGTGCAGCAGGATTTATAGGGTCACATTTATGCGATTATTTTGTTAAAAAGAAACATTATGTTATTGGTATTGATAATTTGATTACAGGGAATATTAAAAATATCGAACATCTTTTTGGTAATGAAAGATTTTTGTTTATAAAACATGATGTAACAAATTATATTCATGTACCAGGTAAAATTGATGCTGTATTACATTTTGCTTCACCAGCATCACCTGTTGATTATTTGAAATATCCTATACAAACACTTAAAGTAGGTGCGTTAGGTACTCATAAAGCGTTAGGTTTAGCTAAAGAAAAAAAAGCAATCTTTATGCTTGCATCAACATCTGAAGTTTATGGTGATCCGTTAGTGAACCCGCAACCTGAATCATACTGGGGAAATGTCAATCCTATAGGTCCACGAGGTGTATACGACGAAGCAAAACGTTTCGCTGAAGCGCTAACAATGGCGTACCATAGATACCATAAAATGTCAATAAGAATAGTAAGAATTTTTAACACCTATGGTCCGAGAATGCGTCTTAATGATGGTAGAGTTGTGCCAAACTTCATCTATCAAGCATTGAAAAACAAACCAATTACTGTCTATGGCGATGGTACACAGACAAGGTCGTTTTGTTATATCTCAGATTTGGTTGAAGGGATCTACAAATTGTTGTTTAAAGATGTACCTGAACCAATAAATCTTGGTAATCCACAGGAAATAAGAATAATAGATTTTGCTTATTTGATAAAAAAACTTACAAATTCAAAAAGCAAAATTGTTTTCAAACCATTGCCACAAGATGACCCAAAACAAAGACAACCTGATATTACAAAAGCAAAAAAGTTATTAAATTGGGAACCAAAGGTTCCGTTAGAAAAAGGTTTAAAACTTACAATAGAATATTTCAAAAATAATTGTTGACAATAAAAACTAAATTTTATATTTCAAAAAACTCTTAAGTTTTATATAGAAAGGAGTGGAGGTTTTTATGAAACAAAAAAAATCTAAAAAAGTACCAAAATATGTATATCTTTTTGGTGGTGGTAAAGCAGACGGAAATGAGAAGATGAAGAATCTTCTTGGTGGTAAAGGAGCAAACCTTGCTGAAATGGCTGGACATAAAGATTTAAGACTTCCAGTTCCTGCAGGGTTCACAATCACTACGGAAGTATGCACATATTTTTTTAAAAACAACCAAAAATATCCACCTGGGTTAAAAGAACAAGTAATGCAAGGGTTGAAACATATTGAGTCAATAATGGGTAGAAAGTTTGGTGACCCAGAGAATCCACTTTTGGTATCAGTTCGTTCTGGTGCAAGAAAGTCAATGCCTGGTATGATGGAAACTGTGCTTAATATTGGTCTTAATGACGAAACTGCAAAAGGGTTAATAAAACAAACAAACAACCCACGGTTTGTCTACGATGCATACCGTAGGTTAATACAAATGTATGCTGATGTAGTAATGGAAAAAGCAGAAGGTATTGAACCCGAAGAAGGTAAAGGAATAAGACAACAATTAGAGAAAGAACTTGAGAAAATGAAACAAAAAAAAGGTGTGAAACTTGACACAGAACTTACTGCTGAAGATTTAAAAGAACTTGTTAAAATTTATAAAAAGAAAGTGAAAGAAGTTTTAGGAAGGGAATTTCCAGAAGATCCTTATGAACAACTTTGGGGTGGAATACGAGCAGTATTTTTAAGTTGGAACGGGAAACGTGCAGTTGCATATAGAAGAATAGAAGGCATTCCTGATGACTGGGGTACCGCAGTAAATGTTCAAGCAATGGTTTTTGGTAATATGGGGGATGATTCGGGGACTGGTGTAGGGTTTACTCGTAATCCAGCAACTGGAGAAAATAAATTTTATGGTGAATGGTTACCAAACGCACAAGGTGAAGATGTTGTAGCAGGCATAAGAACACCATATCCTGTAAACGAATATTCAAGAACTGAACATAGTAAAGATTTACCTTCGCTTGAGAAACAGTTCCCTGAAATTTATAAACAACTTGAAGATATTTGTAAAAGGCTAGAAAAACATTATCGCGATATGTTAGATATCGAATTTACAATTGAAAAAGGTAAACTATGGATGTTGCAATGCAGAGTTGGTAAAAGAAATGGTCCTGCAGCGGTAAGAATGGCAGTGGAGATGTATAAAGAGAAATTGATTTCTGCTGAAGAGGCTGTTATGCGTGTGTCACCATCACAGCTTGATGAACTTTTACATCCTATTGTTGATCCTATGAAAGAAAAAGAAGTAAAGGTTTTAGCAAAAGGTTTACCTGCGGGGCCCGGTGGTGCTGTAGGACAAGTTGTCTTTACAGCAAACGATGCAGTGGAATGGACTAAAAAAGGACATAAGGTTATCCTTGTAAGAGAAGAAACAAATCCTGAGGATGTTGAAGGTATGCGTGCAGCAGTTGGAATTCTTACAGCACGTGGTGGAATGACATCGCATGCAGCGTTAGTGGCACGTGGTTGGGGTAAATGTTGTATCGTTGGAGCTGGAGATATACATATTGATTATGAAAAGAAAGAATTTAGAGTTAAAGATGTGGTTGTTAAAGAGGGAGACTGGATTACATTAAATGGTACCAAAGGTAATGTTTATTTAGGTCAACTTCCACTTATAAAAGCAGCTGAAGAAAACCCGTATTTTGTAGAATTTATGAAATTGTGTAATAAAATAAGAAAACTTGGTGTAAGAACAAATGCTGACACACCTGAAGATGCTAAAAAAGCGAGGATTTTCGGTGCAGAAGGGATCGGGTTGTTTAGGACAGAACATATGTTTTATGGTGAAGGGTCAGAGAAACCTTTGTTTATTTTAAGAAAGATGATAGTTGCTGTTAATGAAGAAGAAAGAAGAAAAGCACTTGACGAACTTTATCCATATATGAAAGAAGATATTAAAAAAACTTTAGAGGTAATGGAAGGTTTACCTGTTACAATAAGATTATTAGATCCGCCTTTGCATGAGTTTATCCCAAAAAGAAAAGATGAAAGAGAAAAATTAATAAAAGATCTTGGTATTACCGAAGAAGAATTTGAAGCACGTACTACAAAGTTGTTTGAAGTTAACCCGATGATGGGGCACAGAGGTGTAAGGTTAGGTATTTCATATCCTGAAGTTACCGAATATCAAGTCCGTGCAATACTTGAAGCAGCAGCTGAACTTGTAAAACAAGGTAAAAAAGCAATGCCTGAAATTATGATACCTGTAACATCAACTGAAAAAGAAATTGTTGATCAGAAGAAAATTATTGAAAAAGTTTATCAAGAAGTGTTGGAAAAGTTTAAACTTGATAAAAAGAAACTACCTTTAGTTGTAGGGACAATGATTGAAATACCACGTGCATGTATCGTTGCAGACAAAATGGCACAAGAATGTGAATTCTTTTCTTTTGGTACAAACGATTTAACACAGATGGGATTTGGTTTTTCGCGAGATGATATCGGTTCATTTTTACCAAAATATCTTGAAAAAAATATATTATCAAAAGATCCGTTCCAAACAATAGATTTTGAAGGTATTGGAGAGTTTATTAAAATTGCTATACAAAAAGGTAGGAAAGTAAAACCAAAACTTAAGATAGGTATCTGTGGTGAACAAGGAGGTGATCCTGAATCTGTTAAGTTCTGTTATAAAGTAGGTATGGATTATGTTTCTTGTTCACCATATAGAGTGCCATTAGCAATACTTGCTGCTGCACAAGCTGTGGTGGAAAAGAAAAAATAGATAAATTTTCAAAAAAATTATTTTATGATATCTTTAGAAGAATTAAAAAAATACATAGACTTTTTATCTACAACAGATATTGAAGAATTAGAAATTGTATCACCTGATGGCGAAAAAATTTTGTTGAAACGTAGAGAGTTATTAAATATTCCTGCCCCTACGCAAGAAACTCTGAATGTTAAAAAAGAAACAATAGAAGCTAAAATTGAGCAACAAACAGAAGAAAAAAAAGAGTTTATAATCACTTCACCAATGGTAGGAAAGTTTTTGTTGTCTGTTTCACAAGATCATCCTCCATTTATTTTTGTTGGTATGAAAGTTAAACAAGGACAAAAAGTTGCTATCATAGAAACAATGCGTATGTTTAGAGATGTTGTTTCACAAAAAAATGGTGTTGTGAAAAAAATTTTAGTTGAAGATGGACAATTTGTAGAATATAAACAGCCGTTAATTGTTTTGGAATTAGAAGAGGAAGAGAAAGAGAAAGTATGATAAAAAAACTTTTAGTTGCAAACAGAGGTGAGATAGCAGTACGTGTTATCCGCGCTGCAAAAGAACTCGGTATAAAAACAGTAGCAATTTATTCTGATGCAGATAGAGATTGTTTGCATACAATACTCGCAGATGAAAAAATTTGTATAGGTCCTGCTCCTGCTACTGATAGTTATCTTTCGATACCGAACATAATTGCTGCATGTGAAGCAACAGGTGCTGATGCAATCCACCCAGGATACGGGTTTTTGTCTGAAAATCCAAATTTTGCTGATGTTTGTGAAGCCTGTGGGATAACTTTTGTTGGTCCAACAAAAGAAAATATTGAAAAAATGGGTGATAAAATTGTAGCAAAACTTACTGCTAAAAAAGCTGGTGTGCCGGTAGTACCTGGAATAGAAGAAGCGATTAGTAATCCTGACGATCCAGCACTTCTAAAAGAAGTTAAAAAGATAGGTTTCCCTATTATTATTAAAGCTGCGCATGGTGGTGGTGGTAAAGGGATGCGTATCGTACATTCGTTAGAAACATTTAAGGTTGCTTTACTTACTGCGATGGAGGAATCAAAAAAAGCTTTTGGTTCAGATAAAGTATATATTGAAAAATATATTGAAGAACCAAAACATGTTGAAGTACAAGTTTTAGCTGATAAAAAAGGAAATATTGTATACTTTCCAGAAAGAGATTGTTCTGTACAAAGAAGACATCAGAAACTTATAGAAGAAAGTCCATGTGTTATAGTTGATGAAAGGTTAAGAAGGCATTTAGGCCGTGCTGCAGTAAGACTTTGTGAAGAGATTGAATATGTATCCGCGGGTACAGTAGAATTTATAATGGATAAAAAAGGAAATTTTTATTTTATGGAAATGAATACAAGGATACAAGTTGAACATCCAGTAACAGAAATGGTTTCTTTAATAAAAAAGAAAAAAGGATTAGATTTAATAAAAGAACAGATTCTGATCGCTTCCGGAGAAAAAATAAGTTTTTCCTCAGATGATATATCAATAGCAGGGCATGCAATAGAATGTAGAATAAATGCTGAAGATCCTGATAAAGATTTTATACCGTCGCCTGGTAAAATTGAGTGGCTTATCCTTCCTGGTGGTAACGGTGTACGAGTAGATACACATATCTATCAAGGATATACTATACCAACATTTTATGATTCTTTGATAGCAAAACTTATTGTAGTAGCTGGGAATAGAAACAATGCGATAAAAAAAATGATGCGTGCTTTAGACGAGTTTAAAATTAGTGGTATAAAAACAACAATTCCTTTCCATAAGAAGGTCTTGCAGACACAAGCATTTATAGAAGGCGATATTTCAACAAATTTCTTGCAAAAATATATATACGAACAGGTATAATTATGTTAGTAATCCCTGCGGTCGATATACATCAAGGTAAATGTGTTCGTCTTACCCAAGGAAGGATTGACCAAGAAACAATTTATTCTAACGATCCTGTATTTATTGCACGTTTGTGGCAATCACGTGGCGCAAAGATTCTTCACTTAATAGATTTAGATGGTGCATATACAGGATGTGTACAACAGTGGGATTTGATTAAAAAAATTCGTAAAAGTTTAACAATACCGATACAGTTTGGTGGTGGAGTAAGAAAATTATCTGTGGTTAAAAAACTTGATAAAATTGGTATTGACAGAATAATAATAAGTACGATATTGTTAACTAAACCTGAAGAAGCTAAAAAAATAATAAAAGAGTTTAAAGGTAAAATTGTTGTAGCATGTGATGTAAAAGAGGGTAAAATTTCGATTGGTGGATGGAAAGACACTGTTCCTATTACACTTAAAGAGTTTGTCCAAAAAGTTGTGGATTTAGGTGTTGACAAGATAATAATAACAGATATTGACAAAGAAGGTATGCTTGAAGGTGTGGATATTGAAAAAATTAAAAAATATTTAGATGAAATAAAAGAGTTTGGTTTAGAAATAATTCTTTCTGGTGGAGTAACAACTATTGAAGATGTTAAAAAAATAAAAGAGTTTGAAAATTATGGTGTTAAAGGTGTGGTTATTGGCAAAGCCTTATACGCTGAAACTCTATCTTTTGAAGAAGCACAACGAGTATGTAGTATATGAATAAGAAAATTTTAGAGTTTATAGAACAAATTAAGTTTGACCAAAATGGACTTATTCCTGCTGTTATACAAGATTATAGAGATAACAAAGTTTTGATGGTTGCTTATATGAATAAAGATGCTATTATAGAAACTATTAAGACAAAAAAAGTACATTTTTATAGTAGGTCAAGAAAAAAATTGTGGATGAAGGGAGAACAGTCTGGTAATGTACAACAATTGAAAAGTATTTATATTGATTGTGATAACGATTGTTTGTTGATAAAAGTTAAGCAGGTAGGGGAAGCTGCTTGTCATACTGGATACAGAAGTTGTTTTTATAGAAAATTAGATAAAAATGGTGAACTAAAAATTGTTGAAAAAAAATATTTTGATCCTGAAAAAGTGTATAAATGATTTATGCTTAATTTGTCCTTAGAAAAGTTTGCAAAAATTATAAAAAAAGAAAAATGTCCTTTAGTTATACCTCTATACAAAGAAATAGTTGTTGATACGGAGACACCTGTATCTTTGTTTCTTAAACTTGCGTCAAAAGAAAAGTGTTCTTATCTTTTAGAAAGTGCAGAAGCAAACCTTCGTTGGGGGAGATATTCTTTTATCTCATATGATCCATACATTTTGTTTGCATATTATAATAATCGTAGTGTAAAACTGCTTAAAAATAAAGATGAAAAAATTTTTGTTAATACTGATCTTTTTGAACGATTAAAATGTTTGTTGAAACAATATAAACTACCGAAAATTTTTAATGAAGACCTACCACGATTTTTTGGTGGTTTTGTAGGGTACTTAAGTTGGGAATTAATCCCTTTGATTGAGAAAAAAGTTAAGATACCGAAAAAAGACGAGTTTAAAGATATTCCATTAGTTTTCTTGATGTTTAACAAAACAGTACTTATATACGACCATTATTTGAACAAGCTTAAAGTTGTAAGATTGGTCGTTGTAGAAGATAAAACAACTAATTTTGAAAGTTTGTATAAAGAGACAAATGAAATAATAAACAATATTGTAACAACAATTTATACTACTGTAAGTATACCTAAAGAATTAAATTTTGATTTTAGTTTTAACAAAAAAATTTTGTCTGAGTACGAATGTGTGAAACAAAAAAATGAATTCATGAATATCGTTAGAAAAGCAAAAAATTATGTACTTAACGGTGATATAATCCAAGTTGTTCTTTCAAACAGATGGAAAAAAAAGACTACTGCAAACTCGTTTGATATTTATCGTGCACTAAGAACTATAAATCCGTCACCATATATGTTTTATTTAAAGTTTGATGATTTAGTACTTATTGGTTCATCGCCAGAAATTTTGGTAAGAAAAGAAAAAAATGTTGTTGAAACAAGACCTATTGCTGGTACAAGACCACGGGGGTTAACTGAAGAAGAAGATAATTTTTTTGAAAAAGATTTGATTTCATCAGAGAAAGAAAATGCTGAACATATCATGCTTGTAGATTTAGCAAGGAATGATATTGGTAAAGTATCGAAGATAGGTAGTATAACTTTGCCTGAGTTTAAAATTATAGAAAAATTTTCTCATGTAATGCATTTAGTAACCTCAGTAAAAGGGTTGTTAGAGGAGAAATATGATTGTATTGATGTGTTGAAGGCGACATTTCCTGCAGGTACAGTTTCAGGTGCTCCAAAAGTTCGTGCTATGCAAATTATATCAGAATTAGAAGGTACAACTCGTGGCCCATACGCGGGTAGTGTTGGATATTTTAGTTTAACTGGAGATATGGATATGGCTATTACAATAAGAACTATAGTTTATAATAATAAAATTGTTTATATTCAGACAGGAGCAGGAATTGTAGCTGATTCCATTCCACAAAAAGAATACGAGGAAACAATTAATAAAGCGAAAGCTTTATTTTTAGCTGTAAAAGTTGCAGAGTCGTAAAAATATGATATTAATAATAGACAATTACGATTCGTTTACATATAATCTTGTGCAATATATTGGTGAACTTTGTTTAAAACATAAAGAAATTTCTATGCCTATAAAAGTTTATCGTAATGACGAAATAACAATATCACAAATAAAAAAACTTAATCCTTCATATATAATCATCTCGCCTGGGCCATGTACACCTAAACAAGCTGGTATTTCATGCGAGGTTGTCAGAACATTTTATGACAGGGTTCCTATTTTAGGTGTATGTTTAGGACACCAATGTATAGTTGAAGCGTTTGGTGGTAAAATTGTTCGAGCAAAAAAAGTTGTACATGGGAAAACATCAAAAATTTATCATGATACAAAAACAATATATAAAAATATAGAAAATCCTTTTATTGCAACAAGATATCACTCGTTAGTTGCAGAAAAAGATAGCTTGCCAAAAAATTTAGAAATATCTAGTTGGACAAAAGACGGTATCATAATGGGCGTAAGGTTAAAAGAAAAAAACTGTTTTGTTGAAGGAGTTCAATTCCATCCTGAATCAATTCTTACTGTTGTAGGTAAAAACTTATTATTGAATTTTTTTATGTTAACTGTGAAAAGATAAATAATCTTTTCTTTTTAGATTAAACTTTTCGTATCATTTATTGTAAAAAAACTTTTTAAATACTTGATTTATAATTAAGTTTTTATGTAAAATAAAATCTAAAATTTCTTATGAAATGGAGAAAAGTATGGAAGTAGATTATTCTACTACAGTTAATCTTCCTAAAACAAATTTTTCAATGAAAGCAAACCTTTCTTTGAAAGAACCACAAATTATTAAATTTTGGCAAGAAAATAAAGTTTATCAAAAAATTTTACAAAAAAATATAAATAATCCTATTTTTATTATTCATGATGGTCCTCCTTATGCTAATGGTAGAATACATATTGGTCATGCGCTAAATAAGATATTAAAAGATATTGTTGTCAAATATAAAAGTATGAACGGTTTTTATTCACCTTTTATTCCTGGTTGGGATTGTCATGGTCTGCCAATTGAATATCAGTTGTTTAAAGAACTTAAAATTACTAAAGAACAAATTTCGCAAGTCGAGTTTAGAAAAAAAGCAAAAGATTATGCACAGAAATATGTTGAGATACAAAAAGAAGAGTTTGTACGTTTAGGAGTTTTTGCTGATTGGGAGAAGCCTTATTTAACGATGTCGCCTCAGTATGAAAAAAATATAATTGCTACATTTTCAAAACTTGTTGAAGAAGGGTATATTGTTAAACGTAAAAAACCGGTATTTTGGTGTATAAACTGTGAGACATCTTTAGCTGAGGCAGAGGTAGAGTATGAAGATAAAACATCTGATTCAATTTATGTAAAATTTCCAGTAATACAGATAGCAAAAAATTTTGATTTCAGAATTGATTTAACTCCTGCTAAAGATAAAGAATTAAGTAAATTATACATACTTATTTGGACAACAACACCTTGGACTTTACCTGCAAACTTAGCCTTAGCAATAAAACCTGATACAAAATATGTGTTAGTAAAAAATGATGATGAATACTATATCCTTATTTCCACTCGTCTTGAACATTTGGAAAATTTAATTGGTAAAAAACTTCTTGTAATTAAAGAATTTTATGGTTCAGAAATTGCTAAAGAACAAAAAGAATCCACTACAATATGTAAACATCCGTTTATTGAACGTGTGTCGTATTGTATTCCTTACGAAAATGTATCAACAGATGAAGGTACAGGTGTTATCCATATTGCTCCAGGTCATGGAGAAGAAGATTATCTTTTAGGAATAAAATATAACCTACCAATATACTCTCCGGTTGATGCTAAAGGTAGATTTGATGACGAAACATTTAAAAACTTTGAGATAAAGATTTATAATGAACAAGTGTTTAAAGCAAATGAGATAATTATTGAATATTTACGTAAAAAAAACATACTTTTATACGCAGGCAAAGTTGTACATTCGTATCCACATTGTTGGCGTTGTAAGAAACCCGTTATATTTCGTGCTACTGAACAATGGTTTTTGTTAATAGATAACAAAAATTTGAGACAAAAAATGTTAAATGAAATAAAAAAAGTAAAATGGGTACCTCAAACAGGAGAAAACAGAATATCATCAATGGTAGAATTACGTCCTGACTGGTGTTTATCAAGACAGAGGTATTGGGGTGTTCCGATACCAGCAGTTTATTGTAAAAACTGTGGTACTGTTTATTTAAAAAAAGAAATTTTGAAAAATGTTGAAGAAATTTTCGCAAAAGAAGGATCAGATAGTTGGTTCATATATGATATAAAAAAGTTTTTGCCAAAAGAGTTTAAATGTGAAGTATGTGGAGGAACTGAGTTTGAAAAAGAAAAAGATATATTAGATGTTTGGTATGATTCAGCAGTTTCTTATAAAACACTTAATTCTTTAAATTTACAATTTTCGCCACAAAATGTAATGTATCTTGAAGGTTCTGATCAACACCGTGGTTGGTTTCAAGTATCGTTAATAGTTTCAACTGCAGTTGATGGAACTGCGCCATACGGTACAGTTTTAACACATGGATTCGTTGTTGACGGTGAAGGAAGAAAAATGTCAAAATCTTTAGGTAATGTTATTGCACCACAAGATATAATTAAACATCATGGTGCGGAAATATTACGGTTATGGTCAGCTTCAAGCGATTATAGTTTAGATGTAAGGATTTCAAAAGAAATCGTTGATAGATTAATAGATACATATAGAAAAATAAGGAATACAATAAGATACATACTTGGTAACCTATTCGATTTTTCAGTAGAAGAAAAAGATTTTGAATTTGATTTGTTAGATAGATATATATTGTCAAAACTTGTTAGTGTAGTAGAAAATATAATTGATGCGTATGAAAACTATGAGTTTCATAGAGTTGTTAGCAATATACTAAACTTTTTTATAAAAGACTTATCAAACTTTTATTTCGATGTTTTAAAAGATAAACTATATACTTATCCTAAAAGTTCTGCTCAAAGAAAAGCAGCACAAAAAGTGCTTCATACAATTTTTGTTTCAATTGTACCGTTTATTTCACCAGTTTTATCTTTTACTGCTGAAGAAGCATGGCAGGAAGCAAAAAATTGTGGTCTAGTAAATGAAGAAAGTGTATTCTTAGTAGATCTTGCAAAAATTGAACAACAAGTTGAAAAATATAAAAGTAAAGAATTAGAAGAAGAAATGGATTTAATACTTGGGATAAAAGATGAAGTTAATGTTCAACTGGAGAAATTAAGAAAAGACGATGTTATTGGAGGCTCGCTTGAAGCAGAAGTTGAACTTAAGGTTTATGACGAAAAATATAAAGGTGTGGTTAAGAAGTTTGAAAAAATACTTGCTTCAATCTTTATAGTATCATCAGTAAAAGTAGAATATTTAGAAAAAGATGAAAAAAGTTTTGTTGTTGATGTTCATAAATTTAATGGTGTTAAATGTCCGAGATGTTGGGTGTATTTCAAAAAACTTACTGATTATGGTGTATGTGAAAAGTGTGTTGATGCATTAAAAGAGTTAGGTGTTTTATGATAAAACAAAGTTTAACAAAAGTTAAATGGTTAGTATATATTGCCGGTTTAGTATATATTGATCAGCTTACCAAATATCTAATTAAAACAAACTTCAGTCTATATGAAACAAAACAAATTTTTCCTTTTCTTGCATTGACTTATACTACTAATACAGGGATTGTTTTTGGTTGGTTTCAGACAGAATATGCTAATATATTGTTTAGTTTTGTTATTATTGTTGTTTTGTTAATATTATTTATCTCATCAAAGAGTATTGTTGAAGAGTTTGGTAGTGTAGGAAAAATTAGTTTGTGTTTGATAACAAGTGGTGGTATCGGGAATCTTATTGACAGAATTTTTTTTGGTAAAGTTATAGATTTTATAGATCTTCAGTGGAATTATAGAAATATTTGGCCTATTTTTAACTTTGCTGATTCTTATGTTTTTATAGGTGTATGGTTGTTAGTAATTAAGTATTTTTTAAGAAAAAGGGGATGATTTTATGTGGCCAATATTATTAGAAATAAAAGGTTATACTTTGCGTACATACGGGTTGTTTGTAGCGATAGGTGTTCTTGTGGCATACAACTATGTTCGTTATCAAGGGTATAAACTTAAGAAAATAGATACCATTTTTTTAAGCAATTTTTTATTTTACACAATTCTTATAGGTTTTTTAGGCGCAAGAACTTTATATGTTTTGTTGAACTTGGATTATTATAAAACAAATTTGTTGTCGATAATAAAATTTTGGGAAGGTGGATTAGTTTTTTATGGTGGTTTTGTTTCAGGATTAATTTTTGGTATAATTTATGTTTTGATTCACAAGAAAAATTTGTTTGATATAATGGACATTTGTACACCTGCGGTGTATTTAGGTTTAAGCATAGGTAGGATTGGATGTTTTTTTGCAGGATGTTGTTATGGGAAACCAACAGAAAGTTGTTTAGGAGTAATTTTTACTCATCCTGAAAGTTTAGCCCCGCTTGGAATAAAAATTTATCCTACACAATTGTTTGAGTCAGTATACGCTTTTTTGATATTTTTAATTTCGCATTACTTTTTGGTTAAAGAAAAATTTAGATATAGGATATTTTTTATAGGTGGGATCTTGTATTCAATATGTAGATTTATAGTTGAATTTTATCGTGGTGATGATCGTGGTGGATTCTTGTTTGGCATATTATCTCCATCTCAAGTTATATCAATGATTGTTTTCATCTTGTTTTTTGTTGCAATATTTTGTATTTCAAAATGGAAAAAAGAGTTATCAAAGTAGAAATTAGAGAACGAGTCCGGATTGATAAATATTTGGCTAAAGAACTTAGAAATTATTCACGAGAATTTATAAAAGTTCTTTGCAAAAATAAATTTGTTAGAGTTAACAACAAATTTGTTGAACCTTCATATAAAGTTTGTGCTGGTGATATAATAGAAGTCGAAATACCTCAAAGAAAAGATTATGTTGTTGGCAAAATTGAAAATATAGAAACTGTTTATGAAGATGAGGATTTGTTGGTACTTAACAAACCTGCGTTACTTAAAGTTCATCCTGCTAAAAAGTTTGATAATGATGTGACACTTATAGATTTGTTGTATAATAAAATACCAATGGTGGATGAGAGACTATGGCCGTTGCAAAGACCTTTCCTTGTACATAGGTTGGATAAAGAGACTTCTGGAGTTATAATAGTAGCTAAAAAACCACAGATACAACTTGAATTGTCAAAACAGTTCCAACAAAGAAAAATAAAAAAAATATATCGTGCAATTGTATCAAATGCGCCTAAAACAAATTCTGGTGAAATAAACGCACCAATAGAAAAACATGGTAATATATCTTTTGTAGGACCTTTAGGAAAAGAAGCAACTACCTTGTTTAAAGTTCTATCAAAAACAGAAAAATTTTCTTATTTAGAATTGTACCCAATTACTGGTAGAACACATCAAATTAGAACTCATTTAAAGTTTATTAATTGTTCAATTATTGGCGACATAAAATATGGTGGTGTTAGTAAAATAGAAGGTAAAAAAATACCACGGCCAATGTTGCATGCGTATAGCATAGAATTTTATCATCCTAGGAGGCAACAATGGGTAAAATTTATAGCAGAACCGCCAGAAGATTTCAAATTTTTTTTATCGTATTTATCTTTGGAATAATTTTTGTAGGAGCACAACAAAAAAATCAACTTGTAGTAAAATCGCAAAAAGTTGACGAAAATACAAAAACTTTGTCACAAAAAATAGATAAACTACAAAAGGAGTTTGAACTAATAAAACAACAGTTGGAACAACTTTCTTTAGACGTTGATGAAACATCTTCGTCAATTATAGAACTTAATAAAAAAATTGAAAAAATTAATACTGACATCATAGACATTTTGAAAAAAATTGAATCTTTAACTCAAGAAATTTCTTTTCTTAAAAATGAGAATTTAAAGGTTCAGCAAAGATTAGATGAAATTAACAGATCTCATCAGGTTTCTACAAATGTTGAAAGTTCGGAGTCAGAACCTCAAAAAATTTTAACTACTACAAAGTTTGAATTAAACGATTTTGAAGTTCTAAATAAAAAAATAGAACAACTTAAAAAAGAAGTTGAAGAAGTTAAAGAAACACAAAAGTTGTCAACAATGGCTGAAATAAAAGATCCAAATTTGCGCAGGATTTTATCATCACCATATCTTGTTTTAACAACTTTGTTAATCTCAATTTTTGCATTAATTGCAGCTTTTTAGTTTTTTAAAATAAGGTAGCAGAGATATGAAAAAGTTACGATATATGTTTACAAGTGTGTTATTGAGTGTGTTATTGGTTTGTTGTTCTTTCACACTTATTACTCAAAAAAAGAAAAAATTTATACAGATAAGTAAAAAAATGAAGATAGCTATGATTATAGCAAAAGATGGGTTCCGCGACGAAGAATATTTTCAACCAAAAGATGTTTTTGTAAAGACAAATTTCGAAGTAGATACCTACAGTAGTTCAACTGGTACAGCAAAAGGTATGCTTGGCGCTACTGTGAAAGTTGAAAAAACTATTGATCAACTTAAAGTTGATGAATACGATGCTGTGATATTTGTAGGTGGGATGGGTTCAGCTGAGTATTGGGATAACCCATTGGCGCATAAGATCGCTCAAGAAACTATAAAACAAAATAAACTCCTAGCCGCAATATGTATTGCACCAGTTACATTAGCAAAAGCTGGTGTTTTAAAAGGTAAAAATGCTACTGTGTTCCCTTCCGAAGCTGGCCAGCTTAAAAAATACGGTGCTAATTATACTGCGAAAGATGTTGAAGTTGACGGGAAAATTGTTACAGCTAGTGGACCCTCTGCTGCTAAACAGTTTGCTGAAACAATTAAAAATTTGTTATTAACAAAATAAAAAATACATTAATAATTACATTTACATTAATAAATAATGACATCAACATTAATTTTAGCAATAATTGTTGTTTTATTAGGTTTAGCGTTTAATTTTTCTAACGGTTTCAACGATTCTGCTAACATTATCGCAATACCTGTTGGAACAAGAGCTGTTTCTCCTATTAAAGCGTTAATACTTGCAGGTATTTTTGAATTCATTGGAACATATTTTTTTGGTCAAGCAGTTGCAAAAACTATTGGGAGAGGTATCGTTGAACCAAGTATTTTTGTTGGTAACAAATACGCAGTTATAATTTTGTTTGCTACACTTCTAACTTCGACTTTATGGAATGTTATTTGTACTATTTTAGGAATGCCAATATCAGCATCACACGCGTTAATAGGTGGGTTAATAGGTAGTGCAATCGCAATCGCAGGGATAGAAGTTGTTAAATGGAATAATGTGTTAAAGATATTTCTAACTTTGTTATTAGCACCTGTGTTAGGTTTAGTTTTTGCATATATTTTGACAAAAATTGTTTATTTTATAGCACGCTCTGCACCAAGGAAAATAAATAAGCTTTTCAAAACATTAGAAGTTTTAGCATCATGTTTTTATGCAATTTCTCATGGTTCAAACGACGGACAAAAAGCTATTGGTATTATAACTTTTTCGTTAATTGTATTAGGATTATATTCGCCAACACAAGATAGTTTCGCGCCTAAATGGGTAATAATTGCTTGTGCAATATGTATTACATTAGGAATAATGTTTGGTGGTTGGGCTGTGATAAAAACAATAGGGATGAATATTTACAAAATTAAACATGTCAATGGTTTCATAGCACAACTTTCTGCTTCTTTAGTAATTTATTTTGCTTCATCTATAGGATTACCTTTGTCAACTACACATGTTATAACAACTTCGGTTATGGGGACAGGTGCTGCTGAACGTATCAAATGTGTCCGCTGGAGTGTGGGAAGAAATGTTTTGTTTACTTGGTTGTTAACCATACCAACAACAGCATTAGTCGCATTTTTTGTTTATCGTTTGATATTCTTTATTTTAAAAATTTTAGTTTGGTAAAAAATTATGTTTCTTATAATTGTTATACTATTTTTATTTTTTTCATCCCAAGTTTTCTCTATAGAAATTATTTCTTATGGTGTAGATGGGTCTTCTAACAATATTAATGTTGTGTTAAAGAATAGAAAACCGATTATCTTTTTTGAATGTAGGAAACAAGACTTTGTTTCATATTTTGAAATAAAACTTTCAACACAACAAGAACTTACACCTTCTACAACAATATGGTATGTTTTATCAACAACATCAATAAATACAATAAATTATATAACACGTATAGAAATTGAACCTCAACTTATGGAAAAAACAACATATTATTTATCTATTTCTGTGTACGATGTTAATGGTGGAAGCAAAACTGTGCGTGATAAGTTTTACACAACACAGTCTGCTTTTGTATTTAAAGATGAAATTTCGTTAGAAATAGATTATAATAATCCGTTTTGTCCAAAAAATGGTGAAATCACAAAAATAAGGTATAGTGTCAAAGAAAAAGATTTACCTGTGGAAATTTATTTGTTCTCGTTATCAGGTGAATACATTATGACACTTAAGGAAGGGGTTGCACAAAAAGATGTTGTTTATACGATAGATTGGGATGGTAAAGATAAAGATGGTAAAATTTTGCCACAAGGTGTATATATTGTTGTTATTAAACCTTTAGATGGGAGTGGTACTGTGTCAAAGTTTGTAGGAATAATTGACAAAAGATGAAAAAAATTTTGTTTTTTTTAACTTTTCTATTTATTGTTAGTAAAATAAACGCAAATTATGAACATCAAGAACTTTTAATACCAGCTGGTGTACGTGCAACAGGTTGCGGGAAAAATTTTGTGTCCATGTATGATACAGCCGAAGGATTGTTTTATAATCCATCATTGGCAGTAATGTTACCTTATGGAGAATTGGCATTAGAATATAACATGTTTTATCTTGATAGTTCACTACAAAACCTTTCCTTCGGCCTTCCTTTGAAGACAATAGGATTTGGTATAATTGGAAGGAGATTTACAACACCAGAAATACAGGTTATTAAAAATTATGAAGTGATTGATGAAAAATTTAGTCAAACAATGTTAGAAGGTAGTGGAATGTTAGCAGTTAAGTTGGCTAAAAATATATCTATAGGTGTTGCTGCGAAATATGTGGAAAAATCTATATATCAACAAAAAAATTCTGTGTGGTTGTATGACACAGGGTTCTTAATAAAAACATCAAATGAACTGTTCTCAATAGGAGCGTCTTTATTAAACTATTCGTTTTCAAATGATAAAGTATATCCTACAAATTATAACTTTGGAATAAAATTTAAATTTGATCTACCTCAACAACAAACAAAAATCAATTTTTTGCTTTCTGCACAAGTTGACTATAACACTAATAAACCCGTATATAGTTTTGGGCTTGAACATTGGGGTTCAGAAGTCTTAGGTATCCGTTTAGGATACGTTTATGATAAAGATAAAATTGAATCAAAAGTTTTTGACCAAATTTCATATTTTAGTGCAGGTGTTAGTTTAAGAATAGATGATTTTGAAATAGATTATGCATACTTACCAAATTCTATCTTAGGAGCAACACATAATATAGGTGTTAGCTTTAGATTTAGAAATATTAGTAAGAAGGAAAAAGAAACGGTCTTATTACCTTGTGAACTTATTGTTGAACCATTAGTTTTTTCACCTAACAACGATGGCCGACTAGATAACATTTTTTTCCGTTATAATGTGTCTACATATACACAAATTGTTGAAGTTAGTTATTCTGTAAAAGATATCAATGGTAATACAATGTTTGTGGATGAATCTACAACTGTTGCTAAAGAAATTGATAAATTTTTTGTATACGATGGAAAAACATCTGATGGAAGAACTTTGATCGATGGCATCTATACAGCAGAAGTTGTTATTAAAGATCAAAAAGAAGATAAAATTGTATTGTATAAATCACAGAAAGAATTTGTTGTTGATACACAACCTCCTGATATTGAAATAGAAATTTCTACTAAAACTATTTCACCAGACAATGATGGTATAAATGATGTTATTGAATTTTTTATAAATGTTAAAGACGATCTTTCATTTATTCAACAGTTAGATGTAGGAATATTTACGATACAAGATAAAAAAGTGTATACATATAAGATAGATTTATCGACATCGCAAAAAAATCTTAATTTAAAACTTTACTGGGATGGGAAAGATGAAATCTATAACAAAGTTGTTCCGAATGGGAAATATAAACTGTTAGTTAATGTAAAGGATGAGGCAGAAAATAAAAATAGTAAAGAAATAAGTTTTGAAGTATATGTTAAAGAAGAGCCAAAAGTTGTTGTGGAAAAAGAAGAAAAGTTGTTCTATATCAAAGGGGCAAAAGTTTTGTTAGATGCTCGTGGAATTGTTGTAATTTATTCAACAGATGAACTTTTTGATAAAGAAGGACAAATTAGACCAGATAAATACGATTCGTTGGCATCATTAGCTGAAATAATAAGAGAAAAATATAAAGATAAAAAAATTCTCATTGAAGGACACACTGATTCTGTAGGTGATGAACTGGAGAACAAAAGAAAATCATCGATGTTTGCATGGGCAGTATATTCGTTTTTTGTAAAAAATTTATCTTTAGATCCAAAACAGCTTGAAGTTAAAGGTTATGGTGAAGAACGACCTATAGCATCTAACAAAACAAAAGTTGGTCGTGCGCAGAACCGTAGAGTTGAAATTATTATAACGAAATAAAATTAATAGAAAAATTCAATTTTATTGGGGGTGAAAAGTTATGGCAGAAGAAAATATAAAACAAGTCCCAAAAGGTATAAGTGTGATAATTGTAATTTTGATTTCTACTATTATTTCATTTGTAGTAAGTTTTTTTGGTTATTTCTATATTTTTCCAGAAATTGAGAAAAAAACATATGTCCGTGTAGTTGATGTAAGAAATATACCGATTGAAGAAGCTTCAAAAAAACTCAATTCTGTTGGGTTAAAATATGAAATTGTTGAACAGGTAGAATCAGAAAGTATTCCTTCAGGATATATAGTTTTACAACAACCTTTACCTAAAACTTTAGTTAAAAAAGGTTCAGAGGTGTTAGTAGTGTTATCCAAAGGTGTCCCTATGGTTAAAGTTCCAGGTCTAAAAATGAAAACTCTTGAAGAAGCAAAAAAGTTGCTCTTTGAATATGGGTTGTCAATTGGAGAAATAAAAGAAGTTGAATCTGAAGATATTGAGAAAGGAAAAGTTGTTTCTACAGAACCACAGGAAGGTGTTGAAGTTAAAAAAGGTTCATCTGTAAATATTGTTATAAGTAAAGGGAAAACAATTGTCCAAAAAGTTAAAGAAGAAGTTAAAAAAGTTGTGGTACCAAATATTGTTAACAAATCGTTGATAGAAGCAAAAAAGTTGTTAGAACAAAGAGGGCTTCTTTTAGGTAATGTTAAAAAAGTTTGTGATGAAGATAAAGATTTTGACATTGTAATTTCACAAACACCAAAAGCAGGAACTACTGTACCAAAAGGAACAAAAGTAAATGTTGTTTATAATGTTGAAGAAGCAGAATAATCTTAAAGTCCCTGTAGCTCAATTTGGATAGAGCAGCTGCCTTCGAAGCAGAAGGTTGCAGGTTCAAATCCTGCCAGGGACGAATCTTCTACTTAATAATTTTTAATCTAACAGGCTTGACTTTTGATGTATAATATTATATTATAATTTTTACAGTATTGAAAAATTAGACAAAGGAGGTGTGTATATGAATTCCTCTAAAAAACTTTTTATTATGTTTTGTGTTTTAGTATCATTTTTATTTTATGGGTGTCCTAAAAAAGTGTCACCACCACAAGTTGAACCACCAAAGGAAGCTATTGAGGAACCAATGGTTGATGAAGAACCACCTATTCGTGACGAAGAATTTTATTCTATACCAGAATTAAAACCAATATATTTTGAATTTGATCAATATCATTTAACAGAAGAAGCAAAGGATATTTTACAAAAAAATGCTGAGTTTCTTTTAGCAAATCCACAATATGAAATTCTAATAGAAGGGCACTGTTGTGAATGTGGCTCAAATGAGTACAACCTTGCTTTGGGCCAAAAACGCGCTTCAACAATAAGAGAGTATTACATTTCATTAGGTATATCTGCAGACAGAATCGCAACAATATCTTATGGCGAAGAAAAACCTATTAACAAAAACGCAGGTCCACCTGATTCACCTCTCTGCAAGCCTAACCGTAGAGGGGAAACGAAAGTACGTGTTAAAAAATAATAAATAATGAGATTTTCATACTTTATTTCTTCTATTCTGTATATTTTTATTACTTCTTTGTCTTTTTACAGTTGTATCGCAACTTCTGACGATATCATTTCGTTGAAAGAAGAAATAGCTGAGTTAAGAAAAGAAATGATAACCATAAGAAAAAATCAAGCTGAACTTATTCAACAAATAAAAACTTTAGATAGAAGTTTACAAATATATGTTGAGAAACTCGAGGAAAACAAATATAAAATGTCGTTTTTAGCACAACGTATGGATGATGTTCACTCAAGTTTATCTCAACGAATGGATATTCTTTCAAAACAGCTGCCAAAAGTTGACACACCTTTTCTTCCATTACCTACAGAATTGTTTAATATGGCATACAACGATTATTCACGTGGTATGTATGATTTATCAATTAGAGGATTTAAAGATTATTTATCAAAATATCCTGATAGCGAACTTGCAAGTAAAGCATATTATTATTTAGCTGATTCTTATTTTGCAAAAAAACAATACCAAGAATGTATAAAAGTAATAGATGAATATCTGACAAAATATCAAAAAGATGAATTCGTCCCTTCAATGTTGTACAAAAAAGCACAATGTTTTATCCAACTTGGGTTAAAAAAACAAGCTGATGAAATTTTTGAATTTATAAAAACAAATTATCCTACAAGTAAAGAAGCAAAAGAACTCACCGGCGAGTAATTTTATGTATGGATTCTTTAAGATTAAAAATAGCGTTTTTATGCTCATGTTTAATTCATACTATTCTTATTTTAGGTATAAAAATAATTCCTAAAAGTAGACCAATTGTAATTTCTTTCCCTGTAGAACTTATTTCTTTAGAAGTACCTGAGAAAAAAATTGAAGAAAAAATATCTGTTCCATCACACAAAAAAGAAGAAATTGTTTTACCAAAAAAACAAAAAAAAGTTGTAAAAAAAGAAATTATAAAAAAAGAAGTTGAAGAAAAACAACAAGAAACAAAAACAACTTCACAACCAACAACATTGCCATCTTTATCTTTAGAAACAGCAAAGTTTCCGTTTACTTATTATGTGAACCAAATAAGAAAGAAAATTGTTGAAAATTGGTTATGGTCACAGAATTATCCTGGCGAGCTAAAAACTGTAGTGTATTTTAGAATACTAAAGTCAGGAGAAATTGATGGTCTTAAAATAAAAGAATCATCAAATAACAAAATATACGATAATATTTGTCTTCGTGCAGTAGAACTTGCAAAACCCTTTCCACCTCTACCTCAGGAATATACCGAAGATTATTTGGGTGTGTATTTTGAGTTTAAATATAAGGAATGATGATATGAAAAGGAAGTTTTTTTTATGTATATTTTTAATATATACCTTAGGATTTTCAGCAATGGATATATATATTCAAGCAGTAAAAACTGGTAAACGGATAAATTTAGGTATATCAAAATTTGTTGCTAAACAAACACAACTAATTAATGATACTAATCAAATACAACAGGTTGTCCGTGACGATTTATTGTTTGCAAGATTATTTAATATTATTGAACCAGGTTGGCAGTATATACCTCAGAAAGTTGTGTCTGAAAAATGGCAAAAATACGGGATAGATGTTGTTGTTTGTGGTGAAGTAAATTTTGAATATAATAAGTATGTTCTAATAGGAAGGATGTATGATGTAAATTCCACACAAAAAGTTTATGAAGAAAAATTTGTATCAAAAGATTTAAGATTTGTCGCTCATTTATTCGCAGATAATATAGTAAAAGTGTTTACAGGTGAGTACGGTATCGCTACAACACAAATTGTTTTTGTTAACGATATGACAGGGTTTAAGGAAATATATAAAATTGATTATGATGGATATAATTTAGTTCAATTGACAAATGATAAAAGTATAAATATTTATCCTCGTGTTTCCCCCGACGGAAAAAAAATTGTGTACACAACTTATAAAGATCGCAATCCTGATTTATATATTATGAATATTGACGGTACAAATAAAGAACCACTTTCTTTATCACAAGGACTTAATGTTACAGCCAACTGGTCTATTGACGGAGAAAAATTGTTAGTTACTATGACAAAAGCAAAACATTCTCCAAATTTATATATATTAGATTTAAAAACAAAAAGTTTAAAAAGGTTTACTTTTAGTAACAGTATAGACATCTCAGGCTTTTTTTCTCCTAATAACAGAGAAGTTGTCTTTATTTCAGACAGGTCTGGCGTCCCCCAAATGTATATTGCTTCTATTGACGGAAGTAACATAAGAAGATTACCAACAGAGGGTTACACAACGTCGCCAATGTGGTCACCAAAAGGAGATAAAATTGTTTTTTGTATCCAGGGTAAAAACGGGCTCTTTGATATTTATCTTTATGACATTCCAAGAAACGAATATTTTAGGTTAACACAAAATAGTGGTTCAAACGAAAGTCCATATTTTTCACCTGATGGTAGGTTTATTGTGTTTGTTTCCAATCGTAATGGAAAATATGAATTATTTACTATGTTTTTGGACGGATCTAATCAAAGAAGAATAAAAGAATTGAAAGGAAATTGTTTTTACCCTTGTTGGACACCAAGAAGAATTTTTTAAACTATTCTTTTTATAATTACTTGATTTCTGCCCTTCCTTTTTATATTATTTTTAATAATAATCAGTCAGTATTAATTATCGATGGCAAGCTAGCATTAATAAAATTTTTAACAGCTTTTTTGGAAAAGAATGAATATGTGGTTTAGTTGGCTATTGCTGGTGAAGAAGAAATTGAAACAATTAAAAATGTTTAAAAGAAACAGTTGATAATATTGAACATGTCTGATTTGTTCTGCGCTTGATAAAGTTAGGTTATAACAAAAAAGAAGCAAGCAGAATTTTTAGATAGGGATTATTACACGTTAAAGATTGAATAGTTTAATTAGACAACATAGGAAAAGTAATGAAGGAGGTTCATAATGAAAAAAGAATTTGCTAAACTTGTAATGATAATAATTGTTTTGTTTTTAGGGATCATTTTAATTTCTGGAAATCCTGTTATAAAAACTTTTGTTGATACAAAAAAGAATATTGATAAAGCTGTTCTTATCAAAAATATCTCATCACAAGATATGTTCTCTTTACAAGAAGCGTTTGTGGATGTTATAGCTAAAGTGAAACCTGCTGTTGTTAGTATTGTAACAGTTTATACATACAAAATTGAGATACCAGAATTTTATTTTGGTGATCCTTTTGAAGAATTTTTTAGAGAATTTTTTGACATCCCTTATCCTAAACGACAAAAACAAAAATATCGTCAATATAAAACTGAAGGTGGTGGGTCAGGTGTTATAATTTCGCCTGACGGCTATATCCTTACAAACGAACATGTTATAAAAAATGCAACTGAAATAAAAGTTGTTGTTAACATTGATGGGAATAAAAAAGAATATAGGGGGAAAGTTGTTGGTAAAGATCCAAAAACAGATATAGCAGTAATAAAAATAAATGCTAAAAATCTGCCTCATGCAAAACTTGGTGATTCTGACAAAGTAAGGATTGGTGAATGGGTTATAGCAATAGGTTCACCTTTCGGGTTAGAACAAACAGTCACCGTAGGGGTCGTTTCGGCATTAAGACAAAGGGTTCGTGTGGAAGGAAGAGAATATAGGGAGTTTATACAAACAGATGCTGCAATAAACCGAGGCAATTCTGGTGGTCCATTGTGTAATATTTATGGTGAAGTTATAGGAATTAACACAGCAATATATGCACCTACAGGCGTTTTCTCAGGTATAGGTTTCGCTATACCTATTAACCAAGCAAAGGATATTTTGGGTGTTCTTATACAAAAAGGTAAAGTTGCCCGTGGATGGCTTGGTATTGAAATTGCTCCAGTAGATGAAGCAATTGCTAACCAGTTTGGTTTGTCTAAGAAACAGGGTGTATTGATCAACCGTGTACTAAAAAATACACCTGCTGAAAAAGCTGGTTTACAACGAGGAGATATAATAATCTCTGTTAAAACAAAAAATAAAACTGTTGAAGTCAACTCGCCACAAGAACTACAAGATATAATTTTTTCCTTACCACCAAAAGAAAAAGTTATACTACAAATTGTAAGAAATAAAAAAACACAATTTGTAGAAGTTACACTTGGTGAACTGCCTGAAGAACCGTTAAAAGTTGCTGAAGAAGAAAAGAAAAAAGAGGAGGGATATTCTTGGTTAGGACATAAGTTTGTAAATTTAACTGACGAACTTAAAGAAGAACTTGGTATTGAAGAAGATGTTGAAGGTGTAGTTGTTGAAGAAATTGATCCTGAGGATAAAAGTTATGAAGACATTGGTTTATACGAGAAAGATGTTGTGGTAAGTATTAATAGGAAAGAAACAAAAAATATCTCTCAGCTAAAAGAAGTGCTTAGGTCTGTAGATCTTAAAAAAGGTGTTGTTTTTGATATTATCCGTAATGGACGACAAATATTTGTTTCATACATAAAACAATGAGAAAAGTGTTGGTAATAGATGACGATTTAGAATTACAAGAGTTGTTGAAATTTTCGTTTCAATATTTTGGATATAATGTTTACCAAGCATTTGACGGTAAAGAAGGGTTAAAAAAGGCTAAAGAGATACTTCCGGATATTATAATTTTAGATGTTATGATGCCTGAAATGGACGGATTTGAAGTTATAGAAGAACTTAAAAAAAATCCTGAATTATGTTTGATACCAGTAATAATGCTGACTTCGTTAGGGCATACGCGTGATAGAATTACTGGAGTAAAACTTGGTGCTGACGAATATCTTGTTAAACCTGTTGAACCTTATGAACTTATAGCACATGTTGAAGGACTTATTAAAAAATATTATGAAAATGTTGACCAGCTTACGAAATTACCAGGATTAATTTCTTTAGAAAATAAAATTAAAGAACTTATTTTAGCGAAGGAAAAATTTTATACTATATATATTGATATTTGCAATTTCAAACCGTTTAACTTAAAATATGGGTTTGAACAAGGTGACAGTGTAATAAGACTTTTCGCAGGGATATTAAGATCCGTGGTAAAAAGTTGTGGTAGCAATAAAGATTCACTTTATCATTTAGAAGCAGACGATTTTTTTATATTGTCTTTTGCTGACAAAATTGAACCTATGGTTGAAAATATAATTTCATTGTTTGATGCATTAACACAAAGAATTTTTGATGAAGAAACAATGAAACTTGGATATTTTGTTTATAATCTTGACGGTGTAGAATTGAAATCGCCATTGTTGAAATTAGCTTTAGCTGTAGTCACAGCGCAAGAAGGGAAATATACACATCATGCAGAAATTTTAACTTTTGCAAAAGAGTTGTTATCTTTAGCTAAACAACAAGTTAAACAAACTAACGAAAACAAAGTTATATTTAAATAAAGAACTTATTTTATAAAAAAGAAAAGAACCAACACAATTACTGCAGTACTTACTAAAGTTGAAATAATTGTACCTAACGTAAAAAATTCTCTTTCAGCTTTCTTTATTCTTTGTAAATATTTTTTTTCTTCAGATGATAACTGTTTAACATACTCAACTTGATGTTCTATTTGTGTTTCATTACCATACAAATCTTTTGCTACTATCACTATATTATTTTTACCTGGTTTTAATATTACAGAATAACTAAACTTGCCATCTTTGCTAACATTCACATTTTTTCCGTTAATAAAGAGCATCACGTCTGGCTCTGTCATACCACTAAATTCGAGCAAATCTTTATCAATTTTTGTTATATTTACTAAATCTGTTTCAAGTTTAGGAGGAGTTGTGTCAATAACAAACGGTTGTGGTACAGTAGGGTTCTCAAAACCTAATTCGTCAATGTAAGAAATTTTGTAATAATATTTTCCGTCCGGAAGTTGCAGTTTTGCTAAATCAAAATTTATAACTTGGTTCGGTCTTAATAAATCTGTTTCTTCGTACACAATTTTTTTAAACTCTTTATCTTTTGCAATTTGAATACGATACTTTTTTATTATTTGTCCTAAAACTTTTGTTTTCTCTTGTTGAGTTTGAACTTTTTCTTTAGTTTCCGTAAGAGTAGTTTCTTGCAGTTTTTCAGAAATATAAGGTAAAGATGTTATTTGTTCAACCTGAGATGGTTTAAACTGAAACGAAATTGTTGGCATTGATTTACTTAATACGAATTCGTTATCTTTAGACAGTTTTATATCCTGTGTTTTAAGAGTTAGTTCAGGTGGAGGCGGTAAAGGTTTTGGTTCAGAAGGAGGAGATAAAAATTTTACTTCTGTACCAAAACCTTTTGGAACAAAAACTGTTTTACCTTGGGCTGTGACATCTACCGCTCCTTCATAAACTTCAACTAAAGTTGTTTTATCTTCTTCACGAAACTTCGTTTTAAAATCTGTCTTTGGCGATTTTGGATCAATTTTAGGAAGAACTTCTGCTGTTTCAGTAATAATTTTTGCAGTAGTTGCGCGTACTCCACCTTTATGAAGTGTTATTTCCTCTTGTTTAAGCTCAGGACGAATTGTTACAAAAGAGTTTTCATCTATAGTTATTATTTCGCCAGAATAAAATTTTATATTAGCACGCGAGTTCTCTTGTGTAGAAATAGCATCGTCATTATATAATTCCATATTTATTACAGGGTCTTCCCATATTACAGAACCACGTTTTCTATACTTTACTTTATTAAGTATGTATATCAAATAAGCAGGACGAAATTTTTCTTTAACCATTATAATAGGTACCTTTATTTTCATACCGGGCAGTGGTGCATATATGTCAGAGATATTTAGTTTGTTATATTTTAAAATTTCAGGCCATTGTTTCGGATCTTTTAAATAATAATTTGCAATTTGAGATAAAGTTTGTCCTTCTTTGATTTCTATTTCTTGCAACAAAATCTCTTTTTCTTCTGCTTCTTGAATTTTATATCGTTGAGCAAAACTAAAAGAAGTTGTTAAAAAAATAGTTAATACGATAAATTGAATTTGTTTAAGTTTTTTCTTCATTTGTTATATCCTGTAGTTGTCTCTTAGGTAACAAGAAAATAAATTTTGCACCATGACCATACTCTGATTCTACCCAAATTTTTCCTTTATGTAATTCAACAAAATATTTGCATATTGTTAATCCTAAACCTGTTCCACCTTTTGACTTGTTTTTTACTTGGCTAAATTTTTCGAAAATTTTCTCAAGATATTCTTTAGGTATCCCTTCGCCCGTGTCTTGAACAAAACATTCAACAAAATCATTTTTTTCTTTTATTCCAACAGTAATAGTTCCGTTCTCAGGAGTGAACTTTATTGCATTTCCAATAAGGTTTGTGAATACTCTTTCTATAAGTTTACCATCTGCTTCAAGTTCGATTGTTTCTTTCTCAGGTTCAAAGACAAGTTTTATATTTTTTTGTTCATAGTGAGGTTGTTGTATCTCTATCACACTTTGTGCTATTTTTACAATGTTAATTTTTTCAACTTCAAGCTGCATCTTACCAGCTTCAATTTTTGAAATATCTAATATATCGTTTATCATGTTTAACAATTTAAAGGATGCTCTATCCATTGTGTCCAACATTTTTCTTTGTTGTTCAGTAATAGGTCCTGCTATACCATCAGACAAAAATTTTATAAATCCACGAATAGAAGTCATAGGATTTCTTAAATCATGTGTTATAGAATGTAAGAAATCATCTTTCATTTTATCAATTTCTTTCTCTAAAGTTATATCGTGCAGTACTGTAACAATACCAATTTTTTCGTTCTTTGGAGTTGTTACAGGTAACGATATTGTCTGATAATACCGTACAAAATTGCCTTGGGAAAGATCTATTTCAAAAATTTTGTTAGGTTGGTTAATTGCAGACTCAAAGATAGGACGTATTTTTTCGTCAAGGATATCGAATATATTTAAATTTTCTATATCGTCATTTATGCCTAAAATATCTTTTGCTTTTTTATTAATAAGCATTACATTTCCGTTATAGTCAGTCAAAATTATACCATCTTGTATTGAGAAAATAATAGCTTCTGTTTTTGTTTTTTCAGCTATAAGTTTGTCAAGTTGTATTTCTGCATATTCATTAAGTTTTTGAGCCATGTGGTTAAAAGTTTCGCCTAAAATTTCTAACTCATCAAAAGTTTTTATTTTTATATTAACATTGAAGTTACCTGCCGCAACAGTTTTCGCTGCGTTTATAATTTTTAATATAGGTCGAGAAATACCAGTCGCAATAAGAAAAGAAATTATTATAGAGATAAGAATTAATATCAAAATAATCTTAGTTGCGCGATTTGTCAACAAAGTAGCAGGTAGAAACGCTTCATCTCTATGTTGTTGAAGAATTATAATCCAGTTGATCATTGGTAAAAAATTATACGAAGCGATATAAGCAATATTATCCTGTTTAAACTCTTTTGAACCAATTGTTGTAGAAAATTGTGCAAGTTC
>CAZLOB010000053.1:0-16897 GCA_964561135.1 uncultured Elusimicrobia bacterium | reverse complement strand
TTTTATTATATTTATTCATCCCGGTGGATATTATCCGACGCAAAGGTGGGATAAAGAAAAGTTTGTTCAACTTATAATAAATTTAATTTATTTATTCAATGCAAAAATTTTTGTAATTGGTGACAGTAAAGAAAGAGGTATAGTTGAATATATATACGATGAAGTGAAAAAAAAAGTCAAAAATAATATTTTTAAAATTGTAAATTATCCATTAAATAAATTAACTGCATTGATGTCTTATGCGAAAATTTTTATTGGCAACAACTCCGGACCTCTCCATATCGCTTGTGCTTTAAATATACCAGCTGTTTCAACTATGGGACCTACTAATCCATATTTTTGGTGGCCTGTAGGAGAAAATAATGTAGTAATTAGAAAAAATCTATTTTGTTCTCCATGTCGTAGAGGTGTTTGTAAGGATCATAGATGTATGAACGAAATTTCGGTTTCTGATATTAATTCTGCTGTAGTTTATTTGGTTAAAAAATTGAATTTGCAATAGAAGTTTGTATTATATAATGAAAAAGAATATTTTATTATTTCATATAGCAGGGTTAGGTGACTTTGTAGAATCTCTTCCTATGATTAAAGCAATAAAAGAATCTTATAAAGAATATAATATTTTTCTTGTTGTTGCAGATAAGGTTTATGACTATGCTAAAAAATTTGATTTTGTAAACAAAATATATAGTTGGCCAACATCAAAAGGACATAGTTTTACTTTATTCGGTTTGTTTTATTATCTAAAAGTTTTGTTTGAACTTAAAAAATACAAGTTCGAAATTTTTGTTAATTTTCATGAAATTGGTTCAGAAAAAGGAGCTTTATTGCTAAAATTTATAATTAATTTTTTAAAACCTAAAAAATCTATTGGAAGAAACACTAATGGCTTAGGTGAATTTTTTGATATAAAAATAGCAGATGATTATTGTATGAAGAAATCTCAATATGAATTTTATTGGGAAATTGTGAAAAGTTTGGGAGTGAAAAGTTTACCAGAAGAAAATGTTTTATATGGTCAAGAACTTCAATTTAAAATAGAAATAGATTTAAACAAAAACTTTGTTGGATTTGGTATTGGTTCTGATAGAAATACAAGATTGTGGAAAATAGATAATTACACTAAAGTTTTAAAATATTTGGTTTCTAAAGATTACATTGTGTTTCTTTTTGGTACTTATAAACACTATTTTTTAGCCAAAGAAATTGTTGAAAAATTAAAAGGTGACAAAATAATAAATTTGTGTGGGAAAACTTCAGTAGCAGAATTAGTATCGTTAATAAAAAAATGTAAATTTGTAATTTCTGTAAATACTGCTGTTATGCATATATCTTCGAATTTAGGAATACCGACAGTTGGTTTGATAGGGCCAGGGAATCCATATAGGGATAAGCCATACCATAAAGATCAAACAAAATTAATTTTGTTATGGAAAGATGTAGGATGTAATCCGTGTTATTATTATGAATGTCCTTTGAAAACAGATAAAAGAAAATGTATGAATTCTATATCTGCGGAGGAGGTTATAGAAAAAGTAAGAGTTTTTGAAACATTGTAAGTTTTTTTAAATACTGCGGAAGTTTTGTGAGTGAGATAAATATTCCATGTAACTTTAGGAATGGAAGTTTAGGAGTTTTTTAAAATAAATATTGCTAAGCTGAAATAAGAGGTACAATTAATTAATAATGAAAATATTGCATATCATAACCCGGTTAGACAAAGGTGGTTCTGCTGAAAATGTTTTGTTATGTTGTGAGTATTTTAGTAAAAAAAACGATTTTGAAGTTGTTTTAATATACGGTGGTAAGACAAAGCTTAATTTGGATTTTAAAAATTATTATGTAAAATTTTTACAGCGAGAAATTTCGTTGATAAATGATATTATTGCTTTTTTTGAAATTTTAAAAATTGTAATTAAAGAAAAACCAGATATTGTTCATACACACTCATCAAAGGCTGGTTTTATTGGTAGGTGGGCTACATATTTTAGTTCAAAGTTTAAAGTTAAAGGTTTAAAGACAAAAATTGTTCATACACCGCATGGGCATATTTTTTATGGATACTATAATAAATTTATCACAAGTTTCTTCGTATTTTTTGAAATGATTACTGCAAAAATTACTGATAAACTTATAGCTTTAACTGAAGGTGAAAAAAATGAATCATTAAGTTTTGGTGTAGGGAAAAAAGAACAATGGGTTGTGATACCATCCGGTGTGGATTATAGTTTGAAGTTCAGGGTTCAAAGTTCAGAGTTAAAAGAAAAATTAGGTATTTCTAAAAATTCAATTATTGTAGGGACAGTTGCACGACTTGAACCTATAAAAGGTATCAAATATTTTGTTGAATCAGCAAAAGTCGTTGTTTCTTTTTATTATAGATATCTTAAATCCCCTACCTGCTACCTGCTTGCACCTATCTACTTTCTTATCGTAGGTGATGGTTCTGAAAGAAAATTTTTAGAAGAACGAGTAGAAAAGTTAGGGATGAAAGATAGGTTTATATTTACAGGTATGCGTGACGATGTTGTTGATTTAATCTCAATTATGGATATTTATGTTCAACCATCAATAAACGAAGGTATGGGAAAAACAATAGTTTTAGCAGAACTTTTAGGAAAACCTGTTGTTGCAACAAATGTCCAAGGTATTCCATCTGTAGTTATAGATAATGAAACAGGGTTTTTAGTACCTCCAAGAGATCCACAAAAACTTGCTAATGCTATTATTAAACTTATAGAAAATAAAACTTTAAGAGAAAAAATGGGACAAAGCGCTAAAGTTTGGGTCAACAAAATTGTTGATGGATACCCGCAGTTTAGTAAAGAAAGGATGTTGTTTTTGTTAGAAAATCTTTATAAATCAATTGTGTAGTGCTTATGAAAAAGATTATATTTTTTAGTATTTTATTAATTACAAGTTTTGCATTTGTTGAAAATGATTATGTAACTTTAGACTGTGTTTTACATGTACATACAAATTTTAGTAGTGGAAAAGATACAATTGAAAAGATTGTAGAGTTAGCAGAGACACATAATATTGATTGTGTTGTTTTAACAGATCATTTGGTTAAAAAAATTGAGTTTGGTATATGGCCATTTAGAAAGATTATAAAAAGATCTGTTAATCTAGCTTCGGTTAAAAAATTTGGTGTTGAAAATTATTTGTCAAAAATAAAACAAATAAATAGAAGACAAAATGATGTTATAGTTATAGCTGGTGTTGAGGTTACACCACATTATTTTTGGAGTGTTGAAGAAGATTCGTTAGTGGTAAATAATTTACATAAACATATGTTAGTAATAGGAGTTCCTCAAGAAGATTTGTTTAATTCTTTAGCTGTTTTAGGTAACGAATTAACTGCTGGTAAGTTTAAAATTTTTTCTCTATGGCCTATAATAATACTTTTGTTAGGAATTTTTTTAAGGTCAAAATTCTTAATTATCAGTTCATTAATTCTTTTAGCAATAAACTTTCCATTTAAATATCTTCCATTTGATCAATATAAAAATTATTTTGAATTACCATATCAAAATTTGATAAACTTTATAAATTCTAAAAGTACAAACTCTTTAATCATCTGGGCACATCCAGAAGCAACAAATTATGAAAAAAAAGTGTTATTAAAAAAAGTTAAAAATTTAAAGATATACGCTCGCACTTTATCTTATCATGAATCGTTGTTAAACACTTATGACTATAATGGTTTTTCAATTTTTGCTGAAGGATACAGAAAAATAGGATGTCTTGAAGGTATTTGGGATGAAATTCTTATAGATTATATTTTAGGTAAAAGAAAAAAGCCTGTATGGTGTTTTTCTGAATTAGACTATGGTGAATTTTCAGAAGATGAAATACATATAAGAAAGAATGTAGTTTATGTGAAACAAAAGGATTATGAAACCATCCTTTTTGCGTTAAAAAATGGTAATTTTTATTCTTTGTGGCGAGATAAAGATAAAGAATTAGTTATTGAAGATTTTAAATTTTGTGGCGAAAAAATATTGTTTGGCCAAACATATAATAAAAATGTAGACAAAATAAACATTAGTTTTAAAATAAAATTTAGTAACGACGAAAATCTTTTAACAAAAGTTTTTATAATAAAAAATGGAAAGGTTGTTTTTACAAAAGAAATAACTACCCCTGCTACAGTTTTTTATGAGGAAGAGAAACCAAAAATGAAATCATATTATAGAATTTTTATTGAATCAAAATATCCAAATATGGTTGCAACAAACCCAATTTTTGTTGAATGAAAGTAGCAATACATCAACCACAATATTTAGCATGGCCTGGATATTTTAACAAAATTTTGCAGGCTGACATTTTTGTGTTCTTAGATGATGTTCAATATAAGAAAAACGAGTGGCAAAATAGAAATAGAATAAAATCTGCAAAAGGTGAGTTGTGGCTTACTATACCTGTGCATTATAAATTTGGACAAAAAATAAATGAAGTTGAAATAGATAACAAAATTTTCTGGCGGAAAGATCATCTAAAAACAATTAAAGTGTGTTATAGAAAAGCAAAATATTTTGATGAGTTTTTCCCATATATTGAAGAACTGTTAAGCAAGGAGTATAAAATGTTGGTTGATATAAATATAGAATCTGTGAAAATGGTTCTTTCATATCTTGGGATAAATAAAAAACTAATATGTTCGTCTGAGCTAAAGGTTGAAGGAGAAAAAACTTTAAGGTTAGTAAATATTTGTAAAAAATTAAATTGTGATACTTATATTTCAGGTAGTGGAGCAAAAGAATATCTTGATGTTGAAGAATTTAAAAAATATAATATTAATGTTGTTTTTCAAGAATATACTACACCTGAATATCAACAATTGTTTGGTAGCTTTATTCCAAACCTATCTATTATTGATATGATTTTTAATGTCGGCAAAGATAAAACATTAAATCTTATAAGTGGCTAAATGTATTAAAAATATGATACAACATTCAAAACCTACTGTTGTAAAAGGAAATTTAATAAAAATTGTAAAAGATATTTTATCCACGCATCAGTTTTCTGAAGGAAAATATACTTTTTTGTTTGAAAAAGAAATTTGTAGAGTGTTTAAAGCAAAATATGCAGTAGTAGTTTCTTCTGGTACAGCAGCGTTACATTTAGCATTATTGTCATTAGATGTAAAAGAAAACACAGAAGTTATAATACCTGCTTTTTGTTGTCAAGCAGTGTTAAATGCAGTTTTGTATTGTGGTGCAAAACCTGTCATTGTAGATGTAAACCCTGACGAGTTTAATATTTCATACGAAGAAGTGAAAAAAAATATAACAAAAAACACTAAAGCAATAATTATACCACATATGTTTGGTTACCCTGCAAAAGATACACAAAAAATTGTTAAGCTAGGTATCCCTGTGGTCGAAGATACAGCACAAAGTGTCGGAGCAAAAATAAATGGTAGACTAGTTGGTAGTTTTGGCAAATTGAATGTTGTATCTTTTTATGCGACAAAGATGCTTACAACATTTGGTGAAGGAGGGGCTGTTTTGACAAATGATGAAAAACTTTATAAAAAAATATTAGACTTAAAATCGTATGATAAAAAAGAAAAATTTTGTTTAAGATTTAATTATAAAATTACCGAAATACAGTCAGCAATGGGTCTTCTACAACTTAAGAATTTAGAAACATTTATTATGAAAAGAAAAAAAATTTATGAGATATACAAAAACAGGTTTAAAAATTGTAAATTCATAAGGATATTTGAACCTAAAGATAATATATATCCCGTATATTACAGATTTATTATACAGTTTGAAAAAGAAGTGGATTTAGATAAAATTATTAAAAAATTTAAAGATTACAAAATAGAAGTAGCAAGACCTGTTTTTATACCGCTGGATAAATATTATTATGGCAAGTTTGTATGCAAAAATTCTGAAAGATTTTATAAAACAACAATTTCAATACCTATTTATCCAGAATTAAGTGAAAAAGAAGTTCAAAAAATTTTAAATGTAGTTATTAGAGAATTGTGAGGAAGGATCTTATGGCAAAAGATATTGTAGCGGGTTTTAAACAAGTATTACAAGATATATTAGTTCCTGAGTTAAGAGTTTTACAGACAGAGTTTAAGTCTTTTAAAGAAGAGGTTTTAAGAAGGTTTGAACAGATTGATAAGAGATTCGAAGAGGTTGACAGAAAGTTTGAACAAGTTGACAAGAGGTTTGAACAGATTGATAAAAGGTTTGAACAGATTTTTGAGGAACTCAAATTGTTAAGGAAGGATATGAATGAACTTAAAGAAAGACAGATAAAAGTTGAAGAAACCATTGCAAAGATTTTAAATATGTTAGATATAGACAAACGTGTAACAAGATTAGAAACAATTATTGAACAAATACTAAAGAAACAAAGTTTACAAGAATCAACTATTCGCGAAGAGAAAACCGAATATAAATAGATATGTATGAACAATATTGGGGATTAAAAGAGAAACCGTTTGAAAATACGCCTGACCCAAAATTTTTTTATAACTCCTCACAACACGAAGAAGCGCTTGCAAGGATGCTTTATACTGTTAAAGAACAAAAAGGTGCTGGCCTTCTTACAGGTGTTTATGGTTGTGGGAAAACACTTTTAGCTCGTGCATTATTGAAAGAATTACAAAAAGATGTATATAAAGTTGCAATTATTAATAACCCAAAATTGGATGAGATAGAAATGTTAAGAATGATCGCTTATAATTTAGGTTTATCTAATGTACCTGAACGTAAATCAGATTTACTTGTTAAAATAGAAAACTTACTAAAAGAAAATCTTATGGATGGCAAAAAAACAGTAATTATTATTGATGAAGCTCACACTATTGAAGATAAAAATATTTTTGAAGAAATAAGATTACTTCTAAATTTTCAACTTGAAGACAAATTTTTGTTAACAATTCTTCTTTTAGGCCAACCAGAATTAAAAGAAAAAATTGAAAACATAAAACAGTTGAATCAAAGAATTGCTATGAGGTATTATTTGTCAAACTTATCTCAAAAAGAAACACAAGAGTATATCGCTCATAGGTTGTCAGTTGCAGAAGCAAAATATAACCCATTTTTGACAGACGCTGTTGAAATAATTTATCAATATTCAGGTGGTATACCAAGGAAAATAAACCATATTTGTGATACAGCATTACTTGCTGGTATGGGTTCAGGAATAAAACAGATTGATAAAAATTTTGTGAAAGAAGTTATCGAAAGTTTTTCTTTATAGGAGTTAAAGAATTATGAAAGTTTTAGTAATAAGTTCTCATCCGGACGATTTTGAATTTGGTTGTGGTGGGACAATAATAAAACTGGTCAAGAAAAAAGCAAAAATATATGTATTGGTTATGACAAAAGGTGAAGTTGGGGGTAGTGCAAAAGTTAGAGAAAAAGAACAAAAAAAAGTTTGTAAGTATTTAAATGCTGAGTTGTTCTGGGGTAACTATAAAGATACAAAAATTAGTTTAGATAAAAATTTAATTGATACAATTGAAGAAGTTATAAATAAAGTTAAGCCAGATTTAATTTTTACTCATTACTATAAAGATACTCATCAAGATCACAGAAATGTTGCCGAAGCAACTATTACTGCTACAAGATATATAAGAAATGTTTTGTTTTATGAAACACCATCAAGTATTGATTTTTCACCAACAGTATTTGTAGATATTGGTGATGTACTTAAAGAAAAATTGTACCTTCTTAAACTACATAAATCACAAGTTTACGCAACAAAAGTTAAAAAATTGTCAATTTTAGAATCGGCCGTCTCTACAGCAATTTACAGAGGATATCAAGATAGAGTTAAATATGCTGAAGGATTTGTACCGCTTAGATTAGCATTGGATTATATTTTATGAAATTAAAATCTATAATTCTTTTTATCGTTATCCTTTTACTTTTATTTGTTCGTGAGATAGGTCGGCAAGCATATTTGTTTAATATAAGGTGGTTATATTTAATTGTGCTATCATTTTGTATAACTTATTTTTTAGTTCCGTTTGTAATAGAGATAGCAAAAAAGTATAATTTGTTTGATTATCCAGACGAAAGAAAAATTCACGACCAGCCAATACCAAGACTTGGCGGTATCGCTGTTTTTTTAGGAATAACAATTTCTTTGTTGAGAAACTTTCAATTTACTAAAGAAATATTAGGTTTATTATTTGGGTTGGTTATAGTTTTCTTTGTAAGTTTGTTAGATGATATATATTCTTTAAGTGCTTTTATAAGATTGATATCTCAAATAGTCGCATCTCTTATAGTAATACTTTTTGGGTTTAAAATTACTGCACTTCCAGTAGGTTTTCCTTTAGAAAATTTATTAGAAAGTATAATTACAATTATTTGGTTTGTTGGTGTAATTAACGCAATAAACTTTTTAGACGGTATTGATGGATTAGTAACAGGATTTGGTTTTTTTTGTTCTTTAATATTTTTATTTTTATCTCTATTGACAGGACAAAAACATGTCAGTTATTTATCAGCAGTATTAGTAGGTGCTTCGTTAGGATTTTTGCCATATAATTGGTATAAAGCAAAAATATTTTTAGGTGATAGTGGAGCAGTTGTTATAGGATATATTCTTGCAGCGATATCTGTTATAGGTTGGTGGGCTGAAAAAAATCCTGTTGTATCATTGTCAACTCCTGTTTTAATTTTAGGTGTGCCAATATACGATATGATTTATATAACAATTTCAAGAATAAAAAACAAACAAGTAAGAAGTTTTAAAGAATGGATTGAGTATGTTGGTAAAGACCATATACATCATAGGTTGTTAAATTTAAATTTTTCTGTTCCTTCGTCAGTCGGGATAATATTACTTATTACTTTTTGTTTAGGCTTATATACTATAATTTTAAGATACGGTATTTTTAGCGATGTGTTAGCTATAGCAGTCTTATTTCAGGCAAGTTTGATTTTTATAATTTTATCTATCTTTATGGCAACTGGAAGGAAGTAAATTGATATTTGTATAGTTGAAAAAAAGGAGGATTAAAACAGTATGTATCAAGGATCAATAGTAGCGTTAGTTACACCGTTTAAAAACGGTGAAATAGATGAAAAGAAACTTTGTGAACTTGTAGAATGGCATATTGCAGAAGGTACAGATGCTATTTTACCTTGTGGGACAACAGGTGAATCACCAACATTAACATATGAAGAACATAATAGAGTAATAGAGATTGTTGTGAAACAGGCAAAAAAAAGAGTTCCTGTTATAGGTGGTACAGGAACAAACTCTACTTATGAAAGTTTACTTTTGTCTGAACATGCAAAAGAGGTTGGTTGTGATGCTTTATTAATAGTTGTTCCTTACTACAATAAACCAACACAAGAAGGAATGTTTCAACATTTTAAAACAATTGCTGAAAAAACAGGATTGCCTATAATTGTTTATAATATTCCAACAAGGACATCTGCAAATCTTGAACCACAAACTTTTGTAAGATTAGTTAAAGAATGTAAAAATATTGTTGGTATTAAAGAAGCATCGGGTTCTGTTGAACAAGTTTCACAAATTTATTCCTTACTGCTTCAAGAAGGTTTAGAAGATAAAGTTTCAATTTTAAGTGGTGATGATTCTTTAACATATCCTATAATGTGTTTAGGTGGGAAAGGTGTAGTATCTGTTTTAGCTAATATAATTCCTAAAAAAATGCATGAGTTCACAAGTTTGTTGTTAAACAAAAAATATGAAGAAGCAAAAAAGATGCATTATGAATTATACCCAATTATGAAAGCAATGTTTATTGAAACAAATCCTATACCGGTTAAAGAAGCAATGGGACTTATAGGGTTGTGTTCACCTGAACTACGCCTACCATTGACAAATATGTCTGAACAAAATAGAGAAAAATTGAAATCTATTTTGAAAAAATATAATTTAATCTAGTTATGAGATTGTCGGATATACTCAAAAAATTACAACAAACTGTACCAGAACAACAACAAACTTTAAATGATTCTAAACCTCTACAACAATTACCTACCGAACATAAAAAACTTGCTGAAACAGAAAAATTAGATGTAGAAAAGATCTATTCTGAGTCTATAATTTGTATTAAGAAACTTTTTAAAGAAATTAATACGCAGAAAACAAAAATTTCTGTCTCTAAAATTTTTGAATCAGTAAGAAACATAGCTTGGTTAGTTGACCAAAATAATCAAGAAATACTGTTATATGCATATTATTCTACACCTGATGTATATATTTATGGCCATAGTGTAAATGTAGGGATTTACAGTGGTGTTATTGGTAAAGCAAAAGGGTTTTCTTTTGATGAACTTAAAGAACTTATTTTATGTGGACTGTTACACGATATTGGGATGGTCAGAGTTTTAAATATTGCTCAAAAACCAGCAAAACTTACAGAACCTGAGTTTGAAGAGATTAAAAAACATTCTGAATATATAAAAGAAGAAATAAGTAAACTAGAGTTCCCTTTTGAATTACAACAAAAACTTATTTCAGTAATCACCCAAGTACACGAACGTGCAGATGGAAGTGGCTACCCAAACGGGTTACAACTAGATGATATACATTTATACGCAAGAATAATTAGTGTTGCTGATGTATATGAAGCAATGACACATCCACGTCCTTACCGAGATAGAATCCTTCCTCATAACGCTATTGTTGCGTTAGTTGAACAATCTAAAAATCAACTTGATACACAAATTATTAAACTTTTTGTAGACAGAATCTCCATCTTTCCTGTAGGAAGCTATGTAAAACTTAACACAGGCGAAATTGCAAGAGTAATATCTACAAACATATCCTTACCTGTAAGACCTGTTGTAAAAGTTGTTTTAACTGAAGAAAAAGTTGCGCCATCACAACCAAAAATTATTGATCTTAAAGAAAATTCGCAAATATCTATTGTTGAAGCAGTAGACGAGACAAAGATAGATACTAAAGATAAAAAACTTTTGTTACAACTCAAAGCGGCACGATGGTGGGTTAAAAGCGAAAGTGATGAATAAAGTGTTCTTAGAGCTTGTCCCACAAAATATATTACTTCTAATTTATGTCACTAAAAAAATTTTTGTTTTTTTAGATAAACATTTTGAAAAATTTTTAGCAAAAAATGTGAGTAAACAAAAACTATATTTTTGTCTTTTAAATAAGCGAATACGTAGTTGTAAAGATTGTAAGGATGAAGAAAAAATTTTTATCCGAGGCGGGGTTTTTTGCTATAGTTTAAATAAAGAAAAATTTTGTTATTATTGTGTTAACAACTTTTTTGTATTTAATTCTATTTTACGAATATTAACAAGTATAATTTTGTGTTTAAACAAAGGGTTTTTGTTGCATTCTGCAGGGGTTTTAGAAAATGGTAGGTGTATATTATACAGTGGCAAAAGTGGTTCAGGGAAGTCAACTTTGGCAAAAAAGTTTGCGGATAAAAAAATTTTGTCTGATGAATTATGTCCTGTGATTTTGATAAACAAAAATTTGTATTCTTGGCCAAGTATGTTTTATAGCGAAGTTAAACCAAATTTTGTTAGATACAAGTTAATAAGGATAAAAGATATAAAATTTTTGTCTGATATTGACAAAGGTAAAATAGTTGATGTTCAAAAAAAAGAAGATTTTGTTGATTTGTTATTAAAAAACATATTTTGGTTATCAAGAAATGCTTTTTTAACTCAAAGACAAGTTGATATTGTTAAAAACATTGCTGATTTAATATTTTAATTTTGAAATGAAATACAAACTTAATCCTCATCTTGCCTATAGAAAAATTGGCGAGTTTTTATATGTTGTTGATAGTAAAACATCAATGTTGCATAAGTTTAACGAAACAGCACAACTTGTTTTTGAATGTATAAAAAAATGTTATGATGTTGAAGAAATTGTTAAAAAAATTGTTGAAGAATATGATGTTGATGAAAAAATAGCAAAATCTGATGTTGAAGAAATAATAAAAGAAATGCAAGAAAAAAAATTGATTGAAATTAAAAAATAATAATGAATATTTCTGATGAACTTTTTTGGCTCTCGTATAAAAATAGAGTTCCGTTATATACAATTGTAGAAGTTACTTATAGGTGTAATTTATCTTGCAAACATTGTTATATCCCATATTCTTACCGTTTTAAAAACGAGTTGTCTAAAGAAAAGATCTTCCAACTTATAGAAGAACTTTCACAGCTTGGTGGGTTATATTTAACTATTAGTGGTGGTGAACCGTTTTTAAGAAAGGATATTTTTGAACTTATAAGTTTTGCAAAACAAAAAAATTTTTATGTTGTTGTATTTACTAATGGTAGTTTAATTAATGAGGATACAGTTAAAAAACTTGTTTTGTCAAAAGTTGACAGAATTGAGATAAGTATTTATGGAGACAAAGATGTTCATAACAAGTTTGTAGGGTCCGATGTGTTTGATAAAGTTATTTCTTCAATAAAATTACTTAAAAAACATAAAATTGATGTTTGTCTAAAGACAGTCCTTACAAAAGAAAATATTAATTCGTATGGATTTTTAAAAAATTTGGCAAGAAATTTAGACGTTGTTCTTAAAACAGATTTTGTAGTTTTGGTAAAACTTAATTATGATGATTCAACATTAAATTTGTTGTTGCAAGACAAAGATATAAAAAGTTTGTTAAAAAAAGAAAGGATCGTTGTTAAAAAAATGTATAATGTTGGTAACAACTTTTTTTGTTCAGCTGGAATAAATGTTGTTTCTGTTTCACCTGAAGGTAATGTTTATCCGTGTGTTGGTTTTTCGTATCTTCTAGGGAATATATATGAAGAAAATTTTACTACAATTTGGCAAAAAAATGCGAAACTGTTCGTTAAAAAATTTCTTAATTTTAAAAAATACAAAAGATGTTTATCTTGTAGTGTAAAATATTACTGTAGGCGATGTCCAGCTATGTGTTTTATTGAAACATCAGATATTTATGGTTGCTCAAATGTTGTAAAAAAAATTGCTAAAATTTACCAAAAACTTGAAAGGTAGTTTTTATTTTGGTATTCCTTAATCTATGAAAGAAGAGAAGAAAAAATATAATAAACAGAAGAAAAAATATAAAAAACCAAAGATTGAATCAGAAAAAATTTTTGAACAAGCAGCACTTGCCTGTGGGAAATGTATATCTGGTAATCCTATATTTACATCTGGATGTAGATACTTACCAAGATTGTCATGAAAAATCTTGTAGTAAAAACAGTTGGTGGTTGTATGCGCCCTCTTATTAGTGATGGCAATATTGTTTTTATTAGAAAAAAGAATAACTATAGAATAGGTGATATAGTTTTATATGAAATTAACAGTGAAAAATTTTTACATAGAATAACAAAAGTTTTGCCAAATAAAAGATATGTTGTGTGTGATGACACAGCAACAACTTTGCCTGTAGAGATAGGATTTGAGAATATCATAGGTTTTTATCCAAATATTTTTAATGGTCTTTTCGGTTATTTTTATCACATTGTTATTAGGACGATTTTTTTAATTAAAAAAATTGCCAATTTGTAGTTTTTTATGCTTTATTTAAAACATTTTGGTTTAAAACGGTTGCCATTTGAGAACACGCCTGACCCTACATTTTTTTATTATTCAAAAGAACATCAAGAAGCGCTTGCAAGGTTGGAATATATTGTTTCTACTAAGAAACCGTTGTGTGTTGTAACAGGCGAATATGGTAGCGGTAAGACTCTTCTTGCATATACTCTACAAGCAAAACTTTCACAAAAAAATTTTTATGTTGTCTATTCAGGAAATCCTTTTTTACCGTCAGAGGAGCTTCTGCATCATTTAGGTAGTAAAATTTTTGTAGTAGTAAAATTTTTGTAGCCAACCCTTAAGGGTCGGCTACAAGGAAGGATAATGGTATGAAAATAAAAGAAAGGAAACTGAGACATTATTTTGAGAAAGGTGCAATATATTTTGTTACTTCTGTCACAAAAGACAGAAAAGAAATTTTTAAAAACACTTCTGCAGCACAGTTTTTGGTTATTACGATTGCATATCACAAGTATATTTTAAATTTTTCACTTTTTGGATATGTTGTTATGTCGGAACATTTCCATTTGTTACTTCAACCTGATGAAAAATATCCGTTGCCGAAAATAATGAATTATATTAAAGGTAATTTTGCAAGAAAATATAACGAATTTTTAAATCCTTTATTAGAACAAAACGATGGTAGCCGACCCTTAAGGGTTGGCTACGATGTTGGGATGGAAGTAAAACATGTTTGGCAAAAAGAATATTATGAATCGGTAATAAGAGATGAGGATGATTTTATAGAAAAATTGAATTATATTCATAACAACCCTGTTAAAAGAGGTCTTGTAGATTCCCCTGAGAAATATGAATTTTCAAGTTATTATCAGTATTTTGGAGAAAGACGAAATAGTGTTCAAATACCTATAGATAAAATTTTGTTATAAACAAATTGTAATAAAACAGATTGTACAAATTGTAGCAAATTGTAGCCGACCCTTAAGGGTCGGCTACTACTGATGGGAAGTATATAGAATAGATGAAAAAGCTTTTAGGGTTGAATATTCGGAGTCTAATATTGAGAATTCAGTGTCTAAGGTTTAGAATTTTTGTATTTAGTGCTGTCATCTATATTTTATCCTTAGGAGTTTGTCTTTATGCTGCTAGACGTATAAAGACGGTTGAATGGAATTTTGGTGGATATTACTCGGCGACGGATATTGCTTCGGGAGGAAGCTGGATTCCTCCACCAATAATCGTTAATTTACCTGAGGAAGGTATTGTTATAAAAAATGCGTATGTAGAAGTTGAGTATTTATCATCTGCTGGTTCAGCCGCTGATGTTACAAATATTGATATTTATTTCAATGCAGGCACTACTCCAACAGATGTTGTGGATAATATCACAGGCAACCAAGTACCTGACTCTTCAGGCGAATCAAACCTATTTGTAGCACGTGCTGATGTAACATCAAAAATTGTTTCATGGACCAACCAAGCATATTCTTTATCGTTTGTTTCAGTTGGTTCCCCGCACAATATGCATTCAGCAAAACTTTATATAACTTATGAGTATGACGATACATCACCAACACAGATAAAAACCGTGCGGTTCCCACTCTTTTCTGACTCAGTTGACGGTATTTCAGGTGTTATTTCAACTCTTGCACAACAAATCTCACCTATTTCAGTTCCCTTTAAGTATAGATGCGATATTCCGGAAGCATCAGCAGTGGTAAGACAAGCATGGTTTGAAATCCGTGGGTTGAGACAGAGTGGTGGTGCAACTACTGATGGTTCAATAAATGTAAACATCGTCGGTTTCTCTGCTGAACCAACTATGACCCTTGACGGTGCATTAACGGATACCTACAGGTTCCGATATTTATCCTCCACTGGAGTTCCTGCAGGTTTTGCTATAAACACTTTACAGACGGTTAATGTTAACCTTTCAGGGAATGCGAACACAAACGTCTTAGGTGGTGAGGTTGTTGTTACCTATGAATACTCAACCGCTGAAACAACAAAGTTGAAGACGGTATCATACTTTTTTGCACAATCAACAGGCACTGCTGGTTCAGTAACAACTTTCACAGTTCCCGTGTTTTTAAACGAGGACGGAATAACTATTGAAAGGATCTATGCAAAATTGTCTGGTTCATACGATTCTACTACAGTTGGGAATATCACAGTAGAATCAGCGATCGCAGGACAGAGTTTAACTTCAAGGACATATCAAGTTGTTGTTACTGCAGCACAGATTTCCGGATTTGAGATTCTACACGATTTATCTGAAGGTCGCTCTTATTGGTTTAATGGTTCAACGGTAACAATCTCCTGGCCGAACACGCTTGCTGCGCTTGGTGGTATCGGTGTTGAGTTAATTATTACATATAAATATACCTCTGAGAATAAATACACTGAATTCTATCGTGTCTTCGCAGGACAGACATCAAACGAGGTCGCCTCTGGCGGAGTTTATAATTACACTTTTGGTTTGTTCTTCCCTGATCCAGAAACACCGGTTGGCAGAAAATTCCTTCGTTCTGTATACTTAAAAGCAAACTTCATCGAAGGTGATGGAACTGTAACACAGGATCCAACGACGACAATGAACGTGGATGCTGTTGCTGGGAAAGCACAGGTTGTTAAACATCGGTCAACAACGGAAAACTTTCAGACAACTGTGCTTTATAATTTTTTGGATCGTATAACACCGTCGTCAACCTCTGCAACTGCAAACTATACATTAACTGGTGATCCGTTTAATGTCTCAGGTTGTGCGAATATAACTTATGAATATTATCCTCCGCCATCAACACCTACTGCATTAGCACAATATAGGCTCGATGGTGAAACAGTTATATCCACAGGTGGGTGGACGAACCAAACAGGTATCATGTTTAAGTTTAATATGTTTTCAAGAATTGCAGATATTTTAACTCCGGTTGTGGAAGTAAAACCTGTTGGTGTAGCGTTTGACGGTACTAATCTTTCAACAGGAACTGAGGTAAGTTATTCTGGGACAGGTGTCGTTGTTGGTTCTGTGACGGTTACAGGTTTAACTGATGGAACAATATATCACTGGCGGGCAAGGGTTGTCTCACCGAACGGGTCATCATTATGGTTCTCATTTGGTGAGAACTTGGAGACAGAACCTGACTTTGGCTGCGATTTATCTTCACCGACAGTGTCTCTAACTTCGCCGTTAAACGGATTAGTAACTAATTATATGAATATCACTTTTTCCTGGTCAGGTGTGGATTATCCATCCGAGTTAAATTCAGGAATAAGAAATTACACATTACAAATCTCAACCGATCCTAGTTTTGGAGTAATTTATTATTCGTCAACAATAACACAAACAAGTTTGACAACTACATTACCACAGTCAACTTATTATTGGCGAGTTTGTGCAGAAGATAAT
>CAZLOB010000052.1:0-42316 GCA_964561135.1 uncultured Elusimicrobia bacterium | reverse complement strand
GAAAAAATTCTTGTATTGCTAAAGAGAACCTTTGTTGTTTATTTTTTTCAGCAAAAACTTTTTCTGCAGTATCAACTAAATTCATATATTTTTGTTTTATAACCTCTTTTTCATTAGATTTAACCAACATATCAATTAACTGTGTGATTTTTGTTATAGAAATAGAAAAATTTTCTTTTTCCTTTTCTTCACCAATCAAAACATAATAATCAAAATGTAACCTTTGTGAAGTAATTTGTTGAAGAATATTGTGAAACAAACTTGTTTTATCTCTAATTTCTATATATTTCGTAAAATACTCTCGTTGTATCAATATATTAGCTATCAAACATATTGAAAGTAAAACTAATAGAATAACAAAAAAAGAAAATATATTAACAATCTTATGCTTAATAGTCATTTATTTCAACCGAAGGCGAGAATATTTAAGTTCTTGAAATTATTATTTCAATTCGTCGATTCCTAGCTTTATTTTCTTCGGTATCATTTGGTGCAATAGGTTTATACTCTCCGTATCCAACAATAGCGAACCGTTCTGGTGGAATACCTTTCACTTCAGTGAAGTAATTTAGTACAGAAATAGCACGAGCAATAGATAGTTCCATGTTATTAGCGAACTCTTTTGTTCTTATAGGGACATTATCAGTATGTCCCTCAATAATAATTTTACTTTCCTGAGGCAACATTGATATAAGCTCAGCAATATCGTTTAAAACTTCTTTTGCCTGGTGGTCAAGTTCAGCACTGCCTGAAGCAAATAAAACTGCTCGTTCCGTGAAAACAATTCTTATTTTTTGTGCAGTAATAGAAACTTCAGCTGCATCAGTTAGTCCTTTTTTCTGCATATATTCTCTTAACTTTTTTGCAAATTCAGTTTCTTGTTCTTTTTTCTTTAATTCCATTCTCGATTTAAAATCTAAATTTGCAAGTTGTGATTGAATACGATTCATTAACCGTTCATAATCAATATCACTTAAAAAATAAGTATAGGCATATAATAAAAAGAAAAAAATCATAAGAAAAGTCATTAAGTTGCCATATGGTGTTACCCAACTATTTGTATCAATTCTATAATTATCTTCTTGTTGGTGTCGTCTTTTTATAGTATTTTTTGCCATAATACAAATTTATTTAATAATTTTAATTTCAATTCTCCGATTTTTTGCTCTATTTTCTTCAGTATCGTTAGGTGCTACTGGTCTATATTCACCATATCCAACACAATAAATACGTCCTTCATTTATACCCTCGTTTGTTATAAAATAATCTCTGACTGCAAACGCTCTTGCTGCAGACAATTCCCAGTTAGACTTATATTTCCCACCGTATATTGGCAAGTTATCTGTATGTCCTTCAATTACGATATCGTTTTCTATTGATTTTAAACTTTGTGCAACTTCGTGAAGTACACTTTTTGCAGTATCTTTAAGTTCTGCTTTTCCTAAATCAAACAACACAGGAGACGGTAAGTTGATCACAACTTCTTCTTCTTTAACTTCTACAGTAGCAATTTTCTCTAACTTTTTTTTAAGTTCATCAGTTTCTTGTTCAACAATTTGTTGTTGAGTAATTTCAATTTTTTGTCCAAGGTTAGCCAATGCACGCATAAGTTGTTCTCTTTTTGTAGCAGAAAGTCGTGTAAATGCAAATAATATTAAAAAAAATAAAGTAAGGTTTGTACTCATATCTGAATACACAGTACGCCAAATATTTAAACCTTCTTTAATTTCTTCGCTTTCAGTAATTTCTTGAGTTTCTTCTTGTTCTTCTTCAAATCCTTTTTCTTCTTTATTCATAGCTTTTATCATCTTCTTTTTTGTCTCATCTTATGTGCTAAAAACGCCTGCAACCTTCTTGATACTACAGACGGAATCTCTCCAGCTTGTATCGCTAATATGCCTTCAATAGCTACTTCTTTTAACAACAACTCTTCTTCAGTATAAGCAGCAAGTTTGTTTGCTATTGGTAAGAAAATAAAATTTGTACCAAATATACCATAAAATGTTGTAATAACAGCAACAGCCATTGATGAACCAATCGCCTCAGGATTAGTAAGGTTCTTAAGTACTCCAACAACACCTATTAAAGTCCCTAACAAACCAAAAACAGGCGCATATGCTCCCATACTACGAAAAACAGCGTGTACTTGTTGATGTCTTCGTCTAATAAAAGTTATTTCTTTAATAAGGTTTTCTCTAACAATTTCTGGTGGTAACCCATCAAGGACCATTTGTAACCCATCAACTAAGAAATGATCTTTTATTTTTGGTAACTCATCTTGTAAAGAATCTATACCGGACCGTTTTGCTTCTTCAGCGAGATCTACAATTAGACGAATATACTTTTCTGCAGTCCACCTTTTCTGCGGGAACAAAGCTAACATCATTGCTGCAGGAACACGTTTCAAAATTCTGTAAGGATAAGTTAAAAATGTAGATGCAAGTGTCCCACCTAGAACAAGAACTAATGCTGGAAAATTGTAAATCATATTTACCAACCCGCCAGCTTGTAAGGTATAATATACTGCACCTATACCTAACGCTAACCCTACAATTGTCATTAAATCCATAGTTTATCCCCTTTCTAGCAATTAGTTATACTTAAAATATTAAGATTTTTTCTTTTCAACAATTTCTGGTTCAATAGTCATACTTTTTTGTTTCTCAATTTGTTCTTTAACAAACTTACTTCTGTCAATTGATATTTCCCCTGTATTTAACAAATCACGAACTACACTAACCAACTTCTTTTGTTCATCTTTAATAACCTTTTCTCCTATTTCTCCTAACAAATCCATCTGTTCTGCTAACATTGCACGACCACCTTCTGTTAAACAATCCATTACTTTATTTTTGATCTCTTCAGATGCACCTTTTAACATTATTGCTAACGATATACCACGACGTTGTGCTTCACGCAAAATTTTTTGTAATGTGGTTTTGTCAAGGAACAAAATATCTTCAAACAAAAATATTTTCTGTCGTAACCTTTCCGCCAACTCCGGATCTTGCATAGACAACGTTTGTAAAATATCCTGCTGTACTTCTTTATCTGCTTTATCTAATAAAGATAAAAAGTAATCTTCTCCTCCGATACAATAATCAATCCTTGATTTTATACTTTCTTCTATTTCTTTAACTTCTTGTGGATCCGGCATTTTAACAGAAGCAAGTTCTAACGCAACTTTTGCCTGTGTTTTAGTATCTAACATTGACATAAAATCTGTAACTAAATCAGATGGAAGAAAACTTAGTATCAACGCGATAACTGACGGTGGTTCATTCTTCACAAGATACCACAAGTTTTTTAAATTGTTTTTGTTAACAAAATCAAAATGTTTCCTTTGTACTTTTTCTTCTTTTTTTGCTCCTATTGTAAGCTCCATTGTTCCACCAGCAGCAGGAGTTCCTGTGGGAAGACTCGGTACTTCAAGACCTGGCAACAAACTCGTTTGTCCAGAAACTTCAGTTTTTTCAGTAGCTCTTAACCTTGCATCAGCTTCTATTCTTAATTGTACAGCTTTGACTATAGTTTTGAAAAAATGTGTCATTGGACCGAATAAAAACAATGCTAATACAAAAATTAAAAATGGAAGGTACAAATGTGGCAACGCTTGTTCTAATATCATTTGCCATGTTGGTATAGTTTGAAATTTAATCTTTGTCACATTCACAACATCACCTCGTGCAAGATTTAACCCTAACAGTGTTGGTATCTCCGATTTTATTCTATTAACAATATCTTGATCAGTTGATACATCTACCGCTACATTTATTATAATTTTATCAATTACAAGTTGCATTGGAAGGTTTGTTAAAGGATTAGTAACAGGTAAATACGAATATGTTACACCAGGAAGGTATTCTTCTTCTCTAATGTAAGCTCCCGGATACAACTGTTGAGAAAGGTCGATATTACTTTGTGGTGTTTGCTCAGGCGTTTTTATTTCAATATTGACCAGGACAACAAAATTTTTGTTTCCTAAAATTTTTTGTATTATTTCTTCGCAACGATTTTGAATAGATTTTTCAAGACTTATTTTTTCTTCAGTCAAAGTTAAAGAATATACCAAAGGGAAAGAAAAAAATAACACTGTCAGAAAAGCATATCTAATTTGTTTTGTATATCTTTTCATCTGATTTTGTCATACAATTTTTAAACTAAAATTTCAACAACTTGTATTACATAAATTCTACAATAATTTGGTTTGACAAAAACTTGTACGAAGACGAAATTTTTATCCTATTATTTTCTTTAACCAATTTTTTTGTGTTGACCAATTCTTTTATTTGTTGACCATATTTTTGGGATATTTTGTTTGTAAGTTGCAGTCCTTCTTCGGTTCTCAACGCAAGCATTATTTGTTCTTTCAATGTTGTTTCTTCGTCTATCAATTCTTCGTTATAACAAAACCTTTTATTCACATATTCTTCTATTGACGAAACATTTTTTATTCTGCATTTATCAAAAAACGCTACAGACGATGGCCCAAAACCTAAATATTCTTTATATCGCCAATAATTGAGGTTATGTAGACACTCATATCCATTTTTTGAAAAATTTGATATTTCATATCTATAATACATATTTTCCTGTAATAATTCAACAATTAATTCATACATTTGCGCTTGTAGGTCCGGGTCAATTCTAACACCTTTTTGAAAAAATGGTGTCCCTTCTTCAATTGTGAGAGCATAACAAGAAATATGTGTTGGCGAACACGATATCGCTTGACGAATATCATATCTAACATCTTTTATTTGTTGTGTAGGACAACCAAAAATAAGATCAAGATTATAATTTTTTATTTTCAACTTGTTAAAAACTTCGATTGCTTTATAAACATCCTTTGATTTATGACAACGACCAAGAATTTCGAGTATATTATCATTAAAACTTTGCACACCTAAACTTAATCTCAAATTTTTATCATTAAAAAAGCTTTTAATTATACAAATTTTTTCTTCGTCAACACTTTCAGGATTAGTTTCTATAGTAACTTCTTTTAAATAAGAAAAATCAAAATGTTTGTTTAAAATATGAAAAAGATATGCTAACTGTTTAGGAACAAGAACAGATGGTGTCCCTCCTCCTATGTAAAGTGTGGAGATATTGTTATAAAGTTTATATTTTTTATAAAACTGCAGTATTTCTTCTTCCAACGCAACCAAAAACTGGTCAGCAATTTCTTCATCGTATCCTACAGAATAAAAATCGCAGTAGTTACATTTTTTCCTACAAAATGGTATATGTACATATAGACCGTAGAGCTTTTCATTCATAATCATTTATTAGCAATAATGTTAAGAAATCTCTCAATTTCTTTTATTTCGACATCTGTGTTTATACAAGGTTTATCAATTATTATATTTGGTATAGCAACAACTTTGTAATTTTTAACATTTTTGATCCCTAATACAAGTTCTGGCTCACATGCGACAGCTATCACAAGATCCGGATTTATTTGTTCAATATACATTTTCGCCAATTGTCTACCAGTAGCAACTTTAAGAATTAGGTTGTATTTTTTACCAATTTGAAGAACATCTTTTATTTTACAACGGCCACATTGTTGACAATTGTCAGCTGAATCAATTATATTCTTATTGCAGTTAAAATATTGTAAACATTTTGGTAAAAGAAGCAAAATTTTAGTAGGTTTCGTTTTTAAATTTTTTAAAACAACATTGTTATTTTTACCAATGATAAACTTAAGCAACTTTAACGACGGTTTTGAAGGAAGAACATGAATTAACAAACTAATTATTGATAGTAAATTTTTATAAAGTTTATCCATTTATATAAACCTGTCAAAAAGTCTTACTTTGTATCCGCAGAGGAACTGTTGAGTAGTAAGAACATTTTTATTTTCTGGTTGTATTTTTAAAACTGCTAAAAAGGTATCTTTTGCACATTTAACAATAATACTATCCTTATTTATTGATACAATACTCCCAACAGAAATATTTTCTTGAATTGGAATACTAAAGTTTTGTGGATTAACTATTTTAGTTTGCAAAATTTTAACATTTATTATTTTTTGTGTCAATGATAAAAACAATTTTGTTGTTGTTTTTGGCCAATGGACAAAAGCACGGACTAAATTATGTATCTCATCTGCGGTTTTTTCCCAAGATATTTGTGCTTGAGTTTTTTTTATTAATGGAGCGTATGTTGGTTCACCTTGTTGTTTTATTTTTACTATCTCTCCTTTTGCTATCCTTTCTATAACATTTTCTAATAGATTACATCCTACATCCACAAGTTTTTTAGATAACGAATAATAATCATCTTCTTCATTTACTTCTATTTTTTCTTGAACAAAAATATCTCCTGTATCTATACCTTCGTCAAGCCAAAAAATTGTGACACCAGTTTCTTTTTCCCCGTTTAACAGACACCATTGTATAGGAGCAGCACCACGATATTTGGGTAATAACGAAAAATGAACATTTAACATACCAATTTTATGTAAATCTATTATACTTTTTGGTATGATCTTACCAAAACTTACTACAATACTTAACTCTGGCGACAATTTTTGTATAGTTTCGTAATCTATATCCTTTTCTGTTAAAACATTTATATTATACTTTTGAGCAAGAAGCTTAACAGGGGTAGGCAAGGTTTTAAGTCCCCGTCCTTGAGGTTTGTCAGAAGAGGTAACGACAGCAGAAATTTTTAATTTTTTTTTGTTCAACAGTTCTAAAAAAGGAACAGACAACTCTGAACTACCCCAGAAAATTATGTTCATTTTAAACTTTGTATTTTCCTAAATAAAACATTAAATAAAACTTTGCTTGTTTATCAATACTCATCCTTTTGATAAAAGTTATTCCGTTTATATGATCAATTTCGTGTTGTAGTACACGAGCAAACAATCCTTCTGCAATAATTCTTTGTCTTCTACCATTTATATCATAATATTCTACTTCTATACAAACAGACCTTGGTACTTTCTCAAAAAATCCTGGAAAAGACAGACATCCTTCTTCAGTTAGTTGTTTCTTTTTACTATAGTTCAAAATTACAGGATTAACTAAAGCTATAGGCATAACTTTTCTTTCTTCTTTTAACGAAACATCTACCACAACAATCCTTTTATTTATTCCAACTTGGTTAGCTGCAAGTCCAATACCATTATAAGCATACATAGTCTCAAACATGTCCCTTACAATATATTTAAGATCAGAATCAAAATTTTCAACTGGTGGTAAACTTTGTAATAATATTTTTGAAGGATATTTAACTATTTTTAATACACTCATATTGTTACAGAGTCAATCCAATTAAGATATTCTTTATTTCCTTCACTCATTTTTATTGATATTATTTCTGGTACTTTATATGGATGAACTTTTTTTATTTCATTCAATAGTTTTTTAAACAAAACTTTTTTTGTTTTTATTATCAACAACGATTCTTTATCTGTGCAAATTTTATTTTCCCACCAGTAATAAGAACTGACATTTTTTATAACATTGATACAAGCAACAAGTTTTTTTGTTAGCAGTTGATCTATGATTCTTTTAAATTTGTTATTAGGTACAGTTACAAAAACAATAATATATTTCATTCTTTTATCCATTCATTAAGTTTTTTAGAATATTCATTTACTAACTTTGTAGTATCTTTTTCTTTTTGAGCTTCAACATAAAGATGAACAAACGCTTCGTCAGGGTCTGGCAACACTAAAACCCAGTCAGTATCATTTATCCAAATTTTTACACCATCAATCAATTCTAACTTACATTCTGTATGTTCTTCTATTAATTTTCTTATAACAAATCCTTTTTTCTCCCATCCACATGGTATTCGCAAATGTTCTACACTGAAATCTGGTATCTCGCGTTTGATACGAGAAATTTTCGTTTCTTGTTGAGAGAGTAACTCTATTATTTTACCGATAGCGAACATACCATCGAACGCTGGCTGAAACTCTGGAAATATATACCCACCTAAAGCATCAACAACAAATTTCACATTTGTTTTTTGTGCTTCTTCTCTTAGATATCTAGGCAATGTTTTACTCCATACAATTTCAACATTCTTATGTGACATCTTCACAACTTCTTTAACCACATTTGAAATATAAACAGGTACAACAATTTTACATTTTTCTTCCATAATAGAATTCAATACTAATAATAAAACAATCATAGATGACAACTGTGGTTCAAGAATTTTACCTTTATCATCAACAATATAAATTCGTTCGGCACTATTGTCTAACATAAAACCGATATCAGCATCTAAAGTGGTAACTATATTTGACAACTGTTCCAACGCATATTTCAGTTGACTTTCAGACCGCACTATTTTTGAACTATCAACAAATGCGTTCAATGAAATCACTTCTATCCCTAGTTCACCTAAAATAGAAGGGAAAATGTTTACAGCAGTAGAATATGAATAATCAATTACTATTTTAAGTTTTGCTTTTCTAATTGACTCTATATCAAGCGATTTTAGATATCCATCACGGTAATATTCATACGCTCTTGGTGGTAAAATAATTTCTCCTACTTCTTCCAAAGAAGCTCGTGGAAAATCTTCTCGTAAAAACAGTTGTTCAATACTTTTTTCTTGTGCAACAGAAATATCATTTCCATTTTTATCAAAAAATTTTATCTCGATCACATTTGGATTATTTGGTGACAACCTTACATGCAAACCACCATCAGCATTTTCTTTTGCAACTTCGTATCTAACCACAGGTATAGGTGCGGCACGTAAATCTCCTACTTTGACACCGCTCGAAAGTAAACCAGAGATCATACTACGTTTAATCATTCTTGACGCTTTATGTGCATCACGAGAAGTAATCACAGTTTTCCCTTTCCCTAACAAACTGCCGAACGCAGCACCAAGTTTACATGCAAACTCTGGCGATATTTCAGAATTTAGTAACCCTGTCACACCAGTTGAACCAAACAACATTTTTGACCATTTTTCTTGCCAAATCAAACTTGTAGAAACAGTAGCTCCTTCTTCAACAATTTTTTTAGGCCATATCTTAACATTTGCTTTAATATGCGCATTTTCTTGTATTACACATTCTTCTCCTATAACGCTGTTAACTTCAACTACAACGTTATTTGCAAGTTTACTTCTTTCCGCTACTATACTTTCTTTTATAGAGACATTTTTGCCTATAATTACTTCGTTCATAATCACGCTATTAAAGATAACACAATCATCACCTATCACGCAATTGTCCCCAATAACAGAACGGTTTATGTTAACATTTTTACCAATTTTAGTATTTTTCCCAATAATTACCAAACTGTCACATTTAAATCCTTCCTCTATGGTTACATTTTCACCAACTACAATTTTGTTACCGTTATAGTCCAGTTGTTTCCCTTCAACATACAAATCTACTTTTTTTTCTAACACATCATAATGACAAAACCTATATTCTTGTAAAGTACCAACATCTTTCCAATATCCGTCTAATACACAGGCATAAACTGGTAAGTTTTCTAAAAGAAGTCGCGGAAACAAATCTTTTGAAAAATCATAAAAAGTTTTTTGTGGAATATAATCAAAAACTTTTTTATTCAATATATATATACCTGTATTTACTTTATCTGAGAAAACCTCACCCCAAGTAGGTTTCTCTAAAAATTTTTTTATTCTAAACTCTTCGTCATAAATCACGATACCATATCCTAAAGGATTTTCAACACTTGTTAATCCTATTGTTACTAATGAGTTTTTCTGTACATGAAAATCGATCATTTTTTGTAAGTCAAAATCTGTTATTATATCAGCAGAGATAACAACAAAATTTTCTTCTTTAATATAATCTTTTGCAAAACTTACAGATCCACAGGTACCATAATCGCCATCAGGTAAAATATACCATATCTTTACACCAAACTTTTCTCCATTACCAAAATATTTGGTTATGTATTCGTGTTGATAAAAAAGCAGAACAATTAATTCGTCAACCCTATACTTTTTTAATAACCTAACAACATGTTCCATCATAGGTTTGTTTGCAACAGGAACCATTGGTTTTGGTATAATACTTGTTAACGGACGTAACCTTGTCCCGAAGCCACCTGCCATAATTACTGCCTGCATATCTTGCTCCTTTTGTTGAAATTTTTTATCTTTTTATATATAAAATAAAACTTGTTAAATCAATAAATTGAATAATTAAAATGAAAAAACTTAAAATTGCAATTTTTATCTCGAGCATTCTAATTATATATCTATCTATTATATATCTATCTTTTTATATATTACAACTTATTGCAGAATTACCTTCAGAAGACGAACTAAGAAACTTCACTCCTGTTTTATCAACAAAAATTCTTGACCGTAATGGTGAACTTATAACAGAACTGTTTACTGAAAAACGTACATGGATAGAATTTAAAGATATACCTGATCATCTCAAACTCGCAGTATTAGCGATTGAAGACCATACTTTTTATCGTCATTGGGGCATAAATCCAAAAAGAATATTAAAAGCTGCTATTGATAATATTCTTAAACGAAAGGTAATTAGCGGTGGTTCAACAATAACCCAACAACTTGCCAAAATTTCGTTCCTTACACAAAAACGTACTTTAAAACGTAAGCTTAAAGAATTCTTTTTAGCAATAAAGTTGGAACATAATTTGTCAAAAAACGAAATTTTAGAAATGTATTTGAATCAAGTATATTTTGGCAGAGGAGCATATGGTGTACAACAAGCTGCAAGAATCTATTTTTCAAAAAATGCTTATGAATTAACTTTAGCAGAATCAGCAATGCTTGCAGGACTTATAAAATCTCCCTCTTATTATTCGCCAATAAAGAACTATGATCGTGCAATAAAACGAAGGAATCTTGTATTGAAAAGAATGCTAAAGTTAGGCTATATTTCTAAAGAAGAATATGAGCAAGCAATTTCCGAACCGTTAATAGTAGGTTATTATAGGATACCTTCGGTTACTGCACCTTATTTTATTGAATATATTCGTGAACAATTAGAAACTGAATTTCCTTCTGAAGTACTTTATACAGGCGGATTAATCATTAGAACAACTCTTGATTTAAACTTACAGAAACACGCAGAAGTTATCATTGAACAACGTCTCAGTAAAATTGATAAAATGACAAAATCTACTGAACCTGTACAAGTAGCATTGATTTCAATGGAAGTAAGAACAGGACAAATTCTGACAATGGTAGGCGGTAGGGATTATAAAAAAACACAGTTTAACCGTGTAACACAAGCTTTACGACAACCAGGTTCTGCATTTAAACCAATTATATTCCTTGCTGCATTAGAACACGGATTTACAGCTGCTTCTATTATAGATGATACCCCTTTGATTTTTTACAACAATGGTGTTGACTGGGAACTTTTAGCTACAACAACAGATTATTCGCAACTTGACTATTCAAAACTTGAAAAAATAGGTGTATTAGACTATACTGATTTTGTATCAAAATTGGATAAACTCAAAGAAAAAAATAAAATTTGGGTACCAGAAAATTATAAAAACAGATATTACGGTAAAGTGACTTTACGTCGTGCATTAGAACTTTCTTTAAATTCCTGTGCAATAAGATTGACAATGGAATTGGGACCTGATTTAATAATAAATTATGCAAGAAAATTGGGTATCACAACACCACTTACTAACACATATTCATTATCTCTTGGTGCCTCAGAAGTTATACCTATAGAACTTGTCAGTGCGTTTAATGTTTTCGCGAACAATGGCATCAAAGTTGAACCATATGGGATTTTAGAAATAAGAGACAAATTTGGTAATTTATTAAAATCTTATTTTCCAAAAGAAACAATAGTTCTTTCTAATGAAAGTGCGTATTTAATAACAAATTTACTTAAAGGAGTAGTAAAAAATGGTACTGGCAAATATGCATTAAACTTAGGTAAAATTTGTGCAGGTAAAACTGGAACTACTAACAATTGTACCGATGCATGGTTTATTGGTTATACACCAGATGTAATTTGTGGTGTATGGATAGGTTTTGATATAAAGAAATCTTTAGGTAAGGACGCAACTGGTGGAAAACTTGCTTGCCCTATTTGGACAGATTATATGAAACTTGCAGTAGCTAGTTATCCTAACAAAGATTTTGAAAAACCCGAAAATATAGTAGAAGCACTAATAGACGCAAACACAGGGTTGCTTGCAGGTCCAAATTCAAAAAAAGTTTATAAAGAAGCATTTTTAAAAGGTACAGAACCACAAATATATTCTACAACTGTTGAATCTGAAGAGGCTCTCTCCGAAGAAGAAGATACAGGATTTTAGTTTTTCATATCTTTAGAGGTTTTTTATCTAACCTAAACGCTTTATGCAAAGCTTTCACTGCTGTCTCTATATGTTCTTTTTTTATAATACAGGAAATTTTTATTTCAGAAGTTGAGATCATTTCTATATTGATATTATTTTCTGCCAAAGTTTCAAACATTTTTGCTGCAACACCTGGATGGCTCCTCATACCGATACCTATAATAGACACCTTTGCCATGTTTTCTTCATAAACTACACCACCGGCATTTAACTCTTTATTAACCTGTTCTAAAACTTCCACAGTTTTTTTCAAATCATTGTGTGCAATAGTAAAAGATATGTCATTTTTTTTACCGCGTGCAGCTGATTGTATTATCATGTCAACATTAATATTTTCCTTTGCTAATGCTGAAAAAATCTTTGCTGCAACACCTGGTCTATCAGGAACATCTAAGATCGAAACTTTAACTTGATTTTTATCAAAAGTTACTGCTTTAACTACAGGTTCTTCAATTTTATGTTTTATTTTTTTATTTTTCATATATATCACTCCATTCTAACGATCATATTATTTAATTTACTATCAAAATTTAATTTGCGATTGCAATATTTTTATCAGAAAAAAACAATCTTATCTACTTTTTATTAAATTGCTTAAAATAAATAAATTTTATCAAATGGTCTTGTGAAATGTCCCCACATAGCACAATCTATAAAATTAAGTTTTGAGAGATTGAGTTTTTTAAAATTTTTTTCAATTGCATAGCTTTCAAATGTAAGCTTAAAAGTTTTGTTATTGTCAATGATAACAGTGGCTTCTATTGGTTTTGAAATTGCTGGAAGAAAAACTATATATACTAAAACTTTGTTTGCTTTTTCTAAAAAAAGATAATCCAAGGCAAGTTTTCTTGCAAAAATAGCACCAAATCTGTCAACTATATTAGGACCTTTCCCACTTAATCCTCCACCACCAATCGCTACAGAAGGACCATAAAAATCCATAACCGTTTTTTTACCAGTAAGTCCTGAGTCAGAATATGGTCCATAACGAGAAAAATCTCCCATCATATTAATTTTTAAAAATCTCTTCTCAGTTTTAATTTCGATTTCTTTTAAAACTTTATCAACAATGTCAGAAATAAAGTTAATAATTTTTTTCTAGCAATTCCTTTCTTATGGCTTAACGATATATTAATCAATTTTACTTTGTTGTTTTCTATTATAACAAGCACTTTACCATCGGTATGAAATTTATCATTAGTTTTTATAACTTTATCAAAAATTGATTTTGAAATTAAATATGCAACATAATGTGGAGTTGGTATATAATTTGTTTGTGGGCTATTTTCTGCATAGCCAACAGTGATACTTTGATCATTACTTAAAAAATGTAGTATTCTTTCTATTTCTGTAATTGGTTTCATTATAAGATTATTTATAATCTTGAAATTGTTTATATCATAACCTACTTTCTTAAGTCCTTTTTGTACAATTTTTAATACATCAAAAGTTTGTATTTTTCTTGTTTCTATTTTTCCACATAAAAATATGTTATTTATATGTATTGCAACTTCTACTCCACAAAATGACAAAGGATCACGATTCATTGCTTCTTGTACAAAAGTGTCTGCAATCACATCACAGATTTTGTCAGGATGTCCTGGTAATACAAATTCTGAGTAATTTATTCCATTCATATTAATTTATGGTAAATAAAAAATTTTTCTGGAAAAACTTTTTATAATTTTATCTTCGCCATCAGGCGTAAGGATGGTATATATTGTATACTTCCCACTTAAAGAATTAAGTAAAGTATTTTTTGGTTTTGAAAAAATACCATCAGTAATGATTAAACTTTTGTAGATTTTGTTCTCAAGTATATGTTTTAAAACACAACTTATATCTGTACCTTGGAATGTAAATATTTTTCCTTTTAAGAAATCTTTTACTTTAATTTCTTTAACATCTGTACTCCAAATATAAACTTTTATTTTTTTTGTTTTAACAAAAGGAGACAACGCAGCATATAAAGTTTCATAGTATTCTTCTATACTGCCACTTACATCAACATAAACATTTGCTTTTTGATTTAATTCTGCTAACAAATATATATGTTTATCAGAATCATAATAGATAATATCCAAACCTAAGGATTCTTTTATAAATACTGAACGTTTGTAAAAATCTGGATAAACGTTTTTGCTTTCAACAATACTATCACCAATAGATAAAAACGGATGTCCTTTGGTATCATAAACCAACAAATTTCTTATTGCTTGTTGTATAGTTTTTATAGCTTGTTTTTCATGTTTCTCAAAATTAATAATTATTTCTTCATAGTTTTGAATATGGCTATAAAATTTATCTTCATTTTCTTTTTTCTCATTTCTAGCATTTATATCTTTACTGTCATTATTTCTCTCTGAGAAACCTTGCTCAAAAATTTCTTTAATTTCTTTCATAATTTTATCTGATATGATTTTATCAGATAAAACCCCTTTTGAATTTGTTTTATATTCAATTTTTAATGGATGTTCACCAAGCAATAACACCTTTGGTACTACCTCTTCTACAATATGTCTTTTTAGAACATCTATAATTTCCATATAAGAAGGCCCTTCATAACTTAAATAAAGTTTTTCTATTAACCAGTTAATATCATCTGTAAGTTTTTTTGATAATATAACTTCATCTTTATATCCTGAAGGTGGTCTAAGAATACATTCAGGAAGGTTGTCAGTTGAGTATAGATTTTCAAGTATTGAATAATATTTTTTATCATTAAATTTTTTTGTAAGATATGCGTTTATTATTGCGTCAAAAACAATGTTTTTAATAAATTCATCTTCGTCTATTTTAATCCAAAAATGGCTGAAAATAATATGATAAATCTCGTGATATATTACAAATATAAGATGGTGTATATCATTGCAGTATTTATCTAAAAAATTTTTGTTCAATAACAACACATGACGGTCAACACCAGCAATTGTTGCTGACCTTACATCTTTATCAAATCTAATTTCTGCCAACAAAATAAATTTTTCAAAAGCTATATCGTCTTTAGGTATTGACTCCAAAATTTTCTTTTTTAATTCGTTTAGTGTTTTAATATCCTTGTTGTTCATTGTATTTTTTAACCTCCGAAAGAAGTTTTAAATCTCTTGAATACAAAACTTTATCAAGGTTTTCTTTTAAAACACATATTTCTCTGTATGGCATAAACACATAATTCGTTGAACGAAGAATAATGTTTAGTGAGATCAAAAAAGGTGCTTGTATGATGTTAGCTTTTATAATTGCTTTATCATTTAAAAATCCACTACAATAAGGTGATAAAGGTATTATTTCACTAAAATTTTTATTAGTTTCATCAAGCAAATCTTTTAAGTTTTTATTGAGTAGTTTTATGTTAACCTCTTGACCTTTATAAAAATCTTTTAACATCTGCCAAATTTTAAAGTCAATTTTAACTGGTGGATATTCATAGTTTAAAAATTCTTTAACAGAACATTTCACAACATCATTTTTTGATAAATTTAAAAATTCTAAACATTCAGAGTTAACTTTTGTGAATGAATTTTTTGGTATAGATGTCATTTTATTTATCCTCTTTTGTTAAATTTTTAAGTCTATCTAAATATCTTTTGAAAGTTTGTATCATATCGGTTAAATTTTTGCTTAATTCTTTATCTGACATTTTGCTATGATGTATATTCTTTTCAGCATAGTACTTTATGGCATGTTTTAGAACATCTTTTTCTTGTTCATTTAATTCTTCATCTTCGTCTACTTGTTCTAAAAACTCAGAGTAATCAAAATGCGCTAGATTTCTTTTACGATAAAGTGGTAGTATTTCTGGCCCTCTTTTGTTTTTTAGTCTTATAGGTTCTGCATACATTAAAAATAATTTTGATAATTCTTCTGCAACTCGTGCCGATAGTTTCAACTTTGAAAGTATTCTGTAGAAGAGTAAAACAAAACATATTATTTTATGTTCAGGTAGTTTAAAAACAGCGTCTTCTATTAAATTATTTACAAACTCTTCATCAACATCATCTAAGTTGCTGATGGCAATAAACACTCTTTCAACTAAGTCTTTCTCAATTAATATAATTCGTTTAATATTAGAGTCAATTTTAGATAAAATTATTGAACGTTTAATTATATTTTCTATATCATCTTCATCAACCTCTTTATATGCTCTGTGTGGAATTGAATTTCTAACAACCACAAGTATAATATCACTTAAAAAGTCTTTGTAGTATGCAGACATTATAGAAAAAGCTGTTATACTATAAAGTAGATTTTCATATAAAATTCTTGCACGTCTACCAGATAAAGAATAGCCATATTTATCCATCTCCATCATTAGAACATAAATAAAATTTGTTATTTTATCATCAAAAGTTTGAGATATTGAACACAAGTTTGTTTTAATTTTTTCAATTATTTCTTTTAGTTGATAAGCAACTTCAAAATTTTTAACTTCTATGTCAGCGTTGTCAACATTAATGATTAATTTTTGTTCTTTTTCTGAAAGTTGATAAAAATTCGGAAATTTGATTATATAACTGAACCTGTCAGCTAAAGCTGCATCCAACGGGAACGAACCTTCACACATAAAAGGAGATGTAGAAAATTCATCTAGTTTTGGTGGATTCATTGCTGCCCATCTGTAGATAAGTTTTTCAAGTTTAATACCCATAAGTTTTTTCTCATAGATTATAGAAAAAAACTTGTTTTGTGTTTCAGGTTTACAACGAGATATTTCATCAATAAATATAGCTTCAAGATCCCAACATGATGCAGGTGTCGGTAGATATACTATTTTACCATCGGCACGAGAAGGATATCCAATAAGATCGTCAATACATACTTGTGAAGCATTATAATGAGCATATTTTAGTCCGAGTAGATTAAAAATTTTTTCACAAAGTAAAGTTTTTGCACAACCAGGCTCACTGATCAAAAGAACAGGTTTTTCTTGTGCGAGAGAAGCAAAAATTATTGGTTCAAGATGAGATAAACCATATATTTTGAGTTTTTCAAGGAAAGATTCAGATTGTTTTTGTTTTACCTCTACTGAGGTGGTCATGGTTCCCTCCTTTCAAAGGGGGCCGGCATTTCCACCTTATCTCAACTTTATTTAGTCGAGACAGGTTGGCAAAGGAGGCAAAACGGGCCGGTTCCCATACCTCCTTACTCTTCATGACCCCTTTTAAATTAAATTTTTACTTTTAAGTAGTGTAAAAGAACAAAAACAATTATCTATTTAAGTTATATACAAACAACAAAACAAAATGTCAATACTTTTAAAAAAACAATTAATTTTTACACACTCCAAAATTTTTTTATATAAGAACCATTTGGATAAACAATATCTATCATCCCTTCAACAGGAAGCCTCTCAAGTTCAAAAATCTTGTTATCTACAATTTTTTCCAACAAAATAAAAAATTTTATTTGTTCTAAAGGCTCTGCACCAAAAATATAAAATGGAATTTTGAGCTCAACAATTTTGTCTATTTTTATATATTCAAATTCTTTTTGTTCTGCATTTGAAATCAGTAATAAATATTTATTAGTTTCTTTACTTAATTCAAACTTTATATGATACGGTTGATGTTGTCTATAAAAAAATACAGAAACAACTATGTTTTCTTCAATTCTGTTATAATCCATTCTTATATAAATATCCTCAGTAGAAAAACCAAAATATACAGCTGACAATACTTTAGTTGTTTGATGCATAGAAGAAATTGTGGGCAAAATTTTCCCTGCTAAAATCCATTCAAAATAATTTGTCACTCTACCATCAATATTTGGACAAATAAGTCCTAAGGGCATATGTATTTCAGTTAATAATGACACTCTTTTGATTGGTAATTCAAGATAACTTGGTATCTTTTCTCCGATAAAACTATATACATTTTTAAGATGTTGTCTAAATAAAAAATCAAAAGTATTAATATCTACAGTATAATGTTCATCACCAAACCACCAAAACCAATCAGACCCTTCTGCAATGTATATTTCTTGCCAACATAATTTTTTTGTCTCTTCTGAAACAGATGGATTTTGAGTTATATATTCTACAAAAAATTTCCTTGTTTCATATAAATATTCCCATGCAGTATTATCTTCAGGATGACCTATCCATATATTATAATTTGCGTTAATCCACGAACCTGGCCATAAAGTTGTAAGTTTTTCAGTTTTAGGATGTTTTGAAATAAAGTCCGATACAAGCACTGTTTCAAATAATTTATGTTCTGTGAGCATTTTGTATAATTCAGAAAGAAAATCTTCACCATCATTCGGATAAAACTCCCAACAGTTTTCTCCGTCAAGAATTATTGATACTAATGCAACATCGTTGTTATTATTTGAATACACTTTGTTATATATTTCAGTAAGTTTTTTCTCTATATCTTTTACTGCATCAATATGATTCCATCGTTGATATACAAATCCAATATTATCAGAAATCTCTCTATCTCTAAAAATTACATACATTGGATTGCTATTTCCGATCTCAACATGATAATGTTTGTAGATTACTTCTTTTTGTGGATAAATTTTTGTCATCATGTTTATAGATTTCTTTAAAACTTCTTCATCAGTTGCAAACCATTTTATCCCATATTTATCTAACAAAGGAACAATATCGTTTGAAACTGCTCCTTCTGATGGCCAAAATCCTCTCGGTGAAACTTCAAAAAGTTTTTCGTACAAATCTTTAGCTAATCTTATTTGTTGTTCAGCATCTTCTATTAAACTAGTATATTTCCGTGGTAACACTACCTTGGGATTAGAAATTTTTGCTTTTGTAGGATCACAAAGTAATGGCAATATAGGATGATAAAATGCTGAGACCGAAACTTCAATTTTATTTTGTTGTTGTAATTCTTTAAGTTTTTTAGGTATTTGTTTGCAGATCATCCTTTGTTTTTTTACAATAATATGTTTATCTTCTTCTGTATAATTTCTTTCTTTCTCAAATAATGCTTTTATTTCTTTATCAACTTTTCTAAAATATGGATCAAACCATACTAAGTTTGACCATACTTGTAAATCAAGCCAATCCTGATTATTAAAATATTTTATTTTTCTATAAAGCTCATCATCAGCAACTTTTTTTCCTCGTTGCTCAAGCAGTTCTTTATATCTTTTATATGGTTCGATCATTGTTTGCCAACAACAATTAAAAAAGTTTTTCAAAATATAAACTTTATCTTCATCAGTAAGTTGACGGACAGGCTTCAAGGTTAACTCAAGATGTGGGTCAACAGCATCTTTTGCATAATCTTCAAGTTGTACTAACAACGATGGTACAAAATTAAAATTAAGTTTTAATTTTTCATATTTTTCTGTCCATATTAACATATCATAATAATCTTTTATAGCATGTAATCTTACCCATGGTAAATAATAAAAATTTTTCGACAGTTCTTTATACAAAGGTTGATGTTGATGGTAAAGTATGGCTATATAAAGTTTTTTCATGTTTTATCAAACTAAAATTTTGTTTCTATTGAAAAAGAAATTTTTGTAGCAGGGTCACCTTTAGGTTTATCAAAATATACATTTTTTAATGGGTTAAAAATTGAATATGAAAATTTTACTGCCATTAATTCTGAAATATCATATTTCGCTGAAAAGCCATATTCTAAAGCAATAGCTTTTTTTGCACCTAAAGTTCTTTCTGTTGATGATGGATCAGGCTTATCATCGGGCGCTTCCGGCGAAGAAAATAAATAATATTCAAAACCACAATAAAATTTTTTCAACGGATTTACATTAATGTCAAAACCTAAAACAAACACACCTGAATATCCATCTGGTAAATCAAAAAATAATGTCCTTGAATTAGCTTTTGCAAATTCACCAAATCCATACGGTTCCATATAGTCGTACATTTTAGTAAATGTGGGTAAAAATTTTGATGAAGAAAGTAGCCATGCAACAGCAGCAGAAGATTCTCCTAAATATTTATTCTTACCTCTTACTTTTCCGCGAAAATACCATAGGTTGCCAGAATAACTTTCAGATAATGTTTTTGCTTGTTGAACAACATATTCAAAAATGTATTCAAAATTCTCATGCTCTCGTTTGACAAAAATTTCGTAAAAATTTTTTTTATCGCCTTTTATTCTATCATCTTCAACTACACAATTTAACCCAAAATCGTATCCAGAATAAAATTTGCTTCCTAACAAAAAGCTGTATAAATCAAAAGTTGAACTGTTTTGAAAACCAGAAACAGAATTTATCCTTGAAATTAAACTATTAATATAAAAATACTTACCAAAATCAAAGTTTATCGAAACACCGTCATATCCTATTTTGTTATCACCAACAACTAACCCTTCAATAAATTCTTTCTTTTGTCTCCCCAAAGTAACACTTAATAATATCTTTTCAACTGAAAATTTTGTGTAAGGTATAGTAAAAGTATCAAAATTATAATTATATTTTGCATAACATTCTGACAACCATGGTAAAAACTCACTGTTTGGATATGGAATAGTTTTTTGCCAGACAAAACTTTTTGTGGATGTTGAAACTATTTTTCCAAACTCGCCTATTGAACATAACCCTACTTTAAACTCAAAATTGTCTATTTGCGTTTTTAAACTTGTATCAAACATAGAATAAACTTTTGTAATATTATCCGTTGAAGACGAAAAATCAAAATCAAGATTTAAATAATTGTTATAAGACATTTTGTAATTTGTATCAAGAATCAACTTTGTTACAGAATAAGAAATTTGTGTAATATTAAAAAGAAAAAAAACTATAATTATTTTTTTCATTTTGTTTTAAAACTTGTATATAGCAGAAATTTGTGAGAATAATGTTTCTGGTACACCACTTATGATATATGTTCCACTAAACAATACATTTTGTCTCACCACGAAATCAAAAAATATCTTATTTTTTATTTTAAAACTTACTCCAAAGGAAATATTTGTCATATATCCAGATATATCATCTTCTTTTGTTTCTTCTTCAATAATACTAACCAAAGGAAATTGTGTCCCATCCCATCCGCTATAGTCAGGATCTACAACTTTAGTCTTCTGCACTGCTGAAACAACTTTATTTATTCCACTAGATAAAGTCAAAAAATTTGTTATATTATACTCGCAAGCAAGGTAAAATGGTATATTTCTTCTTACATATTCATATCTATATTCTTGATCCACACCTGTACGATCTTCTAACATTTGTGTTCTTCGTTCTTTTATATTAACAGAATCAACAAAGATATTTGTTCCTATTATAAAAAGTGTTTTAGGTGAAACAAGAATATTTGTTGCAACACCTAATGTTATAAAACTTCTTGTATAACTTTGTTCCCTTATGTAGTATATGTCTCCGTCAGTAGAAATAAACAAACCGTCAATATTAGTATCTGTTTTTCTTACAAACTCGTTAGATAAATCAGTAAAGTAGTAATCAAAAAGTGTTATAACTGATACATTTTTATTTCCTCCATAAATAGCACGGAGAGTAATCTCGGGTGTCAAAAATCCTTTTGTAATAAACGAATAGTTATTGTTTATTACAAACTTTTCTTCATTATAAATTTCATCAATGTATTTATTATTAACATTATGTATTCCTAAATTTAATATCGCTTCAAAAGTATCAAAAACATAGATATTTTTTAATTTTGTACCAAACATCAACCAAATTTCAGATGATTTTAACTCCTCGTTATACTTCTCATCTCCTACTGCTAAAGAAGGTTTTGAAACATTACTTTCTGTTTTGTATGACGAATTTGCTGCATAAAAAACAGATATTCCTAAAGGTATTGGCAAAATTTTATCACTACCAAAAAAGAGATCAAGTTTGTTATAAAGTGGTAAAGGTAATAAAGAAGTACCAACAGGAGAATTTTCTACAGCAGAAACATCAGAATTTATTGTTCTATGACCAGCTGAATGAACTAGTCCCCAGTATGGTCTACCAAAAAATATTGCTATTGTTCCAGGTAGAACAAAATTTGTTTTTGCAAAAACTCCTCCCCATTGGTTGCTTATTGAAAGATTATCATTAACTTTTGGTTCAAGTGTTGAACCATCTGCAATACCAACTTCTATATAAATTTGGTTTGGATAATTAACAACTTCATAAGGGTTCATCCAGATTAATGTATCATCTTCTTTTATCATCCAAAATGGTATACCTAAAGATGAAATCCTACTCCATGTTGCAAATGTTTGTATGTGAAAAAAGAGCAAAACTATTATTATATCTGTAATCTTCTTCACTCAATTTATTACCTCCCCTCATTTTTAGATTTTAATTTTTACTAAAACTTGTGCAGCGTGTGCACGAACAGCTTCATCTTTTAACGCAAGAAGTAAAGCAGGTATCGCAGGTTTACCAATATTACCTAATGCTTCACATGCGTACCGACGTACAAGTTCATGCGGATCTTTTAACGTTTTAAACAATGCTGGTATTGCAGCAGGATCACCAATTATCCCTAAAGATATCGCTGCTTTCATTCTTGCAGTAGGTGAAGGATCGTCTAACGCTTTTATTAATGCTGGGACTGCTAATCTATCTCTTAAATGGCCTAACACACCTGCTACTGTAACTCTCACTTCTTCAGCTTCATCATTTAAAGCTTCAACTAATACTGGTACAGCTTTCCTATCACCGATTTGTCCTAATGCTATGGCAGCTTTTTCTCTTACATATTTTGATGGATCTTTCATAAGCAACATTATTTGTTTTAATGCTTTTTTTTCTCTCATTTTCCCTAAAACTTCGCAACTTATCGCTCTTACAAAAGGATCTTTATCTGACAAAGATTTTATCAACGCGTCAACACTTTTTAAAGATAACTCTTCAACAATTTTTTTGTTTAACGGTAGTGAGACAGGTTGTGTTGTCTGTGTTTGCTCAGAACCAATTTTTATACTACCAATTTTTTTGAATAAACTCAATGGAATTTTTATTTTCATTATACATCTATCCTCCTTTTTCTACTACAATTATTGTAGCCAACATTTAAATGACGGCTACAGTATGTTACATGTTATAATCTTACAAAAGGATTATGTTTTATTTCTTTTTCTAAAATACACCAACCACCATGTCCTGGAAAGAAAAATGTGTTCATTGGTAACAAAAAAATTTTTTTAATAGATTCTTCTAACAAATCGATATCGCCAGTTGGGAAATCTGTCCTACCAACGGAACCACAAAATAAAGTATCACCTGTGAACAAAAAACCTTTTTCTTTTATATAAAGACAGATACTACCAGTTGTATGTCCAGGCGTATGGACAACTCTAATTTTTTTTGTCCCACAGAAAAACTCATCATTATCTTTAACTCTCATCCAATTTATACTAAGAGTTTCTAATTGTTTACTCAAATTGTCTGAAAACAGGATGGACAAATTTTCTTCATCGTTAAAAATTAATGGTATTTCATCTTCATGAATAACAACATTTATATCTGGCAACAATTTTACAAGTCCAGGTAAACCTTTTATATGATCATAATGTCCATGAGTAATAACAACACTTACAATATTGAGTTCTCTTTGACGGATTAAATCTATTATTTGATTCATATCTCCAGCAGGGTCTATTATTATAATATTATTGGTTTGTTCATCTTTGTATATATAACAATTGGTACCGAACTCATTCATTACAAATGTTGAAATTTCAGTATTTGTGTTTATTTTTGTCATATTTGTTTAAACACATTTTCTAAAATTTTTATTGCTTTGTTAACATCTGATTTCTCGATTATAAGTGGTGGTAAAAATCTTAGGACCTTTTCTTGTGTTACATTTATTATTAAACCTTTTTTTAAACATTTTTCTACAATGTGTCTACAAGGAAATTCTAACTCCATACCTAACATAAGACCTACTCCACGAACTGATTTTATAAACTTAAACTTATTTTTTAGCTCAATTAGTTTATCATAAAAATATCTTCCTACATCTTTAACATGAGACAACAATTTATTATCTATCTTTTTAATTACTTCAACAGCAACAGAACAAGCAAGTAAGTTACCACCAAAAGTTGAACCATGATCACCATAATCAAAAACATCAGCATATTTTTTATCAACAATAGTTGCCGCTAATGGAATTCCGTTTGCAATACTTTTTGCAATAGTAATTATATCAGGTTTAACTTTATAATACTGATATGCAAACAGTTCTCCTGTCCTACCAAAACCTGTTTGTATTTCATCAAAAATCAGGATCAAATTTTTTTCATCACACAATTCTCTTATTTTTTCTAAAAACGATTGTTGTGCAGGTATTATCCCGCCTTCACCTTGGACAGGTTCTAGCATTATAGCAATAGTGTTTTTTGTAACCAATTTTTTTACAGAATCTATATCATTATATTTTGCATATTTAAATCCTTTCAAAAGAGGACTGAAACCTTGTTGAACTTTTTTTTGTCCTGTAGCAGTAAGTGTCGCTATTGTTCTTCCATGGAAAGAATTTTCAAATGTTATAATCTCATATCTACCAGTTCCACTACCATATTTACGGACAAGTTTTATTGCACACTCATTTGCTTCGGCACCTGAGTTTGAGAAAAAAACTTTTGCAGGAAATGTTTTTTTTATAAGAAGTTCTGCAAGTTTCTGCTGAGGGAAAGAATAAAACAAGTTTGAACAATGCCATAAAAATTTTGCTTGCTGTATTAAAGTATCAACTAATTTTTTATCTTTATATCCAAGATTACATACACTAAGTCCAGAAAAAAAATCTAAGTATTTATTTCCTTTATCGTCGTAAAGATATTTCCCATCACCTTTGACAAAAACTACATTATATCTTTTATAAGTTTTTAAAAACAAATTTTCTGTTTTCATATACTAAAACCATGGAGCAGACGGGATTTGAACCCGTGCCCTTCCGCGTGCGAAGCGGACGTTCTCCCGGACTGAACTACTGCCCCATGTCTAAACTTTCAGACAAAATTATTTCTTTAACAATTTCAACAATCTTAGGATCAAATTTTGTCCCATTATGTTGTGTAAGATACTGAATTATTTGCTCTGTTTTAACATTATTAAGCTTTAATTCTTCGATATACTCAACAACAGATATAATTCTTGAGCCAAGTGGTATTTCTTCATCTTTTAATCCGTCAGGATAGCCACTGCCATCGTAATTTTCATGATGATGTTTTATAATTGATGCTATATTTTTTAACAAAGTTATTTTACTCACAATTTCTGCCCCTATTATCACATGAGATTTTTCAATTTTTGCTCTTTGAAGAACATTATCAACATTTTCTAAGTCCAACTTAAACTTTGCAGATAAATATCCTATATCATGCAACAATGTTCCAAAATAAATATTTCTATATTCTTTAGAGCGTGGTGAAATATTCAACTTTTTAGCAACAAGTGTAGCCATTTGTGTCATTTTCCAGTATCGTCCTATATATTTTGGCCTCACAGTTTCTATAGCTGATACAATAAGTTCTATTACATTAGTAAAAAAATTTCGTTGATTCTCAGAAAATTTTGCATTAACAATACTCACTGCTGCAAGACCTGCCAAACTTTCTAACAACTTTTTATCTTCCTCAGTAAACCCTGTTGGTTCTTTTTTATTCAGTACTTCTATTACTCCTATAACTTCTTCACCACTATCTATCGTATTAATAATCATAGGTACTGCAAGTATAGAACTTGTTTGAAATCCACTTTGTTGATCTACTGTACCGGTGAACCTTGGATCCTTTGATACATCGTTAACAATCTCAGATTTTTTAGTTAACACGACGCTTCCTGCTATACCTTCGCCAATTTTAATTCTAATTTTTTTTACCGCGGTACCTTTCTCACCACCAGCAGTCTTAAAATATAAATGTTGTTTATCTTCATCAATAAGCATTATTGAACTTGCTTCAGAATTTGTTAACCGTTCTGCTACGTCACCAATACGTTTAAGTAATACATCAAGATCCAAACTAGAAGACAAACTTTTGACAATTTCAAAAAATTCTTCAAGTTTGTCAATATATGACATATTTAACCTCCAATTTTTGTAAACTAAAAAATACTAAGATAATATTATGCCACTTTTTTAGTATCACATCGCAAAATAAAGTTGTATTGAAATTCACCAACTGCTACCAGCGTATCATCTACTTGCTTCCTATTATCATCTTTGGCAAACTGCAAGTATTTCAGCATATGTTGTAATACCTTTAGTAACTTTTATTAATCCGTCTACTAACAAAGTTCTCATACCATTTTTTATTGCCACTTCTCTTATTCTTTTTGCAGAAACATCTTTAAGACAAACCTCTCTAATTTCGTCGTCCATAACAAGCAATTCATGTATAGCAGTTCTTCCTCTCATCCCTGTACGATCACATTTCTTACAACCAACAGGTCTCATAAACGTTGCTGAAGAATAATCTATTTTATTCTCTTCTAACGCTCTTATTAAATCTTCAGGTGGATATGTATCAAGTTGTTTACAATCTTCACATAACTTTCGTATTAACCTTTGTGCAAGAACACCTTCTAATGTATTTACTATAAGATATGTAGGTATACCCATTTCATAAAGTCGTGCTACGGCAGACGGTGCATCGTTCGTATGAATAGTAGAGAGTACCAAGTGTCCTGTAAGAGCAGCTTCCATTGCAACTTGTGCTGTTTCTTGATCTCGTATTTCACCTACCATTATTATATCAGGGTCTTGTCGTAAAAATGCACGTAACGCAGCTGCAAAATCAAATTTTTTATCACCCATTTTAAGATCTGGGTTTACTGGCACTTGTACGACACCGTCAAGTTCGTATTCAACTGGGTTTTCTGCAGTTATGATTTTTTCAGTAGGAGATTTAATTTTTTGTAACGCAGCAGTTAATGTGAAAGATTTTCCTGATCCTGTAGGTCCACAAACAAGTATCAATCCGTAAGGACGGTTTAAAAGTTGTATAAATTTTTCCAATGTGTCCGGTAGAAAACCAAGCTGTTCTAAAGATATATTTGATGCTGACCTGTCTAACATACGCATAACAATACTCTCGCCGTATACTGTTGGGACAACATTAACTCTAAACTCCAAAGGTATCCCTTTTGCTTTTACCTGTAATCTACCATCTTGTGGCACTCTTCGTTCAACAATGTTCATATTACACATAATTTTTATTTTAGATATAATAGCGTTTTTGAAAGCGATTGGTATTGTAAAAGCAGCTTTTCTTAAAAGTCCGTCAACTCTATATCTAACAATAACTTTTCTCTCAAATGGTTCAATGTGAATATCAGAAGCTTTTAATCTAACTGCTTCAAGAATGATTGCATTGACAAGTTTTTCAACTTCAGGTGCGTCAGGGCTTATCTGCATAATATCAGCAACTTCTTCTTTTTGCTGTTGTTCTATTAATAATTCGTCAGATATATCTAAACTTGCAAGCAATTCTTGAGTAAGTTCTTGTGCATCTTCAGTGATAGTTTCATGAGAGATTCTTTGTTGTGTTGTTTCTGGCAAAGTTTCAAATGGTTCTGTTAAAAATTCTGTTTCTTGTGCATACAATTGTTCAATTTTTTCTTTTATATCATTTGGTAAAGCTAAGTATGGCTTTACTTTTAATCCGGTTCTAAACTCTATATCTTCGATTGCGAACAAATCTCTTGTATCTGCCATTGCAATAAATAGCACATCTTCTTCCTTTGCAAACGGGACTAGTTTAAACCGTTTACATGTTTCTATAGGAACAATTTTGGTAAGGTCAGGATCTAACTCTATCATTTCTAAATCAACAGACTTTGTTCCCCATTCATTAGCTAAAACTTTTAGTAATTTATGTTTATCAATCAATTTTTTAGAGACAACATATTGTTGTAGCAACATACCAGTTTGGTCAGCTTCTTTTGCAAGTTTATCAACTTCTGTCTTTAGCAAACCAAAATGTTCTACTAAGATTTCTTGAACAGTCTTTCTTCTCATAAAAAGTATCTCACACAGGATAATTATTAGTGAAACATGCTAAACAAAAATTTTCTTTTTTTAATCCTGTAGCAGAGATCATACCATCTATTGAAATATAATGAAGTGATGTTACACCTAAAAATTTTCGTATTTCTTCTACAGAATAATTTGCAGCAATAAGTTCTTTTTTTGTTGGAGTATCAATACCGTAGACACATGGTGCAATTATTGGGCTTGATGCTATTCTTAGATGTATTTCTTTAGCATCTGAGTTTTTTAACATTGTGATCAACTTTTTTGAAGTTGTCCCACGAACAATTGAATCATCAACTACAACAACTCTTTTGTTTCTTATAACATCTTTTATCGTATTATACTTTATTTTTGCAGAAAAATCTCTTATTTTTTGTTTTGGCTGAATAAAAGTTCGTCCAATATAGTGATTCCTTATAAATCCGTATTCAAAAGGGATACCACTTTCTTGTGAATATCCTAACGCTGCAGAATTAGCCGAATCTGGTACTGAAAAAACAATATCAGCTTCCGTAGGATATTCTTTATACAAATTTCTTCCAAGCTGTATCCGAACATGATGTACAGACCTTCCTTCAATTACACTATCAGGTCGAGAAAAATATATGAATTCAAAAATACAAAAAGATTTTTTAACATGTTGTGAAAACTTATAACTTCTCATTTTTCCATCTTTAAACTCAACAATTTCAGCAGGCTCAACTTCACGAATAAATTCTGCTGAGATTATATCTAACGCACAAGTTTCCGAAGAAATAACAAAACCATTTTTTATCTTACCAATTACTAATGGTCTAAAACCATTGGGATCTCTAACAGCATACATTGTTGTTGGTGTCATAAGAATTAAAGAATAGGCACCTTTTAGTTGTGGCAATACTTTTTTTAATACATCGATAAAATTCCTTTCTTTCGCATGAGAAATCAAGTGTAAAATAACTTCAGAATCTGTTGTTGTTTGAAATATTGCCCCTTCTGCTTCAAGTTTTTTCCTTAGATATTTTGCATTTACTAAATTACCATTATGTACTAATGCAAGATTACCTTTTGAACATTTTACCACAATAGGTTGCGCATTTTTTATATCTGATGCACCAAAAGTTGAATATCTTGTATGACCGATTGCTAATTTCCCGTTGAGTTTGTCCAGGTCTTCTTTTGTGAAAACTTCTTGTACTTCACCTTGACCTATTTTTGATAAGAACCGTTCTCCGTCAGAGGAAACTATACCAGCAGATTCTTGCCCACGATGTTGTAAAGAATAAAGTCCAAGGTATGTTAACTCAGCTGCGTTCTTATGGTTGTATATCCCAAATATCCCACACATAGGTTTATATTTTATTATTATATTAAATTTAGATTAAATTCAACAAAGTATTATAAATTTGTCTTGGTTTGATTAACTGCATACAATCAGGCTTTTTATTACAAACTCTGTTGTAACAAACAATACATTCTATGGGCGAGACAATTTTTTTGCCTAAACCATACAGCTCAATTTCTGTAGGCGATGTAGGACCAAATAAAACAATAACTTTTTTATTTAATGCTAACGCGATATGTAACGCAAGTGTATCAGAAGTAATCAATATGTTACAAAGACTAATTAAAGAAAAAAACTTTCGCAATGTATTTTTACAACCTGTATCAATAAGTAGTGGATTTTTAACTAACGAAATTATTTTTTTATTTCTTTCTTCTTCTTTTTCTCCACCAAACAGTAGTACTTTCGGATTTTTTCTACTTTTAACCTTTAACTTTGGACTTTGAACTATTAGTTTAATAAGGTCTATTGTTTGTTTAATAGGATATTCTTTTTTTTGCCATTTATCTCCGCCACCTAAGTTTATACCTATAACTAAATCATTTTTTGATATACGATTGTCTTTTGCAAATTGTTCCGCAAAATTTTTTTCTTCTTTTGTAAGATTCATAATTATTGGGTAATCTTTTGGTAACAAATTGTCTATCTCTAAAATCTCCATTAAATATTGTTGATATGTTTTATCATTCTTTCTTTTCAACATATCGTTGTGACTTAAATCAAACCATTTTTTTGCAACTTCATTAGAACACACTATCATGTCATTTTTATCTAAAAAAAATCCATATTTTTTGCCAGCATATATGTTTTTTGTTAACCGCAGTGCATTTTCATCTAAATCAAGGTTTATCAAAATATCAAAATGTAAGTTATATAACTGCCATGTTTGACTAAAAGGAATTATTTCATCAACATATGGATTGTTAAATAAAATTTCAACAGCATTATCTTTAGTAACCCACAAAATTTTAGAATTTTTATATTTTTCTTTAAGCGGTTTTAAAACTGATGTTGTTCTAACAACATCTCCTAATGCAGCAAGTTTTATTATCAATATTTTTATTGATGGTACATAAAATTTGCAGTTATCGCAAATTAAACTTTTATTTTTTTTATGATAAACACAAGGTCTGTCTGAGAAAAAATATAAACAATCTTGTTTGAAATTCATTTGTTTTATATTCTTACATTTATTCCAGCATTTTTTAATGCTAATTTCACTTTTTTAATTGAATATTTTTTATAATGAAAAACAGATGCTGCAAGTACTGCTGAAACATTTGTTTTTTTTATCACCTCTATAAAATGTTCAATCTTTCCTGCACCACCTGAAGCAATAACCGGTATTGAAACATTATCTACAACACTTTTTGTCAGTTCTATATCATAACCTTCTTTTGTACCATCCTTATCAATACTTGTAAGCAGTATCTCACCTGCAGCAAGTTTTTGAACATTTTTTGCCCATTCTATAGCATCCAATCCTGTTGGTGTAGTTCCAGCATTTATATATACTTCCCAGGCCACCTTTTTCTTTCCTTCACTCTGAACTCTTGACTCTGAACTCCGAGTCTTCTTTGCATCTATCGCTACTACTATACATTGAGAACCAAAAATTTCTGCTGTTTGTTTTATAAGTTGTGGATTTTTAACAGCAGCAGTGTTTATTGCAACTTTATCTGCACCTGAGTTCAATAAATTTCTAATATCTTCAACACTTCTTACCCCACCACCTACTGTCAACGGTACAAAAACATTTTTTGCGGTCCTTTCCACGACTTTATACAAAGTTTTTCTATTTTCAATAGTTGCGGTGATGTCTAAAAAAACGATTTCGTCTGCACCTTCATCTGAGTACCATTTCGCAAGTTCAACAGGGTCGCCTGCATAACGAAGATTTTTAAAATGTATCCCTTTTACAACCTTACCATCTTTTACATCTAAACATGGGATAATTCTTACTGTATACATAAGTTTTTTAACTTTCTAAAAATTCTTTTGGAAGTAACAATAGTATAATATTTATAATTGCTAATACAACAAATCCTGAAACTCCTAAAACACCTACTAAAAGTTCGTTTCCACCTTTTAAAAACAAAATTGAGAAACCATAAGTAGCGTTTATTGTTCCGTGCAAAACTGAAGTAGCAATAACAGAGTTAGCTTTTGTTCTTACAAAATTAAATATTGGTGAGTAAAGAATACAAAAAATTATCATCCAAACTGAACCCAAAATTGGATACTTTGGATAATTAAGTCCTTGAAGAATAAGTGGTAGATGCCATAATCCCCAAATAAAACCTGTTATTATAGAAACTTGCCAAAAATTAAATTTTTGTTTAAGCTCGTTGTATAAAAACCCCCGCCAACCTATTTCTTCACCAAACGCTACAACAGCGTTTATTGTAACACCTGCTACCAACGATTGTATTATACCAAAAAATATAAAACTTGATGGAGACAACTCTATTTGTTGTTTTAACTTTTGTATCTCCTGATTAGATAAAGAATCTTTTATTCGTTCAATAAATCCCTCCATTGAATATGATATCTCTATATTTGGGAACAACTTTGCAACAGGAATTGAAGAAAATGAAATAAACAATGGAAGTAACCATCCTACAATAAACCATATATTAAACTTAAAATTTATCCCACAAGTATCTCTAATCTGATTATGATAAAAAACTTTTTCTAATATCAGAACAGAAAATAAAGGACAAAACATATAAACAGTAGCAATAACCAATGCAAAACTTGTATTCCATTTACCACCTAAAAGTTTAAATCCTACTGCTAAAGACCAACTTAGAATAAAAGTTAAAAAAATGAATTGCAAACTTCGTTTTGTCATAGTTTGTTAAAATAAGTAATTATATTTTTTAACAACTTTAGTCCTTTTTGTCCACTTTTTTCTAAATGAAACTGTGTCGCAACTAGATTATCTTTTACTATCATTGAACAAAAATTTATCCCATAATTTGTTGTTGCAAAAATCACTTCTTTTTGTTTCACATGTGGATAATAAGAATGAACAAAATAAAAATATTCTTCTTTATTTAGACCATCTAAAAGTAAAACATTTTCTTTTTCAAATTTAACAATGTTCCAACACATATGTGGAACAACTAAATTTTTTATTTTAAATTTGACTGCTTTGCCATCAATTAACCCAAGACCTTTCACATCTTTTGCTTCCTGACTTGTTTTTAATATAAGCTGGATCCCTAAACAAATTCCTAAAATAGGTCTTCCTTTTTCAAAAAATTTTATTGTTTGTTCAAACAACCCGTTTTGTATTATATTTTTTACTGCGGTACCAAAATTACCAACGCCAGGTAAGATTAACATATCCACATTATTGTTCTGTTTATCCAAAACAATTGGATGGAGACCAAAAATTTTTATTGCTTTACAAATACTCATTAAATTGCCAGCACCATAGTTTATTATCCCAACATTTTTAATCATTGGTTTTTAATTAAATATCCAATCAAGTCTTTCAACTTTAATTTCTCTTTTTTCAAATAATCTTTTAAAAACTTTATACATTTAACTGGAAGTTGTGGATCTCTAAAATATCCGCTTCCTATCTGGACTGCTTTTGCTCCTAATAAGAGATATTCAATCACATCAGTTTCCTTTAAAACACCGCCACACGCAATAATGTCTATATCAACAGATTTTTTTACATCATAAACAAACCTTTGAACTATAACTTTTATTGCCGGACCTGAATATCCACCATAAATATTAGCAAGGTTAAACTTTTTTTCTTTATAATCAACAGAAACAGATTTAAAAGAGTTAAGCAAAACTACTGCGTTATATCCTTCATCTTTTGCTATTTTTGAAATATTTAACACATCCATTTCGTACGAAAGTTTTAGAAAAATTGGTTTTCTAACTTTTTTTCTTATCTTTCTAAGCATTGACGACAATTTGTTAAAATTATAAAACCAATCTTCTTTTTCTATATTTGGACAAGAAAGATTAATCTCATATCCATCAAAGATATTATATTCTTCAAGTTTTTCAAGTGTTGATTCGGATTTTTCTTCAATTAACAAACTTGCAATTTTTTTTGTCTTTATATTTTTTATATAATCAACTTTTTCTTTTAAACCGAACACGCCCGGATTTTCTAAACCAATAGAATTAATTATACCAAAACCAAGATCTACAATCCTTGGTGTAGGATTACCTTTTTTAGGTAAGTAAGTTATAGTTTTAAATACTACAGCACCACATTTATTCAAAACATCAACATTTTTTTCACCAAAACCACAAACTCCAGAAGATAAAATTACAGGATTTTTAAATACAAGTTGACCAACTGTAGTTTGAAGAAAATTGTCCATAATCTAAGGCAAGAAAAATAAACAAAAGGTGCGGGTGGGACTTGCACCCACGAATCGCGGTTTTGCAGACCGCTCCCTTAGCTACTTGGGTACCGCACCGTACATTTCTTGCGGGGGGTGGATTTGAACCACCGACCTCGAGGTTATGGGCCTCGCGAGCTACCGGGCTGCTCTACCCCGCGATCATTCCTCGTATTCAAATTTATACCCAATGTTCTCTACTGTTTTTATATAATTTCCGATTTCCTCACCCAACTTTTTTCTTAAATTCATCACATGAACATCTAAAGTCCTTGTTTTTTCCATTTCTTCTTCATCAACATATCCCCATAATGTTTTTAACAAAAATTTTCGTTCAAGAACACGGTTACGATTTTTCATTAATAAATATAACAATTGAAATTCTTTCGGTGTAAGTTCAACTCTTTTTGGCTGTAAAATCGTCACAGAATAACTGTCAACATCTATTGTTATAGGGCCCACAGTTATAACTTCGTGTGGTTTCCCACCAAAAATTTCAATTCGTCTTAATAATGCTTTTATTCTTGCTATTAACTCTCTTGGCTCAAACGGTTTCACAATATAATCATCTGCACCTGATTCAAACCCAACAAGTTTATCTTCAGTAGAACTTCTTGCAGTTAACATAATAACAGGGATACCTTGAAACCTAAAATCTGCCTTCAGTTCTCTACAAAGATCAATACCATCAACATCAGGTAATGTTAAATCAAGTAAAATAAGGTCAGGTGAATGCAATAATATTTTTTTTACAACATCTTTACCTGTGTATGAATGTATAACATCAAACTCAGCTGCAGTTAGAACTTGCTTTATATATTCAGCAGTTTCTTGATCATCTTCTATGAGCAATATTTTAGCCATAACTTAAATTTTTTACAAAAACAAAAAATAAAATTCAATATTTTTAAAAAATTTTTATAACTTTTAGTGGATATCCTATATCAACAACTTTTAGTTTACCTAACATACGTTTCACATGACTCAATTTGAATGAATATTTTGGAAATCCAATAGTTAAAGTATAATTAGGTTTCACAGCACAACCTAAAATTTCGCCTGTATCACCGTTTAGTCCTGACGGTATATCAATTGAAAAAACAATTTTATTACTATTATTTATAATCTCAATTGCTTGTTTATAAACACCTTCTATAGGTCGTGATAATCCGATACCAAAAATTGCGTCTATTATAATATCGAAATCAGATATAATACGTTTTATTTTTTTATAATCAAATCTTTGTATTTTAACTCTCAACCGTTCCAAAATTTCGTAATTTTGTAAGACAATATTTGAATAACAACTTTTATCTACAAAAGTTACCACATAAACTTTAAAACCATATATAAACAAATATCTTGCACAAACAAACCCGTCTCCGCCGTTCTTCCCAGGACCACAAAATATAAGTATTTTATTTAACCTATTCTTTTGCGCATATTTTTTAACAAATTCAGCAACGGACCTACCAGCGTTTTCCATTAAAATAGTCTGAGGTATTAAAAATTTTTCTGATGTAAGTTTATCTATTTTATAAATTTGTTGTGAGGTAAAAAATTTATAATGTTTCATCATCTTCGCATTTTTAAAAGTTTAATAAGTTGTTCGTATGATAAAGTATTAACAACATCTTTTTTTTCAAGCCAACCACGACGTGCTACATACACTCCTAACTGCATATATTCCATTTGTGAAACATGGTGTGCATCCGTACCTATTGATAGTAAAACACCGTGGTCTTTCGCATATTTTGTGTTAACATCATCTAAATCGAGTCTTTCAGGGAAAGCATTTATTTCTAACATAACTTTATTTTTTGCAGCATATTCAATTATTTTTGATATATTAACTTTATAAGGTTGACGTTTGTTTAATAATCTACCAGTAGGATGTGAGATTGCATGAACGTATTTATTATCTATTGCTTTTAATATTCTTTCGGTTATTTGTTCTTCTGTTTGTTTGAATCCTGTATGTATCGCTGCAATAACAAAATCGAGTTCTTTAAGAACTTCATCGGGATAATCAAGTTTGCCATCAGAAAGAATATCTACTTCTTGTCCACAAAGAATTTTTACTTTTGATACTTTATTTAAATTTTTTATTTCCTCAATTTTTTTATAAAGATCTTTAATTTCAACACCACCTGCTACTTTTAAACTTTGTGAATGGTCACAAATGATAATCCATTCATACCCGAGTTTAGTTGCGTAGTCTGCTATTTCTTTAATACTATTTGCTCCGTCAGAATAATTCGAATGTACATGAGTATCCCCTTTAATATCTTTAAGTTCAACAAGTTTTGGTAGCTCACCTTTTATAGCTTTTTCTATTTCCCCTCTATCTTCTCGCAACTCTGGCTCAATAAACTGAAGACCTAAAATTTTATATACTTCTTCTTCAGTTTTTCCACAAATAGGATGTTCTTTTTTATCAATTTTAAAAACTCCATACTCACTTAATGTAAGACCTTTTTTATTTGCTATTTCCCTAAGACGAATATTATGTTGTTTAGAACCAGTGAAATACTGCAATGCTGCACCATAAACTTCTTTTGGTACAACACGTAAATCAACTTGAACATTAGACAAAGTAAGAATACTACCCTTTGTTACACCACAAGCAAGAACTTTTTTTACAACAGGTAGTTCTGTAAATTTTTCAATTATAGTTTTTTCCTTACCCTCTTTCACACAGCATAAAATATCTATATCTCCTATAGTTTCTTTTTTTCTTCTTAACGAGCCGCAAGGATCAATATTTATAATATCTTTGTATTTTTTAAGAAACCCTAATGTTTCTTCTACAGTTTTTAAAGCATCAAACAACAATAATCTTCGTTCAGAAGTTGACAGTAGTTCTATTCCTTCTAATATGTTTTGTTCTACTTTTTCTCCGAAACCAGGTAAAGATCGTAAAGCACCTTTTTGAGCATATTCTTTTAATGTTTTAACATCTTTTATTCCAAGTTTTTCATAAAGTAAACGGACACGTTTCGGACCCAAACCTTGTATTTTTAACATTTCAAGGACGCCTTCAGGAAATTTTGTTTTTAATTCTTCTAAACGTTGTATTTTACCAGTATTAAAATATTCAACAATTTTTTCAGCTATACTTTTACCAACACCAGGAATTGAAGAAAGTTTATCAAAATTAGATACCAAATCTTCAATTGGTTCAGGTAAACTTTCTATAATCTGTGCAGCTTTCTCATACGCACGTATTTTAAATGGATTTTCATCAGTTAAGCTTAAAAGTTGTGCTATCAGATAAAACTGTTCTGCAACTTCTTTATTCCTCATACATTTAATTTACAATTAGGAGTTTACAATTAATAGAAAAAAAAATTTTTAACTATGAACTATTAACCATTGCTTTTAATCTTTTTGCATCTTCGTACATAGTTGAGTTGTTAAACATGACATAGTTAATCTTTTTATCACACATAGTCAAAACTTTTTTTAATTCTTTGTCAGAAAAAGTGTAATTATAATCCAATCTGTTACCTATATGAAGACCGTGTAAACGGTAGTATCTATATTTTCCGCAGTATGATTTTGAATATAAAGGATCTACACAATGAACTAAGTTTAGTCCATCACAAATTTTTTTAACAATTTTTTCGTCCCATTTTTCACCTCTTACTTCTATTATAAAATCAAAACCATGTTTTTCTTTATCTTTTTTTATTTTGTTAAAAAAACTGTATAGATTTTTCAAATTTTTTTCCTCAGGAGTAAAACTTGCTGGACATTGGAACAAAATTTTTTTACAACCAAGTTCTACTGCAAAATCTCTTGTTCGTTCCCAAGCTAAAAAAACTTCTTTTGTTGGCGAAAAGAAACCATAATTGTCTTTATTTCCTATTTTTTCTCTCATTCTACGGTAAGTAAAAGACGAACTTTTATGAGTTATGATTTGCCACGCTTTTATTATAAACTCAAAAGATGGGTTTTCAATTTCAGCCTCTTTTCTCCATTTAGTAGCTATTTTAATATTAGGTATTTGGTAAAAAGTAGAATTTATTTCAATACATTTAAACTCTTGATAATATTTTTTATGTGCGATTGGGAACCCACAACAACCTATTTTTATTACATTTGTTTCTTTTTTCATTGAGAATTTTTTATAAAATTCTTATATATATTTTCAACTTTATGAAAACAAAACTTTTTATTAAGAAAAACAAGTTTTTAATAGTCAGTATTTTATTTTTCACCACTAATGTTTATTCTTTTAATTTTTTGGTGAATATTTTATATAGCATCTTACCGCAGCCGGTACGTAGTGCATTTAAAGGCGAAGGATTACAGATACGGCTTTGGGAACTGTAATTTTTTATCTTTTGGTTATTTAAACTCTAATCTACAATATACATCAGGAGAAGTAATAAATGAAAAAATTATTTTTTCAATTCCCACTTTTTATTTATATGGTGGATATATAGCGCATGTATCCACTCCGATATTAAACACAATTTACCCAGGATGGCAACTTGAAACAGAAGTGGGATATGGCGGAATAAACTATGATCACCGTTTAAAAGAAGAAAGTAGGCAACTTTTTGTAACAGCTACTTCAGGATTTAATTGGAGAATATATAAATCAAAATCTCTTTCACCAAGAAGTTTTACTATAAATGTAATAACCGGTTACAAATTACATTATATACTAAAAGATTTACTGTATTATGGAACACAAATTGGTGTTCTGTTAACACCAAAAAATTTCGTTTTCTTGTGAGTATTACACAACTTATAAAGGAGGCAACTTTTTTGTCTTTAGCAGAGAAGAAATAACTTCCGTATCAAACGAGACACATTTAATAATAAGCACGAATTTCTTGTTATCTAAAAAATATTTGCTAAAAATATCTTGTCTTTACAAACAATGGTCTTTAACTCAATTTACAACCTCTCAAACGAAACAAGTTGTCAACCTATACGGATTTATAATATCATTCATCAGTAGATGAAATTTCAAAGATGTTATTTTCTTGGTCGTTTAACCTAAAAATTTTTTTCACAATTTTGTAAAAAATAATCCCTAAAAAAACACCTATAATAGCTCCTGCAATAACATCTAACGGATAATGAACACCAACATATATTCGCGAGAATCCAGATAAAAACGCCACAATAAACGCTATTGTTGTATAAACAGGATTTTTTAAAAACAATGTTATTAAAGTTGCGACTGTGAATGAATTTACAGCATGAGAGGATGGGAAAGAAGGTCCTGCTGAAGATACAAGTTTGTATACATCAGGTAACACTTCAAATGGTCTAGGTCGTAAAATTAAATGTTTTAATATTTTGCTACTAAGTACATCAGATATAGCGACTGCAATTATAATTGACCATCCAGCAATACGGTATCTGTATTTCGACGAAAATACCATCAAAAACCATATTATTAAAAACAAAATATAAAAGTTTCTTGGATTTGTTATAAATGGCATAATTATATCAAAATACATATTCTTCATATCATGATTTATTAGATAAAACAGTGATGTGTCTAAATAATTTATAAATTTTAACATCCTATTTACTAAAATGTTCTAATAGTTTAGAAATGATAAAGTCAGATTTTATACCTTCAGCAATTGCTTGAAAGTTAAGTATTATCCTATGTCTTAATGCTGGGTATATAACTTCGTTAACATCATCAATACTTACAACTGTGTGTCCATTTAACAACGCATTTACTTTTGATGCAATAACAATTGTTTGTTCAGCTCGTGGACTACAACCCCATTGTACATATTTTTTTATAAACTCAGGTGAGGTTGGATCCGTAGGACGGCTCGCACGTACAATATCTATTATGTATTCAATAACATGTTCACTTATAGGTACTTTGCGTACAAAATTTTGTAAATCTAAAATCTCTTTTTTTGAAACAACCTTTTCTACTGTCTGTTCTAAAACCCCTGTTGTACGATAAAGAATTTCTTTCTCCTCTTCTTTTGAAGGGTAATCAATATTTATTTGAAAGAAAAACCTATCAAGTTGTGCTTCTGGTAAAGGATAAGTACCTTCTTGTTCTATAGGATTCTGTGTTGCTAAAACAAAAAATGGTTGTTCTATTTCGTATGTAACACCGTTAACTGTTACTTTATATTCCTGCATTGATTGCAGAAGTGCGGACTGTGTTTTAGGTGGTGTGCGATTAATCTCGTCTGCTAAAACAATATTTGCAAAAATAGGACCAGGGATAAATCTATAGTATCTTTTTTTGCTAATAGGATCTTCTTCAACAATCTCAGTCCCTGTGATATCTGAGGGCATAAGGTCCGGAGTGAATTGTATTCTGCTAAATTTAAGGTCTAAAACATCAGCTAATGTATGAACAATCATTGTTTTTGCAAGACCAGGGACACCAACAATTAAACAATGTCCTTTTGAAAAAAGTGATATAATAAGTTCTTTTATAACTTGTTTTTGTCCGACAATTTTTTTACCAATTTCTGTAATTATTTTTGAAAATTTTTCAACAACCTGTTCTGCTAATTCTATATCTTTTCTCATAACTTTTTTAACAAACTTGATAGTTTTTTACATTTTTTGTGGGGCAGAAATGTTTAGTATATCAAGTGCACTTTTTATAACATTTTTTGTTGCAATAACAAGTAACAACCTTGGATATATTATTATTTTATTTCTATCTATAACCCTGCATTCTTCGTAAAATTTATGAAAAATTCTTGCAAGTTCAATAAGATAATTACACAAATGATGAACAGACAAAGTTTCTAAACAAAGGTTCAAAATATCAGGATAAAAAATTAATTTTTTAACCAAGTTTAATTCAGAATCAACAAATTTATGCTCATATAATTGTTTGAAATATTCTTCTAAATATAAATTTATTGATTCTAAACTAACAATTTTGTCAACCTCAGCTAGTATACTACAACAACGAGTATGCGCATACTGAATATAATAGACAGGATTTTTTAACGAATGTTCCTTTGCAAGCTCAAAATCAAAATCAAGATGTGTATTAGGCGATTTTGTTAACAAAAAGAAACGTGTCACATCTACACCTACTTCTTTAACAACTTCATCTAACGAAATAAACTCACCTTCACGAGTTGACATAGATACTCTTTGACCATTTTTTATAAGTGATACTAATTGATAAAGAATAATTTTTAACTCTACATCACGATTTTCAAAAGAACAAAGCTGCTCAAAAGCCAATTTTACTCGTTCAACATAGCCGTGGTGATCTGTCCCCCAGATGTTTATTAACAAGTTATATCCACGCAAGATTTTATTATAATGATACAAAATATCACTAAAAAAATATGTTGGTTCACCAGAAGATTTTATTATAACCCTATCTTTGTCATCGCCAAACTGTGATGATCTAAACCATAACGCATTATCTTTTTCTTCGACCAAATTGTTTTTAACCAACATTTCTTTAACTTTCTCTACAAACGAACATTCATATAAAGAACTTTCATAAAAATAATTGTCAAACAAAACTTTAAAATTACTAAGAGAAGTTTTTATTTCTTGCATTATCGTTTCTACTATAAACTTTTGGACTGCTTTAAAATTCTCTTTATTAACTTTTTCAAAATTAGATTTAACTTTATATGCTACATCTTTAATATAATCTCCTTTATAACAAGAATTTTGCACAATTTTCTCACAATATATTCTCACATCTTCTTCAACAAATAAATTATCAAAATTATACCCGCTTATTATAACAGATGCGGTTAACACATCTATCTGTCTGCCAATATCATTAATATAATACTCTTTTGTAACTTGATATCCTAACTTTTTGAATATATTTCCTAAAACATCACCTAAAACTGCACTCCTAGCATGACCTATATGCAAAGGTCCTGTTGGATTTGCTGAAACAAATTCTATTAAAACTTTTGTATTATTTTGTAGCACTACTGGATATTTTTCTTTGGCTAAAACAATTTGTCTTATTTCTTCAAGTAATATATCTTTTGATAGATTAAAATTTATAAATCCTGGCGGTGAATATTCCATTTCTGAAAATAAATATGAACCAAACTGTTTTATACACAAATTTTTTATCTGTTCAAAAATAACTTGTGGTTCAATATTATACTTTTTTGATACAACAATGGGTATATTTGTAGCAAGATCAAAATTAATCTCTTGAGGTGGTTCTTCAATATCAAACTCTTCTTGCCAACCTAAATTTGAAAGCACCTCATTTAACACTTTTTTCACTTTTTCTTTCATAACTTAAAGTAATCTTTACAATCACAAAATTAGGCAGACCAAAACTTTCAAATACTTTTAACCTTCAACTTTTAACTCTCAACTT
>CAZLOB010000051.1:0-6907 GCA_964561135.1 uncultured Elusimicrobia bacterium | reverse complement strand
CAAAAGCAAAACAATTAAAATCACAAGGTGTAAAAGTTATAAATTTTGGAGCAGGTGAGCCTGATTTTGATACACCACAAAATATAAAACAAAAATGTATTGAAGCACTAAACAAAGGGCTTACAAAATACACACCTACTGCTGGTGTACCAGAACTTAAACAAGCAATAATTGAAAAATTAAAAAAAGAAAATAATCTTGAGTATACATCTGACGAAGTAATAATTTGCTGTGGGGCAAAACATGCGATATTTAATGCTGTATGTGTGTTGGTTGACGATGGTGATGAAGTTTTGGTACCATCGCCATATTGGGTAAGTTATCCTGAGATGGTAAACTTTGCAGGTGGGAAGCTTGTAGCAATCCCAACAGATGAAAAAACTAATTTTAAAATCAAATCTGAACTTCTTAAAAAATATATTACTGATAAAACAAAACTTTTGATTTTGAATTATCCATCAAATCCGACCGGTATGACTTATACAAAAGAAGAACTGCAAGATATTGCAAAAGTTTTAGTTGAACATCAGATTTATTGTATATCAGACGAAATTTATGAAAAACTTGTTTATGACGGACTTAAACATATAAGTATTGCTTCGTTAGGTCCAGAAATAAAAAAACTTACTATAACAGTAAATGGTCTTTCAAAAGCATATTCTATGACAGGCTGGCGTGTTGGCTATGCTTGTGGTCCAAAAGAAATAATTTCTGCAATGAACAACTTGCAAGATCATTCAACATCCAACATAACAACTTTTGTCCAATATGCTTCTATTGAAGCAATAAAAAATTCTGATCAGTTTGTTTCAATGATGTATAACGAGTTTGTCAAAAGAAGAGATTATATTGTTGAAGAAATAAATAAAATGCCTTATTTAAAAACAACAAAACCACAAGGCGCGTTTTATGTATGGGTAAACATTAAAGAACTTAAAGGTAAAAAATATAAAGACCAACTTATAACTGATTCTTTAAAACTTGCTGAGCTTTTACTTTTAGAAGCAAAAGTTGCAGTGATACCAGGCTCACCTTTTGGCGATGATGATTATATAAGATTATCTTATGCTACATCATTAGAAGATATAAAAGAAGGTGTTGAAAATATAAAAAATTTTGTTAGTCAAGTGGCAGGATAATTTTCATTAATCTTGTTGAAAAGAAAATAAAAATATAATAAGTACTTTCAAATGGGTAACAAAATTTTCACATATTTAATTTTAAGTTATCTTTTCTCACAATTTGTTTATGCTGAATTACATTTTGGTGTTCCATCCGCAGTTAAGAAAAAAACTAAAGAACTTAAAGATAAAATTGAACAAGAAAAAATTGCTAAAAACAATCCACCTGTAATAGTTTCACTTACCGCAGAACCGCCTGTTGTTGCAACAGGTGCTGTTACTACAATCACATGTATTGCAGAAGATCCTGATAACGAGGCTTTAACTTATTCCTGGGATGCACCTTACGGAGCAATAACAGGCAGTGGTTATTCTGTTTCTTGGACTGCACCTACTTATTATACACCTCCAACAGGAACCTACTATCCTATATTTTGCACTGTTTACGACACAAAAGGTGCTTCTGCAACTGCTAAGGTTGATGTCCTTGTTACCCCAGATGGTAGAATCAATAGAACTCCAATAATAGAAGCACTTACTGCAGAACCACTCTCTGTTTCTACAGGTGGTGTAGTAACAATTGTCTGTACAGCATATGATTTAGATGATGATGAAATTACTTATTTTTGGCATACCACTACAGGAACATTGTTAATTTATACATCATCTGCTATTTTGACTGCACCTGATTTTCCAACTAATGTTACAGTTTTTTGCACTGTGAAAGATAATAGAGGTGCTGAAACATCAGAAAGTGTTTATATAAATGTATATCCTGTCGTACCAGTAATATCTTCTCTTTTAGCAAGCCCTATAGTTGTCTCTACAGGCGCAACTTCAACAATTGTTTGTAATGCTTATGGTCCGGCGTCTGATACTTTAACTTATTCTTGGGATATCACTGCTGGAACTATTACAGGTTATGGATATTATGTAAAATGGGTTGCACCATCATCAACAGGTGTTTATACTATAACATGTACTGTTTCTGATAGCAAAAATAATACTGCACAAAAAAGTATTGATATAACTGTAATTATTCCATGGGTTTTAATATCTTGTGGGCTAGATTATACCGTTGGTATAAAATCAGATGGTACATTATGGTCCTGGGGTAGAAACAATTTTGGACAATTAGGTATAGGTAATACTGAACATATGTTAACACCTACACAGGTTGGCACAGATACTGACTGGGCATATGTTGCGTGTGGGTATTATCATACAGTAGCGATAAAGAAAAATGGAACATTATGGGCGTGGGGACGAAATGATTACGGTCAATTAGGTCTCGGAAATGATATAAATATATATACACCAACACAAGTAGGAACTGATACTAACTGGTCTTATGTTTCCTGTGGTGCTTTCCATACCGTAGCAATAAAAAAAGATGGTACATTATGGTCCTGGGGTTTTAATAATCAAGGACAATTAGGTCTCAGACATAATACAAACAGAAATACGCCAACAAGTGTTGGTACTGAAAGAAACTGGTCATTTGTTTCCTGTGGTGCTTATTATACTGTGGCGATAAAAACTGATGGTACATTATGGTCCTGGGGAGCAAACGACCACGGACAATTAGGTCTCGGGCACAATATAAGTACAAACACTCCAACTCAAGTAGGAACTGACACTAACTGGTCTTATGTTTCTTGTGGTTCAATACATACTATAGCAATAAAAACAGATACTACATTATGGTCCTGGGGTTTTAACTACTATGGACAATTAGGACTTGGGCATAACATAGATATAAGTACTCCAACACAAATTACAACTGCAAACGCTGACAAGTTATGGGAACGTATTTCCTGTGGTTTTGAGTATTCTGTAGGAATAATAAAAATACTAAACGATGGCACATTATGGTCTTGGGGGCGAAACTATTTTGGACAGTTAGGACTTGGAAATAAAAATGATACTAATATACCATTAAGAGTAGACCATGGTATTGATTGGTCCTATGTTTCTTGTGGTTATTCACATACAGCAGCAATACAAGAAGATGGTACATTATGGTGCTGGGGGGCAAACAATTATGGACAGTTAGGCCTCGGGGATACCACAGAAAGGTTAACACCAACATTGGTATATAAATGAAAAAAAATATAATTATAATATTAGTTATTTTGTTAACTTTTTCAGAAATTATTTTCGGGAGAAATTTGCCAAAATTTGGTATTAGTTTAGGGTATCCTTATGTTTCATTAAAGTATAGATTATCTTCAAAATTCACAACTGAACTACGTGATACTTTTAGTGAAGGTATAAATGTTGTTTCTTTAAGAGGATATTATGATTTTTATAAAATCAACAAAATTAATTGTTTTACAGGTATAGATTTAGGTTATGTATTTTTTGATACAGATGATGTGAAAGGGGAGGGAAGTTTATTTACAGTATTTATTGGTGGAGAGTATTTTGTTAGTAGTAAAATAAGCATAAGTATTGATATTGGCCCATCTTTTATTACTTTATGGAGTAAAAAAGAAAAAGATCTAAGTGTGTCGGGTATAGAATGGATTCTTAATTCAGGGCTAAATATATATTTTGGAAAAGATAATAGCCAATGAAAACAGAGCAAAAATTTAATAATTTAATAAAAAATAATGTAGGGCAAACCTTCAGGTTTGCATTTTATTTTTGATAAAAATTTAGTCCAAGATCTTTAACCATTACCTTGGTGAAAATAAACTTGTTTGTGAACAAAAAGATTCAGATGGACACAAATTTTAAAAAAAGGTTAAAAAGAAAGTTTTTTAATGACCATCCAAAAAATGTCGCAGTAAAACTTTTAGGAAAATATCTTGTTGTTGAAACAGAGAAAGGAAAAATTGTAGTAAAAATAACAGAGACAGAGGCATATGGTGGTTATGAAGACGATGCGTGCCATGTTGGTCGTTTCGGCAGAACAAAACGTACTGAGACACTTTTTGGTGAAGTTGGCAAAGCATATGTTTATTCTGTACATATAAATACATATTGTTTAAATGTTGTTTGTCATAAAAAAGACGAAGCAGGTGGGGTTCTTATTCGTGCAGCAGAACCTGTTGAAGGAATTGATTTAATTTTGGAAAATTTAAATTTAAAAAATAAAAAGTATGAAGTAACAAAATTGTTAAACGGACCAGGGAAACTTTGTAAAGCATTAAAAATTGATAAAAAACTAAATGGTGAAGATATGGTTGAAGGAAATAAAATTTATTTTTTAAATGGTGAAAAAATAAAAGAAAAAGATATCATTAAAACACCGAGAATAAACATAAATTATGCAAAAAAATCAAAAAATTGGCTTTGGCGGTTTGTAATAAATAGAAGTTTAACTTTTAATAGTAAAAACCACAGAGGTACAAAAGCAAAGAGCATAAGTTCATAGTTAATAGTTATTAGTTGATAGTTTTAATAATTCCTCTGTGTACTTTGTGTTCTCTGTGTCTCTGTGGTATAAAAAATATCTAAACAAAAAAACTGAGGAGGAAAAAAATGAATGTATTAAAAACAACTGAAGAACTCGGATTTAACCCAACAAAAAAAGGTAAAGTGAGAGATATTTTTGACTTAGGAGACAAACTTGTGATTGTAACAACTGATAGGATCTCAGTTTTTGATGTTGTCCTTGATGATCCAATACCATATAAAGGGATAGTTTTAACACAACTTACAAAATTTTGGTCTGAGTTTTTAAAAGATGTTATTGAGAACCATATAATAGAATTTGGTGTTGACAATTTGTCAAAAGAGTTCAAGAAGTACAAAGATGTATTACAAGACAGAACAATGGTTGTAAAAAAAGCAAAAGTTTTGCCTATAGAGTGTATTGTTCGTGGATATCTATCAGGTAGTGGATGGAAAGAATATCAAAAAACACAATCTGTCTGCGGGATAAAACTACCAGCAGGGCTTAAAGAATCAGAAAAACTGCCACAACCAATATTTACTCCGTCAACAAAGGCTGATGTTGGGCATGATGAAAATATTAATTTTGAAAAAGCTGTTGAGATAATAGGAAAAGATAAAGCTGAGTTTATAAAACAAAAATCAATTGAACTTTATAAAAAAGCTGCTTCCTATGCTGAAACAAAAGGAATAATTATTGCTGACACAAAATTTGAGTTTGGTATTGATGAAAAAACAGGAAAAATTATTTTAATTGATGAAATTTTAACACCAGACTCATCTCGTTTTTGGCCAAAAGACAAATACGAAGTTGGTAAACCACAACCTTCTTTTGATAAACAATATGTCAGAGATTATACAGAATCTACCGGTTGGGACAAAACCTATCCTGGCCCAAGACTCCCTAACGAAGTTATAAAAAATACTACTGAAAAATATTTAGAAATTTACAAATTGCTGACTGGCAAAAATTTGTTATGAACTAAAGGTTACAAAAATTGTTACATATGGTTCACAAGTTTCTTCTTGCATCTTTCACAAAAAAATTTTGATTTACGGTCAGTATCACCAAGCCAGTTTGAGAAATACATCACACAGGTAGGATCGCTACAATGTGGTAAACCAAACGAATGGCCAAGTTCATGAATTATAGTTTTAATTGTTCTTTCTTTAAGCAAGTTTTTTTCTTGTTCTGTGTCAATTCTTGTACAAGGTTTAAATCTATAAATTGAAACTATACAAACATTTCCATCTGACTCTCCAAAAATATAATTAAAACCTTCCTCATACAAATCTTTATCTACTAACAAAAACAAGATGTCTTCATTTTTTGTTGCGAACTTTTTGGCAAATTTTAAAATTTTTGATGCTAAATATTGTTTACGATGTGGGTTATATGCAAATTCTACATCTCTAAATGTGGAGGTAAAATTTGTTTTTACACCTAATATATTCCCAACTTCTTTTAGAATATTTTCTTTATCTAATTCATCACAACCAATAAAGCTAAAATATACATTTTTTGGCATATTTAAAAAATTTAAAAAGAATAAAATAAACAAAACACTATATTTTAAAAAATTCTTTTGCATTATTAGTTGTAATATTTACAACTTCATCAAATTGCAACCCTTTAATCTCTGATAAAAATTTTAATGTTTTAACAACATCTTTAGGTTGGGCAGAATAATGATCTCCATCTGGTGTTTTATACCACACAGGAGAGTCAGTTTCTACAAGTATTTTTTCAATAGGAGTAAATTTTATTGCTTGTTGGTGTTGTGGGCTATACTCTAATGCAGGTGTGGCTGAAATATAATAGTTATCATCAATAATTTTTTTAAGCACATCAATAGGACCGCTATACCAATGAAAAATCACATTTTTAACATCGCTTTGTTTAACTAATTCATAACATTCATTCCATGCACCGCGTGAGTGAATAACTACTGGTTTTGAGTATTTTTCGGCAAGTTTAAGTTGTTTTTTAAAAACTTCTATTTGTACATCTTTTAGTTGTGGATTTTTCTTTAATGACTTTTCCCAAAAATCTAACCCAACTTCACCAACCGCAACAACTTCAGAAATATTTTCTTCAATAAATTTTAATGTTTGGTCTATTTCTTCAATTTTAATATTTGAAGGATGAAGTCCAATTGCTGGATAAATTTTTATTATATTAACATTCTCTGCTAACTCAAGAATTTTTTTACAACTTAAATAATCACAACTAACTCCTACCACTGCATAAACGCCAGAATCCTTCGCTAAATTTAAAACTTCTTGTAAATTTTCTATTTCGTCTATATGTGCGTGAGTATCAATAATCATTTTCTTGTATTTGTTTTACTTATTTTATATTTTTTTAAATATGGATATTTTAC
>CAZLOB010000050.1:0-8788 GCA_964561135.1 uncultured Elusimicrobia bacterium | reverse complement strand
AATAAATAAAGAATATAAAGAATACAATATATATTCATGCATAATTACAACTTTAAAAATTTAAAAATTTTGTCTGAACTTGAAAAATTTGTTCCGTCGGAATAAAGTCAAAAATATAGCATTTTCACGCATTATTTAGGTGAAGCATTACATGTTTTAAAAACTAAATCTGTATAGAAAAAATTATGAGACCAATAAAAATTATCCGTAGATACAACAAGTTTGCATTAGGTTCATGTTTGTTTTGTATGGGGAATACACAGGTTTTATGTAACGCCACAATACAACAAGGACAACCTCCACATCTTAAAGGAACAAACTCTGGCTGGATCACAGCAGAATATTTTATGTTGCCACAATCTTCTTCACAACAAAGAAATTCAAGACAACAACAACTTACTTCTGGTAGAACAAAAGAGATTTCTCGTATAATTGGTCGTTCGTTAAGAGCAGTTGTTGATTTAAATCTTTTAGGACCAAATACTGTAATTATTGATTGTGATGTTTTACAAGCAGACGGTGGGACACGTACCGCTGCGATAAACGGTGCTTTTGTTGCATTACACGATTTATGTACAAAACTTATAAAAGACAAAGTTTTATCAACAAATCCTATAAAAAAATTTTTAGCAAGTATCTCTGCCGGTATAGTAAATGGTAAAAAAATAGTTGATTTATGTCAACAAGAAGATAATAATGCTGAAGTTGACATAACTGTTGTTATGACCGAAGATAAAGAATTAGTTGAACTGCAATATACTGCTGAAAAAAAACTTTATGATTTAAAAACCTTGCCACAACTTGTTGAACTTGCTTGGGATGACATTTCTAAAATAATTTCGTTGCTAAAAAAACTATTATCATCTAATAGAAACACAATAACATACAAATGAAACCAGAAATTGTTATTGCACTTGATATTAATTTGTCAAAAGCAGAAAAAATTGTAAGAAAAGCAAAAAAATATGGTTTCAAAATTTTTAAAATTGGTCATCTACTGTTTAGCACATATCCAGATATAATAAATTCCATTACTTGTGAAGGACTAAAAGTTATACTTGACCTCAAATTCCATGATATACCTTCGGTAATTTCAAAAGCAATCCAAAGAATCTTAAAAAAATATGAAATATTTGCTTTAACAGTACATTCTTTAGGTGGAAAACAAATGCTTAAAGAAGTAAAAAAAATTGTCTCAGAATTCCAACCAAAACCTATTATCTTTGCTGTTACAATATTAACAAGTTTAACTGATAACGATCTTAAATCATTAGGGTTTAAATCAAAAACAACATCTACTGTGCTAACTTTAGCAAAATTAGCAAAAGAATGTGGAATTGAAGGTGTTGTTTGTTCACCTAAAGAAGTTGAATTAGTAAAAAAAACATTAGGTAAAGATTTTTTAACCTTGGTCCCTGCAGTTAACTTAGGCAATTTATCTCTACAAAATGATCAAAAAAGGTTAGGAACATTAGAAATGGCTTTATCTTCTGATTATCTTGTCATTGGAAGAAGCATTTATGAATCTGAAGATATTGATAAGGCATTACAATCTTTATATAATTTAATTAACAAATATAGAAACAAGTAAAACGAAGTTTTAAAAATGAGTTATCTAGTCTTAGCACGTAAATATAGGCCACAAAAATTTTCAGAAATCATAGGACAACAACATATTGTCTCTGTCTTAAAAAATGCATTAAAAGCAAACAAGATCTGGCACGCATTAATTTTTTCAGGCATGCGTGGCACTGGCAAAACCTCAACTGCACGTATCCTAGCGAAAGCCATAAATTGTTTAAATCCAACAGATGATTTTGAACCTTGTAATACTTGCAAAAACTGTGTAGAAATTACACAAGGAAGTTCTGTTGATATAATAGAAATAGATGCTGCATCAAACCGTGGTATCGATGATGTACGCTCTTTAAGAGAATCAGTAAAATATGTTCCTGTAAATTGTAGATACAAAGTTTATATAATTGATGAAGCACATCAAATAACAGACGCTGCGTTCAATGCGTTTCTTAAAACACTTGAAGAACCGCCATCGTATGTAATCTTTATACTTGCAACAACTGAGTTTAACGCATTACCATTAACAATTGTTTCAAGATGCCAAGTTTTTCATTTCAGACCAGTTCCGATAAATGTTATTTTTAACCAACTAAAAAATGTTATAACACAAGAAAACAAACAAAATAAAATCACAGACGATGCTCTTCATCTTATTGCAGAACTTTCAACAGGTTCTGTAAGAGACGCTTTAAGCTTGTTAGACCAAATTTTATCACTTACAGAAATTTATAATGTTGTTGACAGCAACATTGTACGCCAAATTTTAGGATATACCCCCAAAGAGTTTATCCACAAATATGCTCAACTTTTAATAACTTCTGAACCTAAACTATTGTTTGAATATATAAACGAAATATATTATTCTGGAATTGATTTATTACAGTTTTCAAAAGATCTTCTCGATTTTTTTCACAGCTTGTTATACAAAAAAGTTTCAAATATAGACAGCCCTGTTTATGATGTAGAATCGTTTAAAGACAAATATTCTGTTGAACAAATCGTTGCTATTATTCAGCAACTAATAAGGTTGAACGAAGAAATAAAACGTGTAGAATATCCAAAAACATTGTTTGAAATCTACACATTAAGATTAACTACACAATATAAAGAAATAGATGAAATTATAAAATTGCTTGAACAAACACAATCTACAGTTCCACAACAAAAACAACCTAAAATAGTACAAGAAACAACTTCTTCAACACAACAAATACAAATTCATCAACAAGTTCAACAGGCACAACAAACACAAATTCTTGAAGCAGAAACTTTTTGGCAAAAACTGTTAGAAATAATAAGAACAGAGAAACCTTTAAGTTATCCAATTTTAGCTGAAGCTGAAGCAACTATTTCAGACGATACACTAACTATTTTTTTACCAAACAAATATCTTCTTGTATCTTTAGAAATGCAAAATTTAAATTTAGAAGAAATTATAAAATCAAATTTTGGCAAACAAATTAAAGTTTCTTACAATGTAAAACAATCTAAAAAATTAGTTTTTGAAGAACAAAAAGAAGAAGTTACACCACAACCACAACAGACACAACAAAAAGTTGTTGTTATAAAACCCAAAAAAACTGTACCTATTGACCCTGTAGTTGAAAAAATTTGTTCTGCCTTTTCAGGAAAAATAATTCAACAAACAAAAAAAGAGGAAGAATATGATAGCAAAACATGAAATTTCAAAAAAACTTGTCTTAAAATTTCCAAAACATCTTATTGACAGGCCAATAGTTTATCGTCTTGTGAAAGATTATAATTTGATGATAAATATTCTTAAGGCGAGTATCCAACCCGATGCTGAAGGTATTATGGTTTTAGAACTTTCAGGTAAAAAAAATGATTTTGACAACGGGATACATTTTTTGAAAAAACTTGGTATTGAAGTCCAACCTTTAAGCAAAGATATAAAATTTGATGAAAAAGTTTGTTACCATTGTGGTGTTTGTATACCAATATGTCCTGTAGGTGCATTAAAAATGGATAAAGAAACACATTTGGTAAGTTTTGATAAATCAAAATGTATTGCATGTGAATTATGTATAAAAGTTTGTCCACCAAAAGCTATTAAGTTGATTATATAAATTTGTAGGGCACGGCTTTGGCCGTGCGTTTGATAAAATAAAAAATTAAGGCAATGCTAAAGCATTGCCCTACATGTTTTATCTATTATGAACAATGTATGTATACAGAAAAAATATAACTACAGAAGAAAATAGCCTCCTTGTTTCATATGAAGTTATTTACAAAGAAACGTCTTTGTTTATAAAATCGCCAAAAAATTTTTCGTCACAGATATTAAGAAATCTCATCTCTATAAGAAAACCTTTAGAAAAATATATTAAGACACATCCTGAATTTCTTACATCATTAAAACCAATTGATGTTACAAAAAATGCGCCAAAAATTGTTTCTTATATGGCAGAAGTAGCAAAAACAGTTTCCACTGTAGGACCAATGGCATCTGTTGCAGGAACAATTGCAGAATTTTTAGGAAACAAAATTTTAGAAATTATAAAAAAAGAAAAACTGAAAAATTTTTTAATAATAGAAAACGGTGGCGATATTTTTGCATATATTGACGAACCTATAACAGTTAGTATTTATGCTGGGGTGAAATCTTTTTTTTCAAACAAACTCGGTATAAAAATTTCAATATTAAACCAACCTTTAGGTATATGTACATCTTCTGCAACTGTAGGTCATTCGTTAAGTTTTGGCAGTGCTGATGCAGTAGTTATTGTTTCAAACTCAGCATCATTTTCTGATGCTTTAGCAACTGCTACTTGTAATTTAGTAAAGACAGAGAAAGATGTTGAAGAAGCAACTGAGTTCGCAAAAAAGTTTAACCAAACATTGTTTGTATGTATAATAAAAAACAAAACTGTTGCTTTTTGGTCAAGAAGTGATAGTATTGAATTAGTACATCTATAAGTATTGCAAAAATGAAAATACATATAATATCTTTAGGTTGTCCAAAAAATTTAATTGATACAGAAATCTTATGTGGATTATTAAACAAAGAAAAGTTTGTATTTGTAGCTCAACCTTTAGAAGCAGATGTTGTTATTCTATCAACCTGTAGTTTTATATCTTCTGCAAGAAAAGAAGCAAAAAGTTATATCAACAAACTTCTAAGATTAAAAAAAGAAAAAAAATTCAAACTTGTAGTTATAGGTTGTTTACCAGAACTTGAGAAAGAAACTTTGCTGAAAAATTACCCTGAAATAGATGCTATTTTTGGTATTTCTGAATACAAAAAAATACCTGAAGTATTAAAAAATTTAACCAAAAAATTTTTTTGTGTTTCAGAACAAAAAAATTTTCTTCCTACATATGACATACCACGATTTGTTTCAACAAAAAATTATGCATACTTAAAACTTGCAGACGGTTGTGATAACAGATGCAGTTATTGTTTGATACCAACAATTCGTGGTTCTTATCGTGAAAGACCAATTGAAGATATTGTTAATGAAGCAAAAAATCTTGTTTCTTCAGGTGTAAAAGAAATAATTCTTGTTTCACAAGATACGACATTTTATGGTGTAAAACTTTATAAAAAACAACTACTTCATAAAATTTTATCTGAACTTGCAAAAATAAAAGATTTGTTGTGGATAAGAATTCTTTATACACATCCAGCACATTTTTACGATGAGTTAATCAATGAAATTGTATCAAACACAAAAGTTTGTAAATACATTGATTTACCTATACAACACACTTCTGACAAAATTTTATCTTTAATGAATCGTAAGATTACAAGAAAAGATTTGTTAAACTTAATTTATAAACTTAAAACACACAATATTGTCTTAAGAACAACAATAATGGTCGGTTTCCCTAACGAAACAGAAAATGATTTTAAAATTTTATTAAACGACATAAAAAATATAGAGTTTGACTGGCTTGGTGTGTTCAAGTTTGAAAAACAAAAAAATACTTTTGCAGCAAAAATAAAAGAAGAAATACCAAAAGAAATAAAAGAAGAAAGATACAATGAAATAATGTCTTTACAACAAAAAATTACTTGTAATAAAAATAAACAACATATTGGTAAAATTTACACAGTATTAGTAGATGACACAAATTTTGGTCATACAGAATTCCAATGTCCAGAAATTGATGGTAAAACATATTTTTCTGTACAGGCTACATCAGAAATAATTCCTGCAAAAATAAAAAAATTGTTAAATCCATATGATGTTTTAGCTGAAATAATATAAATGTAGTTGGAGAACTTGCACCACTAAATTAGTTTTTCTGTAGCCGACCCTTAAGGGTCGGCTACTAAATCCTACTACCATGGGATGTTTGTTGGCGGTATTGTTTGCCAAGATTTTTTTACTAAAACAACATTTAACGAAGGTAAATCTAAATTTTCGTCATAGAATATAATTGAATATTCTGCAACACCAGTCCCTCGCTTAACCTTGCCTACAACCCATGCCGCACCATAAATATCCATCGGTCCTTCCATGTTATAATCACCACCAACATATAAGAAACCTGCTAATCCAACATCTGTGTTTGCTGCTGTAGGACCACCAGACCAGGTTTCATTGCCAAAACTAAACATAGGACGTACCGATCTATAACCATTGTCAGCAGGATATTGATTTGCAGCAGATGTATCAATTTTTTGGTATTCTAGATATGCATCAGAAGGGACTTTACATTCTGAAAGTAACAATCCTGTTTCAGGATCATTTGTTACTTTAAGATTATCACCAGTATAATTTGTAAAATTTCCACGAATGATTAATTGTCCTTTTATACCACAACCATTAGCACCAGTAGAACCTGTCATAATTAAATCTCCATCCCAATACCAAATTCTACCTGCAAGTTTTGCTGGATGTCGCCAAGGGTTTTGGAAATGTGGCCTACCATCATGGTTTTGTCCAGGATTAAGATTACAAGTACTTAAATTAGTATAACTTATTTGCCCATTTGATTTTCTATAATCAACCCGTTGCCAGTATTTTGGTCCTTTATAACTTCTCATTGATGAACATGCGTAAAAGTTTAGTGTGTTAATAGTAGCAGAACTCATTATTGTTACAGAAGGATGTAAATTTTTTATCCAATTTGGAGGCGGAGGTGAATCTACAGGATAAACTTTTTTCCATAAATAATACTCGTAAGTAGCATCTTCATCAACTTTTTCAAGATATGTTGCCATCACAGTGGCAGCAGATGATCTTAAAGAATCAAAATCTAATATTGGCAAGTCAGGAACAGGATAATCAGACCACCATTCAAGATTGTCAGTATTAGGTGGGTCAAGACCGTTTGTATCTCTTGGATAAGAAGGAACTGACGAAACGACACCACGGGCAAACTTTCTCGGATAATACTTTTTTGCAATAACTGCATCAGTTATTTCAATATTCCCCCATGCCATTACTGGCCCCCAATGGCATTCAAACGCATTTCCTAAATAAATATTTCCTTTTGAAATAATAGAACCCGGAATACATAAATTTTTATATACAGCTTTTATTGCTCTAACTTCACCTGTTTTAGCATCTTTTCCTTCAGCAATTATTGTCACTTCTTTACTTTCAGGCCCACTTGAAAACTTTATCCTGTAGACACCACCAGGGACATCGTCATAAAGTACATCAAAGTTATATCCTTCAATAGGGACACCTCTTGATGCTAGATCCCAAGTTGCAGTTGAACTTTTAAGTTTCCATACACCACGGTTAATACCTGCTTCTGCTAAATTCGTTGCTATGATTCTACCTTGCATCTTAAACGACATTTTTGTCTGATGTTTTGACCAGTCAACTATAGTTGGAATTATTATTATAAGAAATAAAGCAATTACAATTACTATAGGTAAAATTTGTCCTTTTTTATTCATAAGAATTTACCTTAAATTAAAAATTTTTCTCAATTAGTTCATCACCATAACTTTTTCTGATGCCATATGCAAGGCTTTTCTTCTTAAATCGTAAAGATCTCGTTCAAGTGTTACCGCTATCGAAACAATATCCATTTCGTCAGAACGAGGGAAAATTACTGCAAAGTATCTTATACTTTTTGACAAAACTTTTGTATTATCATCAACTTTCTGATACAAAAATCGGTTTATTTGATAATAAGAAACTCTTTTACCATCTATAGTTGTAAAATCAACTTTTGAATAATGTGGTTGATTATTATCATATCTACTTATAACAATTGTTGAATTAAATGCATTTCTTAAATCCCGTGTTATTATTTCCATAATAGTTCTTGCTTCTTCTTGAAGTTCTTTTTGAGCAGAAGTTATTCTGTAGAAACGCCATATCTGAACCAACAAGTTTGAAACAGATAAACTTAAGATGCCAAACATTGTTATAACTATCATAAGTTCTACTAATGTCCAACCTTTTGTTTTGTTGTTCATAGTTTAAAAATCGATATCAACATTTGAAGTTTCTTGTCCAGCAAGAACTTGAATATCTGTTAAAACTTTTGAAAGTATTGAAAGATTACCAAAAGCGTCAAATATCGGATAATATCCATAAACTCTGTATCTTGTTGTTGTAGAACCAATAACTTCTAATTTATAAGTTCCATCTTCATAACTGTTTGTTATAAAATAAGCAGCGCCTGTAAGTGTAGATGTTGATAGAGAAGGTGGTGTTGTAAAATATGCTGTTGTTGCAACAATTAAAACGCCTGTTTTTATAACCTCCCCTTGATATCTTACCTTACCTGAAATTCTACCCATAGCACTTGTTATTGTAAACGTTCCTGCAAAAACGGTAACTCCGGCTGACACTGTTACTGTAGAAACTGTTGGATTAGACATTTCTTTAGAACTTAAAACTGGTTTTATATAATAAGTTCCTGAAGAAAGGTTCGGTATTACAAACACACCATTGTTATCAGAAACTTCTTCTCCATAGACAAATCCTTCAGCAGATTGTGCTTGCATTACAATACCAGGTAGCGGGTTAACTTTATCTCTTGAAACAAATCCTCGCACACGACCCCCCTGCGGTAAAACAAAATCTATCCCTGAAGTAATAACACCTATTGAAACAGGAACATTATCTATTGTTTGGTAAACATAATTTGGATTCAAATTATTAGGATTTGCAGTAACTGAATACACTCCTGAAGCAACTGATAAAAGGTATCTTCCAAAAATGTCTGTATACGCTTCTGAACCACCTGCAACAACTTTTATATTCCCCAAAGGTTG
>CAZLOB010000049.1:0-5790 GCA_964561135.1 uncultured Elusimicrobia bacterium | reverse complement strand
CATTAAAACTGTTTCTTAAATTTTCTTGCAGGTCTGATAGTGTTGTTCCATCACCTGCAGACCAGTCATCACTCAATAAACTCATAACTCGGGAATCATCTCTTGATTCATAATATGTTTTGAACTTATTATAAAAATCTTTTATAAGTTGGATTTCTTGGAGAATTCTTTTTTTGTTTTCTTCCTCCTCTCGTTTTTTTCTCTCATCTTCCTGCTGTTTAAAATTCTCTATATCCATCTTCAGTTTTTTTACTTTTTCATAAACCTTGAAATATTTCTGCCATATAAGATATTTTGAGTATTTCTCATTCTCATACCTAAACTTAAAATCTAATGATCCTAAAATTTGAACTTTAAAATCATCTTGATTCCTAAATCTTTCCAAATTATCAATAGCTTCAATATCAATCCAAGTCAATTTAAAAATTTCTTGTTTTAAATCATCAAGTTGTTTTCCACTTATGTCATATTTTGCATTATTTAACAATTCTTCTGCTTTACTGAGATTACTCATCCAAACTACTTCTGCTTCGAAAGTATAAATCATTGAACCATAGCCCGTACCATTATGATTGATATAGGAAGCTTGATAAACTTTAACTGCACTCTCTTTAATAAAAACAATATTTTCTTCTTTTGCTCTATTTATATAATCTGCTGTAGCAAGGTTCATTAACTTTTCATACTGCCCAGGTGCATAACTTTTAAGAAATTTTATAATTGGATATTTTTCCCATTCCGCTTTTAATTGATTAGCACATTTCTGTAAATCTTCCTCAGTGGCATAGTGTGGAAAAGGTGTTTCTATTATCACCATGTTATCTTTTCCTCTTTTTAACGCAATTTCAAAATCTTTAGGTCCTAATGCTAAATTATTTTTCTTCATTTGTTCTACAAGAAAATTAGATAATTCTTCATTTTTATTACTAAGCCATACTTTATCTCCCTCAATTTTTTCTGCGATGTCATCATAAAGTTGTTGTAGTTGTTTTAATTTACTTGAAGCATAAAGCAACTCAGAATATTTCTCTTCAATCTTTTTTATTTTCTCTTGTACTGAATAAAATCCTTGAGGTTTTACTAACACCTCTATTTGCAAAAGTTCATTTTCAGGCAGTGCAACATTTCTTAGTTCATACACAGTCTTTTCAATACTACTAAAATAACTATCATAACTCTGTTGCAATTTATTTACAATATTCCATAAAGAAACTCTTCTGTTTTCTAATTCTCTCTTACGAGAAACTATTAGTTGATGTATACGCCAAATTTCTGCGTTTTTATCAAAGGGAGCAATATAATAATTCTGAATTTCATTTCTTAGATATTCTATGTTATTATCAATTTCTTTTAATAAAGATTCAATATAGGAAAGCCGATTTAATACAGGATCGTATATTCTGACAACAATAGGCCAATAATCATCCCATTGTTTTTTTCTTATCTGTCGTAAATTTTCAAATACATCATATGTTTCAACTAACATCTTTTCACCATTTTCATAAATCTGCCAAGTTAAGCTTTTTATCTCGCTAAGAGCATTCAGTGCAGTTTGGTAAGCTTTGTCAGAACCAGTTCTTATTTGTGATAATTTTTTCATTAATTCTCTATAATATTTGTCTATATCTTTTTTCTGAGAACGCCATTTTTCCAATATCTCTTTGGCTTTTGTGAAATTCCCATAGTTTAAGGTATCTAACATTTCAGATTTTAAACTTTCACCATCATATATCCAACCAGAAAAAGGTTTAATTATTGGTGCATAGGCTGTTTGGTAAGTATTATAAGCCTCTTGAACGACTTTATCTGATTCATCATAACCGCCAGCCATAGATGGATTTTCTTTGATTTTATCGTATAATTTAGGAAGCTTTTCATTTAATTCTTTTTCAAATTTAACCCATTCTTTAAGTTGTTGTTCAAGTGCTTTAGATAATTCTTTTTCACCTACTATATATGCTCCGGAATATGAATAAATTAAGTTTTTTTTCCATAAATCTATTGTAGAAACTACTTGTTTTACTTTTTTTGGATCATTTACATTTTCTTTTGCTTCTTGGAGTGCTTTTGTGCTATTTGCTAAATATTCTTTATATTTTGGAAGTTCTTCACGAATTTTCTTTATTTTTTTAAATTCTTCTAACAATCTTGGTAAATGCTTTTCAAAATCAGTCACGCTCTTAACAAAATTTTCTAATTCCCTCATCTCTTCTTTTAATTTTGCCTCTGCCCATGCAGCTTTTACTTGTTTATTCAAATCTTTTATTAAACTCAAAATCCATCTTCGTGCCGTATTCCTAAATTCAGTTGCAATATTTTCAATCTCATAACTTTTTTGTGTATCAACTCCAGAACCTACTGCCATCCAACCTGAAAACCACTCTCCCCAAGTTTGCTCAGGCCATTCTTCACCTAAAACTTTTTTAACATATGTCTTAACTAAATTACGCACTCTGTCGTCCGTAATAAGATATTTTTCGAAAAAATAATCTACAGTTTTAGAATCTTCACTGATAAGTTTTGGCTGGTCTGCTTTTGGATCCATAATTAGAAGGTTGTTGTCACTTTTAATTATTCTATAAAGTTCTTGTATTTCAATTCTTGCTATTGTCTCCATCGCTTCTTTATAACATTCATATGTAAACTTACATGAAGTCCATGCCAATTTTACTAATGGATGGTCGACAACATTTACTGTTGCGTCAACACTAGCAATTAATGCTTCATCATATTTACCTTCACCAAGTTTGGTAGCAAATTCTTTGATATTATTACTAATTTCATAAACTTTTTTAATTTTCTCCTTTGCCTGTACAATATAAGCATCTCCTTCAAGTTGACCTGTCCAAAATTTCTCATATCCTCCAATAGAATCCCACATCCAATCACCAAATTTGTCTTTAGCAAACTTTTTTATTCCTTCTTTTGCACCTTTCTCTTCAAAAATTGCTGTGGTTAAATCTAAACCTAGTTTTATTCCTGTGGGTAAACTATCAGCTTCAGGCAAAATCTCACTAGACTCAGAACCAAATACAATATTTAATGTAAAAAAAATAATTAAAACAAAGAATAAAATTTTGTTAAAAAATTTTTTCATCTAATTTTTATGAACAAAATTCTATTTAAACTTTCGTGTACCGTTTGGTTGATATTTGTAATCAAAAACAATAATAATATCCCAATCATCATTTCTGCCAACTGACTTTACTTCCATTATAGCATATTTACCATCAGCAAGCTTAAAAGCATAAGTGTGTTTTTCTTGTAAAAACAATCCTAAAAAATCTAAAAAATCTGAACCTGAATAATCAGAATATCCACTTTCAGGTACTTCATCTATACTATCTAAACTTACTACTCCTAAATCAACTGCTGTAACACCATTACCTAAAGTTACTGAATAATGTGTAGGATTCGTCAACACAAAATCACCTTTCCCTTCTTTGATTTCTCCGGTTGCAAAACTAAAGCCTGGGTGTTCCTCTGCTCCTCTTGAGACTAAACTTATATTTTTCTCATATACAATTTCTTCTTCATATTCATATAATAATCCTTTATCAACATTTCCACTTTCATCAACAACAATGATTGGTTCATTATTAGCTAACAGCACCGTACCACTTGCAACTTCTGACGCATCACTTAAACCAAATATCAAAGGATACTTCATACTGAAGACTTTTGGCCCTTTATCAGTAAGTTTAAATACAAACTCTGTAGTACCTTTATCCGAGAATGCTTTACCATTTTTAGTAGAAAAAACCATCCTGTTAAAATTTATAGATACAAAAATTTTGCCTTTCCGGTCTGAAGTGATATTGTTTATTGTATATCTTAAATCAATATTATCAAAAAAACTGAAATCGTTTCTTATTGCTCTTTCAAGAATACTAAAATCTGGATAAAAATCATCACTTACATAAGACATAAACAAGGATAAATTTTCATTTTTATATGCTTCTATCATTTTATCAAGCACCTCTTTTATAACATTTTGTATATTACCTTCTGCTACAGTAACTTCTTTATATGTCAATTCAATATTATTTGTTTTTCCTCTTGTATCTATAGCTTTAACATAAATTTTATATGATTTTGAAATTTCAGGTCTGAAGCTGAACACAAAAGAACCATCGTCAGAAAGTTTTGCCTTCTCCCAACTTTCCTTACCATCAATACTTATTTGTACTGAACCTATTTTACCTTTTCTTATCCGTGCTTTACCTTTAATGTAAATAAAGCCATCTTGCAATGTATCTTTATATATAGTGACTTTATTATCAATTTCATCAAAAGACAACTGGTTCAAATACAAATGCTTAATTTCAACTTCATCTTCTGATTTACCAAAAATCCACCATTTTGCTTCTAAGTTAAAAATAAACAAGTTTATAACAAAAAACAAATTTATAAAAAATTTCATTTTATTATTTTTCATAATTAAGATACCTCCTTATATTCCTATATTAATTCCTGTTGTTATACTTGTTTCTTTGAAATCATTAGATGTGATACTACTTTTATAATCATTATAATAGATTCTTAGAAACAAAGCTGACTGATGGTTGTATACTGAAAGAAAATTTGGTTTGTAATAAAAACTGAAGTTTAAAAATGTTTTTTTAGTATCATCACCTTTTTCTTTATCTAAGATATTCTGTCCTAATTTGAAGTTTGAATTTATGTTTTTGTTTGGCAAGTCTATACTTAAACCTAAAGAATACTCATAGGTTTGGTCTAATGTGTTATTAATTTCATCATTAGATGTCCATCCACCTAAATATAAAGATGGTCTTAAAACTAATTCATTAAGTGTTTTTCTAAAACTGAAACTAGTATTGTATGTATATTCTTTGCTGTTCCTTATATTTTTTGTATCATATATTGTATAACCTAAATTTATTTCGTTATCTATAAAACCAAATCTGTCTCTATAACCCAAATTTATATAATTGTCAAAAATTTCATTACCACCTTTTTGATTGTTGATCTTGTAGGATATGTCAAATCTAGAATAACTTCTTTTAAATAATTGATTTAAAGTTATACTTATTTCAGGTTTATAGTTTTCTGTTGTATAATCTTTTTCTCCATTAAGATTGTTTCTATACCATAAAAATCCTGTGTTGATGTTTACAAGTTTACTCAACTTATATCTCCATTTAATTTTAAACCTTTCTCTATCAGATGTTGCATATCCAAGCAATGACTGAAATTTAGGATCTACTTTTTCATATTCAATTTCAACTCTACTTGGATCCGCACTAGCAACCATTTCTATTCTATACGCATAACCATTATATTTTGCATAAGGTGTATCTTCAGATAAAGATTCTTTTGTATCACTGAAGGCAGTTTCAGCGTTTATTGTTAGACCTGTTATTGGAATATATTCTAAATCTAATGCATAAATATAGCTGTCATACAACAGATCAGTAGGATTTACTCTGTTAGAATCAACAGATGAAACTATGTTTAATTTTATATTAAAATCAGAAAATAATTTGTATCTAGCATAACCACCAAAAACTTTTCTCTCAATTGTTTTTGTATCATTGTCTTTCCATAAACTATCCCATCGTGGATAAGCATATCCGTAGAGAAATGAAATGTCGTTTAGATTTATGTTTTCATTGTAATATTTATATTGAAAACCTTTTATACTACTATTAAAAGAATACTTAGAAAAAGAACCAAAAATGTCTCCTATATTCAATGTATGTATTTTATTTGAAAACCTTGCCTGTAGATTTGTTAAAGAGATCGGAAGAGCGTCGTGTAGGGAAAGAG
>CAZLOB010000048.1:0-10159 GCA_964561135.1 uncultured Elusimicrobia bacterium | reverse complement strand
AATTTGTTGTTTCACAAAAAATTTATAACTATTTCTCTTTTTCTGTTTTGTATATTATTGTTCCTTTTTTTATAGGTATAAAAATTTGGCAACACCAGTTTAATAAAGAAACTTTCTTAAGTATATTGCTGGCTTACCTTATAGTTTTATCTATTTCGTATATCATAAGCAGGTTTTTATCTGACAAAAAAAATTTTGTGTTTCAAGAAGTTTTTTTTACATTAAGTTTTATGAACACAATCTATCTTGGTATCCCAGTTACAGAATATTTTGTTTCTTTAAACGCTGTAACATATACAATAATTTATTCTATCATTGTAACCTTAATCCAATTCACAGTTGGAATATGTTTTCTTATACCTTCGTTTAGATTTTTCAAATTTTTGTTTTCCTCACCTATAATCTATGCTTCCATACTTGGTTATGTTTTAAAAACTAACAATGTTAATATCCCATACATACTGATGTTAATAAATAATTTTTTATCAAAAATAATTTCACCGCTAATGTTGATTTTTATTGGTTTTAATTTTAAATGGAAATATGTTTTTGAAAATATAAGGGTTCATGTATTTACCACACTTGCTCGTATTATACTTATTTTTGTTCTAACAACATGTGTTTTTTTAATTTTACGAAATTTTATTGTTTTACATAAAGAGTTTATCAAAGTTTTAGTATTAATTTCTCTACTTCCTTCAGCAATAATGAATTATATATTGTTAGATAAGTTTAAATACGATACAAAATTTGTTTTAGGTGAGATTTTCTGGGGTATAATTGTTACTCTTTTCCTTCTACCTTATTTATCAGAATTATTAGACATTATTTTATTAGCACTTTTTTAAAATTATCCTCTTCGGGAAGAAATTGTCGGCATTTCTTTTTCTAACTCAATGACTTTGGTTTTCTCTGAAGTCATCACACAATGTCCTTCAAAAACAGCACCTTCACCTATTGAAAGTGTTGAAGTATGAATATCGCCTAAAAGTTGTGCTCCAGGTTGTATCTCTATACTTTCAACAGCTGTAACATTGCCATTAACTTTCCCACCAATGATTACCGAATGTGCTGTAATATCACCTTGTACATACCCTTTTGCACCAACAATTACTTGACTTGCTTCCACAATGCTTCCTTCTAACCTACCATCTACACGGACAGAGCCTTTCGATTTTATTGTCCCTTGAAACAAAGTGTTCTCACCAATGATTGTCTCAATTTCTTTTGGTACTGAATGTTCTTTTTTCCCAAACATAAATTTAATTCCCCTTATTTTATAAATTTAAACAAAGTTATCAACACTGTTAAAAACCCAAAACCAAAAGTTATTAACCTAACAACAAAATCAAACCTTTTCTCCATTACTTCAAATCTTCTATCAATTAATTCAAATCTTTTTTCAATACTTTCAAACCTTTTATCAATCATTTCAAACCTTTTTTCAACCATCTCAAACCTTTTCTCCATTGTTTCCCTTAAATTTTTTAATTCTTCTTCAACTTTTACAATACGTTCGATTAAATTTAAGAACTGAATATACCTTCTGTTAATAACATCTTCAACAATTTTTTCAATTTGTTCTTTTTCAAGAGTAGTATCTGCCATATGGTTTATCCTTTAAAAAAATCTTCTATATTAACAAATTTTATTGGATTACATAACTTACCATCTTTCCAAACTTCGTAATGTAGATGTGGTCCTGTAGTTGTCCCTGTGTTACCCATAAGACCTATCACATCACCACGGGATACTTTTTGTCCTTGTTTCACTTTTATAACAGAAAGATGTGCATAAACAGTTTTATATCCAAACTTGTGTTCAATTACTACTGCTTTACCATATCCTTCCATCCAACCAGTATATTTAACAACACCGTCTGCAGTAGCATAAATTTTTGTCCCTATATCGTTTGCTATATCAATTCCTGTATGAAAATGTTCAACCCCCAATAAAGGATGTATTCTACGTCCATACGGCGAAGTTACTCTACCCTGACAAGGCCAAATTAAAGGTGTATATTTATAAAGTTCTTTCTGTAGTTTTATATAATTACATATTTCGTTATAACTTTCGACTTGGCTTTTTGCATATTCTTCAATAAGGGTAAAATGTGTTTTGTAATTCAATAAATTAACATCGTTTAACGATTTAGTCACTTCTTGCAACAAATTTGCTTGTTGTACAGTAAATGGTCCACCTTGCTCAGGCGAGTTTATAATAATCTCCTTTTTTGACTTCATTCCAAGAAGTTTGCGTATCGCACGATCATTTTCTTCAACTTTTGCAAGAAACTCCCAAACTTTTGAAAGTTCTTTATTTAAATACTCATATTTTGTTCCTAGCACAGCAGCTCTTATCTTAGCAGACCAATAATCAATATGTCGTGTAGCAAAATATACAGAAACTGCAGTAAATGCTGTCCATAATAAGAACAAAAATAAAATAAATGCTATTGAAAAATTTTTCTTTATAGTACCATAAGTTGAATGAAAAACAAACATCAAAGTTATTTGCTGTGATAAAAATTTTTTTAACCCATAGAAAAATTTTTTCATCATTATATGCAAAACACTATTTTTTAGGAAATATCTTTCAAATTATATATTAAGAAACATTTTTTAGTAATTTGTCAACAAAAATTTAAAATATTTTTAAAAGATACAATAAGCGGGAGACGGGACTCGAACCCGCGACATCCTGCTTGGAAGGCAGGTGTTCTACCAACTGAACTACTCCCGCTTTCTTTGGGCAGGGTAGGATTCGAACCTACGTAGCCCCAACGGGCGGCAGATTTACAGTCTGCTGCGATTGTCCACTCCGCCACCTGCCCATTTCACTTATTCTTAGCCGGTGGTGAGGATTGAACTCACGTCCTTCCCGTTACGAGCGGGATGCTCTCCCACTGAGCTACACCGGCATTTCCTTATTTTTTAAAAAAATTTTTTTCTAAATTTCAATATTTCTATTTTTTATTTTTTCCAAATAGCATTACCAAACGTATCTATTGCAACAAATACAGGAAAGTTCCTCACAACAAATTTATACATAGCTTCTGTTTCAAATTCTTCATAAGCGACAAGTTCTGAAGAAATAATATACTTGTTCAACAACGCACCACATCCACCATAGGTTATACAATATATTGCTTTATATTCTCTACACAAAGATACCACATTATCGTTTCTATATCCTTTACCGATCATAATTCTAAACCCTAACTTGAGGACAGCTTCAGTATAATCATCCATCCGATATGACGATGTAGGACCACAAGAACCTATAACAAAACCATATTTCTTTGGTGTTGAAGCACAGTAGTATACTGCTGCGTTGGTAAAATCAATTGATAGAATTTGTTGTATATCATTATTAAAAATTTTTTTATGAACTTGGTCACGAAAAACAAATAGTTCTCCACTAAAATATATTTTATCAAAAATTTTAAGCTTTTCTAACTCAGAAATATCTTTTAATGGCAAATTTATATTATATTCGTTCATTATAAAACTATACTACCTCGGCGTAACGAATGACATTGTAATGTACCACTTACAGGTAAATTAGCAATATGTGTTGGTGCTGTCTCTATGAAAACATCAAACAATGTGGTTTTACCACCTAATCCTAGTGGACCTATACCTGACATGTTTATTCTATTTTTAATATATTTTTCAACTTCAGAATAAAAATTGTCTTTGTTTCTACTGTTTATCTTCCTTAACAACGCTTTTTTTGCTAACATCATACTTTGTTCTGAACTACCACCAATACCTATACCTAAAATTGCTGGCGGACAACTAAAAGGTAAAATTTTAATTGTAGTGTCAATAATATAATTTAAAATTTTGTCAAAATCCTCTGTTGGTAAAAACATGTTAAAAAAAGTTGTGTTTTCAGAACCACCACCACGAATCAATATATCAACAATACATTTTTCTTCTTCAATATGTTCAATATAAACAAAACTGTGGTGAGAAAGTCCAACCCTTTTTATTGGTTCTACGACACATGATTTACGCAATTTTTCTTTTTCATAAACTTCATGTACGACTTCGTTAATCACGGATAACAAATCAAAATTAAAACAAATATTTTTCCCTATTTTTATAAATATAATTGGGAAACCTGTATCTTGACATAAAGGAAGTTTTGTAGCTGAAGAATAACTTGCGTTCTCTAAAATTTTTAGTAGCACATCTTTTGCAATATCGTTTTCTTCGTTTTTTATTGTTTCTTTTATTACATACAAAAAATCTTCTGGCAAAGTGTAGTGTATTTGTATTAACAAAGATCTGAATTTGGTTACAAATTCATCTTTTTCAATTATTCTCATTTTATTATATCGTCCATATTTTTGTAGTCCATATTTTTGTAGCCGACCCTTAAGGGTCGGCTACATTTTTAACTACATTTTTAACCGCGAGCAATAGCTATAACTCCTGTCCTTACAAGTTCTTTAATACCATAAGGTTTAAGTAGTTTTATAAATGCTGAAATTTTATCCTCATCACCTGTGATTTCTAAAACCAGTGTTTGATGCGAAACATCAACAATTTTTGCACGAAATATTTCTGCTATTTCTATAATTTCAGCACGATTTTTATTTGTTGCATTAACTTTTACTAAAACAAGGTCGCGTTCAACATGGTCAACTTTTGAAAATTCATATACTTTTATTACATCTATAAGTTTGTTTAATTGTTTTTCAACTTGTTCTAAAATTTTTTCATCACCACGGACTACTATCGTCATACGCGAAATTTCAGGATTGTCTGTCTCACCAACAGCTAAAGAATCAATATTGTATCCTCTTGCTGCAAAAAGTGTTGAAATTCGTGCCAAAACACCAGGTTTATTATAAACTAACGCTGAAATGATATGTCTTTTTTGTTCACTCATTATCTTTCCCCTCCCTTAATATATGTAAACTCTTATCGTGGTTCAATATGAACAACAACATCTTTAATTTGCAAATTTTTTTCTTTAAGTACATTTTTTACATCTTCAGCAATTTTATGAGCATCTACCAATGTTAGTTGTTTATCTACAAAAATCTCTGTTTCTACAAACAAATGTCTACCTACTGGATGTATTTTAGCAAAAGAAATGTCTTTAACTCCATTCACATTTGTTATCAATGTTTCTACTTCTTGTTGAAGTGTCTGAGATGGTGTTGTGTCCATAATTATTAAAACATTTTCTTTAAGAATATCAATTCCCATTTTTACTACAAACAAAGATATAATAATACTTCCTATTGAATCTATAATCGCGTAGGCAAATTTTGCAGCTGCTATTGCTATCAAAGCACAAACAGAAGATAACGCATCTGACCTGTGGTCATAAGCGTTAGCAATAATCATTGTTGAATTATGTATTTTACCTACAAAATATGTGTATCTAAAAAGAAGCTCTTTTGTAATTATTGATAAAACAGCAACATACATTGTTATTGTTTCAGGAGTTGTATCATAATGTTTATATACAATTGTATGTATAGCAGAATATCCTAAAAAAATTCCTGTAATTAAAATTAACAATGCAACAAAAATTGCTGTTATTACTTCTATATTTCCATGCCCATATGGGTGGTTCTTATCAGGTGGTTTCTCAGAATATCTTAATGAAATAAAAACTACAAATGTTGCAACTTGATCCGATAACGAATGAATAGCATCAGCCACCATTGTCTGACTTTTACCAAATATACCTACAAAGAATTTTATTATAAACAACAAAAAATTTACAATTAACCCCACTATGATACAAAATTTGTCATTTTCAAAATTTAATTTCATTTAATTAGAAAATACAAAATAAAAAAAATAGATAAAATCAGCATTGTTAATGAAACATCTTTAAATTTGCCTGATAACAATTTAATTATAACATATGATGTAATTCCGAAAATTAATCCGTTTGAAATACTATATGTCAAAGGCATTAAAATAAGGGTTATAAACGCAGGTAACCCTTCTGTAATATCAGAAAATTCAATTCTTAATAAAGGTTCTAACATTAAAAAACCTACAATTATTAATACAGGCGCAGTTGCTTCTTTTGGTACACAAGCTGCTAATGGCCAAAAGAATAATGAAAGTAAAAAAAGGATACCAACCACTATTGAAGTTATACCTGTCTTTCCACCTTCAGAGATACCGGCCACACTTTCTATATAAGTTGTGACTGTTGATGTACCACATAATGCACCAAAAATTGTCCCTACTGCATCACACAACAAAACCTTCCCTGCTTTTGGGAATGAACCATTTGGTTGGATAATATTAAGTTTTGTTGTAAGTCCTACAACTGTGCCTATCGTGTCAAACATGTCTACAAAAGTAAATGTAAAAATAATTGTTATTAATCCTAAACTTAATGCATCTAAAATTTTCAGTTTTAAAAATGTTTTTGAAAAAATTTCTAATGAAGGTACCGCAACTAATTTATTAGGAATGGCTGTTATTGGTGACCCATCTGGATGTTTTATAAATATCCCTAGAATTGTTACTAATAATATTGAATAAAGTAAAGCACCTCTTACTTTTTTCACTATTAAAAATCCTGCAAAAAATAATCCTATCAAACTTAACAAAACAGCAGTTGATTTAAGGTTACCAAGTTGTACCATTGTTGATTCTGACAGAACAACAATTCCTGCGTGTTGTAAACCAATAAAAGCAATAAATAAACCAATACCACTACTAACAGCAAGTTTAATTGATAAAGGTATTTCTTTAAAAATTTTTTCTCTTATCGGTAAAAGTGAGATTACCAAAAATAAAACACCGTCTAAAAACACAGCACCAAGCGCTACCTCCCAGCTTAACCCCATTGATTTACAAACACTGTATGCAAAATAAGCGTTAAGTCCCATACCAGGTGCTAACGCAAACGGATAGTTTGTATATAAACCCATAAGTATTGTCGCAATAGCTGATGATAACGCAGTAGCCATCATCACAGCTGTTTTATCCATACCACATTCTGAAAGTATCTGCGCGTTAACAAACAAAATATATGACATTGTTAAAAAAGTTGTTATCCCAGCTATAATTTCGGTTTTAATTTCTTGTAATTTCATAAGTTTATCTTTTGTAAAACTTTTTTAGTTATAATTTTTGCATCAGTAACAATTTTTTTAACTTCTTTTTTTACTTCTTGTACAAAATACGTTTCTTTTATACTTTTTAAATTAATTAACACATTATATTTCGCTGCATTAACAGCTGCTAACAAAAATATAACACCACAAGCAACATCTGTAATTAAATTTTTGTTCCCTATTTTCAACAGTTTTTCTGCAAAAAGTAAGCAATGATGAGTAATTTTCATTAGTTCCAACGATACCAAAGCAGCATTTTTTAGTGCCTGTTGTATTTTCTTTTCTCTTATTTCAACATCTAAAGGTGTGGTTTTTGGTAGTTTAAACGATGTTACAACTTCGTTATACACTTGAACATCTTTATCTATATATTTTTCTATTTCTGTTTTATTTTTTGTTAATTCAGCAATTATATTCTTTATTTCTTCTTGGACAATTTCGTATCCTTTTTTGTCAACAGTAAAATTTGCTACCATAAGAAGACAACTTACACCTGACAATGAAACAACCGCAGCTGCAGAACCGCCGCCTGGCGATGGTAAATTTGAGGCAAGATCATCAAAATATTTTTTTATCGTAGAATTTAAATATTCCATAAATATTATATCAACGATGGTAAAGATAACGCCGGATGATTAACCTTTGTAAGAAACTCAAGTAATTGTGCACTATCAGTAGTAATAGTTTCGTCAGCAATTTTGTCAACTAAATCTGGTTCACCGATTTCTTCACAACGTTTCTTAAGTTTATCACCTAAGAATTCTTTTAACTCTTTTGTCATCCAAACAATACGTTTAAGCCCACCTTCAGGAACTAAAAACTTTTTGCTTAAAAGATACAGTCGACCTACACCTAAAAAACCTGGTGTTTGATTCCCACCACCTACTGAACCTGCCAATGTAGAAAATGTCATACCAACGGGTGTCATTCCAGTATATCCACGATTTACCACCATGAAACCATTACACTCTGGCAAAATCGCTATTATACATTCAAAACAACCACAGGATGTTGTTGGATATTCCATTATAGAATAATTACAAAATCTTTCCACCGCTCTGTTTGAATATTTATATACAAATTCGTTGACCCCTTCCCACTCACCTTTTATAGGATCAATACATCTACCTTTAGGTATGGGTTGGTTCATTCCTTTAGGATTTATTTCATATGCAACTTTACCATCAAACCAGTTGTAAGCACCACAAAGTCCGGGTTTTTCAGGCGTAATTACACAAACATGGTTTGGTGCATAACTTTGACATAAAGTACATGAATAAAATGTATCCACTGCTTCATCAGTGAGACCTGCAAGACGTTCATCACGTTCTTCATAAATTTTTCTTGCCTCTTTTAATAATTCATTAACTTTGTGTTCATCAGTTATAATTTTTACCTGTAATTTATCAATTAAAGCAGGAAAGTGTTCATGAAGACCATAGTGAAGAATTTTGCCTAAATGTTTAAGACGAAAGCCAGATTTAAAAGCTTGTTTTGATATTCTTATCCAGTTTTGATCTCTTTGTCCCATATGGAAGATTCCCATTGCAAAGTTTAGATAATGATGGATTTGCCTTTCAACAATAGATTCATAATCTTTTTGCATTTTTTTACCAGCAACTTCTACTATTAATCCTAACGGCATTGCAAAAGGTAACTCAGGCGAATCTAAATTATAACCCATCTGGTCTATATCAGGACCTATAAGTTCAATTTTTCCATCCTCAACTTCGTTTATATCTTTTGTAATTAACAACTCAAACGATTTTGAATATTTTGAACCAAACTCAACAAAAGTTTGTTCCTTTCTTACACGTTCACCTTCAAACGCTGAAGAAAATGCTACAGGTATATCAATTTCTCTTACTCTAACTTTTAACCCGCGAACATCTACCGCTGTCTGTACAATTTTTTTATGGTCAAGTTGTTTAACTACATGCTCATAAGTACATATTCCTGTTGGACGTATTTCAGGGACATCAGTGTCAGCAATCGCTGGAAAACCCATATTTATAGCACCGGCTCCTGTTGCCCATTTTTCTTCATCAAGTGGACCTAATGCTATTGCAAACGCAAAAACTCGTTCTTTACAATACAACAACGCTTGTTTCGCATTGCCAGGTTTTATTCCTCCGAAAGTTAAAGCTGCTCTTATTGCCCAGTTTAAAGGATATATCACCGTTATTGTATCTCTTCCATAGGGTACAATATATGTATCCCAACCCATTTCAACATTTTCTTGTTTAAGCTGATCAATTATTGATTTTCCGTTTGATGAAGAACCTACAAAAACTAATATTTGTCTTTTTTGTAACTCGCGGACAATTTCTACTGCAGTTTGGTTATCTTCTGTTGAACCAAGTATTGCTGCAAAACCTGGTAATCTCCCATCTACAAGTTGTATTCCTAAGGTTCTTAATATGGTGTCAGAAAAAAATCCTTCGCAGTCAGGTTGTGGTTCTTCGTTATAAAGATACCGTATTGCAGTAATAATTTCTTCTGCCAAAAGTGTAGCAATACCGCTGTCAAGCGCTGGACCTAAATATGGAAGATACAAACTTTCTGACGGTTCTTCATGGAGAAGCGATTTTGCTTCGTTTAACGGAACATACATATCTTTTAATGTTTTAACTTCATAACCTAACAAAGCATAACACATTGGTAAATAAAATGCTGTATCTGGTAGTTGAACCTTTTGACTTTCACCTTTTTCTTGAATTGCTTTTTTTAATAGCTGTTCAGCTTGAGAAACAATTTTTTTTGCACCTCTAATTGCTTGTGTTGCAATAAACTTAGACATTTTTTCTCCTCCCCCTAAAACTAAGATAAAATTATTTCTTTATATTCTTTTTCAGTAAACTTTTCTTTTTGTTGTTTTATTACTGGTATTATTTTTGAAAAATCAAAGTTTTCATCTAAAAGATATTGTTTAACTAAAGAAATATCAACTTGTTTTCTTATAAGTTCCCTGTAAACACCAGCATTTTCTATTTTTCCAATAAGTACAAGTCCTACAATCGTATTATCTTTTATAACAATTTTTTTATAATA
>CAZLOB010000047.1:0-12350 GCA_964561135.1 uncultured Elusimicrobia bacterium | reverse complement strand
ATACTAAACGGTTTTAAAAGAAACCTTTTTGGATAAGTATCAATAAGCACAAATTGTGTAGGTAGAAGATTTTGATTATATTTGAACTTAAGTAAAAAAGTATCTTTTGCAATTTTTTTGTTTAACAAAACTTTTGTTATATGCAGTTTCATTGCTTGAAAATAATATATAAAATTTTTGGTTTTTACAATAATTGATATTAAAAATAAAAAATGGTAAAAAAAATTTTATATAACAATGAAGGAAATAATTTCAGCAGGATTTTTAGCATTAAAAGATTATATTGCGACACATGTTTTGACTTGTCTTGTTCCAGCATTTTTTTTAGCAGGTGGTATGGTTGCATTCATCAACAAACAAGCAATTTTGTTATATTTAGGTGAACAAGTCTCAAAACTAAAATCTTTTTCACTTGCATCAATTTCTAGTTTCTTTTTAGCAGCGTGTTCTTGTACTGTGATACCAGTTGCAAGCGGGTTATATTATAGTGGTGCAGGGGTAGGTGTTGCGTTTATAGTTTTATGGGTTGCTCCTGCTACAAACATTCTTGCGTTGGTTTATACCGGTAGTATTTTAGGTTTAAAAATTGTTGTTTCAAGGATAGTTGCAGCATTAGTTATGGCTTTTATTGTAGGTTATGTTATGAGTTTGATCTTTGGTAAAGAAAAAGTTGATAAAGTACAGTTCGCATATAGCAAAGAAGTTAAGTTTATCGAGAAAAAAGAACTTATAGTGTTAATTTTAGTTTTGTTGTCTTTACTTGCACCAAATTATATTATGCAAAAAGGAAATTATATTTATAAAGTTTTGGTTTGGCTTTTTTTTGCTATAATAACATTCGGATATACTTTAAAAAATATTTCAAAAGAAAAAATTAACAGTTGGCTTATAGAAACATGGTTTTTTGTAAAAATTATTTTTCCTTTACTTTTATTAGGAGTGTTTATTGTTGGAGTAATAGGGAAAGTTTTACCTCAAGAATGGATACAAAAATTTTTGGGTGGAAATTCTTTAAAAGCATCTTTTTTTGCTACAATGTTAGGTGCAATAAGTTATTTTGCTACAATGACTGAAGCACCTTTTGTTGATACTTTGCTTAAACTTGGTATGGGGAAAGGACCTGCGATAGCACTTCTTCTTACAGGACCGGGTTTGAGTTTACCAAATTGGTTGGCAATAGCAAGAGTTTTTGGTGTAAAAAAAGCAGTCAGTTATGTTTTGACAATAATTATTTTAGGAACAATAGTAGGATGGTTTTTTGGAAATTTTATTTTTTAATTTTAAGGAGAGTAAAAAAGTTTATGAAAAGAATTATAATAATAGGATCTGGTTGTCAAAGATGTATAACTACAGAACAAAATGTAAAAAAAGCTGTTGAGGAACTTAAGCTCAATGCTTCAATTGAGCATATATATGACCCAAAAGAATTCGCTAAATTTGGAGTTATTGTAACACCAGCAGTTGTTGTTGATGGTAAAGTCTTAGTTGTTGGTAAAGTGCCCACTGTTGACGAACTTAAACAAATACTGACAGGATAAAAAATTATTCAGCAACTTTTAATAAAAAATTTTTTACTCCGGTAAGAATTTTATAAGATTGTTTTTTAAGGAATGTTTTGTCTAAAAGTCGTGATTCATCATATGGATTAGTTACATAACCTTGTTCTATAAGTACAGCAGGAATATGAGTTTGTCTAATAGGAGCATAATTAAAGTTACCAACTAAACCTTCATTTGTAGGCCAAAGCAATTTTAACTCTTTATATATACATTCAGCAAGTATTCGGCAGTGGTCCCACTTATAAAAAATACTAACTCCAGAATTTTTTAGGTAACCATTATTTTCTGTATCAGCAGCATTTGCATGTAATGAGATGATTAAGTCAACATTAGAATTATAAGCTGTTTTAAGCCTTGTTGAAAAATCTGGGTTTGTGTCACCTTTTCTTAAAAACACAACTTTAGCTCCCGCTTCTTCTAATACAGATTTTAAAATCAATGCAGAGGTTAGATTTATGTTTTTTTCTTTACTTCCGGAGGTACCCAATGCTCCTGTGTTGTCATCACCACCATGGCCTGCTTCTATACCTATTGTAATACCTTTTAGAACATTTTCTTTGTTTATTTTTGGTGGATGTTTTACATAAACAATAAGATTTGATTTTGTTGTTTCATACCAAAATCCCCAAATATATTTTCGTTTCAAAGGAAAAGAGATTCTTAAATGGCCATCTTCTACTTGTGTAATCTTAGGATGATCCAAAACTTTTGTTGTAAGATTATTTATAACCCAAGTTGTGGCAAAATGTGTATTAAAAATATCTATAACAAAATATATTCTGTTATTCTCAAGACTTGTTGATAGAGAGAAAGGTGTTCGTTCCTTCCAAGGGATAACAATTTTATCTGCATTAGTTTCTGTAGTTATAGAAATAGAAGTGAAATAGTTGTTAAGTTCTTTTGATTCATTCGGTTTTAAAACGACATCTTCTTGGTTAACCCAACCTGACAGCATAGCTGATAATTTTACTTTATATTTACCTTTTTGTTTTCCAATAATTTGTAATTTTGTACCTTTTGGTAGTTCTGAAATATATGGCCCACCAAGACGAACATAATGCAAACCGTAACTGACGGGTGTTTTTTCAGAAGTAGTTTCAGCAATCAAAGGGTATGCTGAGTTCCATACTTCAACGTAATAATTTGTAGGATAAGAGAAAGTTTTTATTTTAGTTTTTTGCCAGAAAAATTTTTTTGGTATTTTTTCGTCATAATAAAAAATTAATTGTGTTTTTTTAGATGAAAAATTTGGCGGGATTAAATATCTTTTGTAATAAGTGTCATTGTCAATTTTGTCAAGATAAATTTTTTCGTTATTATCAAAACATATTGCATAAAATTTTTTATCTAGTTTACTTTTAACTTTCAATTCTAATGTGTCTGCTGTAAACAGTAACAAGTCCTCTTTTGGTTGTAAAACTTCAAATTCTTTTTCTTCTTTAGTAATTACAGTTTTAGTTGAGTAAACAATTTTTATTTGTTGTTGAGTAAAATTAATTTTTGTTGGTTCAGAGATAGTAAAGACTACAATATTTTCTCCTAAAGATAATTTTAAATTGTCAACAGCAAACATGCCAGTTGGGTATACTTTTGTATTTGTTGAAAAATCTTCTGTATATAAAGAAACATTATATTTTGGATAAGTCCTTCCTAAGATGTGTATAGTGTCTTTTTGTAAGTTATGTAGATTTTTTGGTCGATGAATGTAAAAAAACAATTTCTTCCTTTCAGTAGAACTGTTGGGTATTATAATATCCGGCAAAGAAGTCAAAGTGTTCAAAACAACAAAACTTGAAAAGATTGTTTCACACCAAGGATAATCAATTTTCAGAGTGAATTCATTGGATGTGGATAAGCAAACAAAATAAAACTCCCCATTTTTTGTAGTTAAAGTAAAACCAATTTCTTTGTTAGTTTTATCTAATAGAGTTAACCAGACATCTTCTAAAGGAAAAGAATTATCATCTATTATTTTCCCTGATATGATCTTGTAATTAGATTCAAATTTTGGAAAAGATGGAAGTGAAGTAAAATAAGTGTTTTTGTCTGGATAAGTTAATACACATCCTAAAATATTTGTTTGTATTAAGTTGTTTAGTTTTGTTTGAGTTATTTTAAAAGTTGGTAAGATAACAATTTTATTTTTTGGTATTATTGAATTAAAATTTCTTACATCATCAAAACTTTTAAGTGTTACAATGATAAAATCGACCCAGTTTTTTTTATACCAGAGTTTTATATCTTGAAAATTTTCGTAATAACATCCTGATAAATCAGAAGGATTTTTGTACTCATTTTTTGTTAAAATTCCAACCAAGATATCTTTGTTGATGCTTTTTACTGTGCAATATAATCGTGAGATTAATAAATTAAGCTGTTCTTTTTGGAAGTCAAAATAATCTAAGAGATGTGGGTTACCTCGTGTATAAAATCTATATAATGATATTTCGTCATAACTGGTATTCTTGTCTGGATAAGAAATATTGTTAAAAATTATTCCATTTATTTTGTATAAGGATAAAAAGTTTTTTAAAAAATCTATCAAATATTGGTGTACTTCAGGATTTCCCGCACTATAAAAATAAGGAGTATATAAATTATTTTCTTCTGTTTTACATAACCAAGAACTGTTTTTTGAATCTGTAGCTTTTAGTGTATTAATCATTACAAACAATTTGATATTATATTTTTTTGTTTCTTGTAATAAGATAGACAAACAGGGTAATTCTTTTGTAAATGTACTTTTGGGTACGAGAAATTTTTCTTTTTCTATGACAAAAATTATTGTGTTAAAATTTTTTTCATAAATTTCTTTGACAAGATTTTGTATTTTTTTGTTAATATTGTTGTCATATGATAGTAAATCTTTTTGTTGTACGACAATAGCAGAAATAAATTGTTGGGAAGGAGGGTTTAAATTTTGAGAATGTATAAAAAGAGGAAATATAAAGACTAATATAAAAATAAATTTGTTTTCTTTCACACTGTTTTTATTGTATAATAAACTTTTTTCAATCTTTGTGTTTCAATAAGTTTTTCAAAAAAATAAAAAACTATTGGTTCTATTGTGAAATAATAAAATCTGCTTTGCCAAATAAGTTCTTCTAAATAAAGATTGAAATAAAAGTTAATACTTTCTTTTTGTAGTTTTTCAGATACTTTTGTTTTGGGATATAGAGAGAAATTAAGAAATTTATTTAAACTTTCTATTGAAGGGAACAATTGTTTTAATTTCTTTTCGTCTATACTGCCAAATGGAATAAAAATTAATTCTTGATGAGTTCTTTGCGTAATGACATACGATATGAAAAGTTTTATGTTTTCGAAATCGGTAATTAAGTTGAACAATTTTTTGCAAAGGTTTGACTTAATCTTAAGAAAAAGTTTGTTATAGTGTTCAAAAAACAAGACAAAGTTCGATGAATAAATCTCAGTTGGATTAATAAAAAACTTTAAAAATTCAATGAACCATTTGTGGTTATTTAAAAGTAAAGAAGAAATTAAATCTAAGCTTTCGTATAATTCTGTTAATAACACATTTTCAAAATTTGTTGCATCTAAAATAGAAATTTCAGGTACGGAGAACAAAAAAATTTTTGTGTATTTAAATTCTTTTAAAACAGAAACAAGATTAGCAATATTTTTGTTGTTTTCAATTTCTTGTAATAAATTTTTTGGTATAACTTTTTTTGGCCGTATTGTATTAAGATATGCTACTTGAAATGTATAATTCATAAATTTTCTTTACTTATCAACTTATTTATTTCTTCTTCAGCAAAAGGTTTTATATAGTCAATAAAAGTTTGTAACAAAAATTGTTTACTTTTTTTCCCTGAGATTATTTTAACACCGAAATCAAAATCAGCTTCTTGGTTGGAAAATTCAATTTTTGTCTGTGCATAGACTTTTGCTATTTGTTGATTTATTTCTGATAAAAGTTTGTTTTTTTCTTTTTCCTCAAGGTTATTTAATTTTCCTAAAAAAACTGTATTGTGTTCGTTTACAAACAAGTTGTTTAAAAGTATGTTTTTTATAAAAGTGTAATGCAAAGTTTTGTTTAAAGCCAAAATTTTTTGTTTCAAGTTTTCAATGATTTCAGTTATGAGTTTATTTTTTATTTCTTCGATCTTTTTATTATATTCGATAAGATTGTTAGCATAAATTCTTTTTTTAATTAATTCTTTTTCTTTTTCATAATTTTCTTTTATTAAACTTTTTTCTTGTTCAATGATTGTATTAAATTTTTGTTCAAGTTCAAGTTTTTTTTGATTTATTTCTTTTTTTAATTCTTCAATTTTTTGTTCAGTTTTTTGTTCAATTTTTTTAAGAATTTCATTTATTTCTTGCATATTAATTATCCTAGTTTAATGTTTTGTAGTAACAATATTGTTGAAATTAGTCCTATAATAGCATATGTTTCAACAACAGCGCCGTAAACCATCGCTTTTGCAACTTCTTCTGGCCGTCTAGCTACAAGGTTTACACCACCAGCACAAACCTTACCTTGATATATAGCTGATATAAATCCTACAAGACCAACAGGTATAGCAGCAAATGTTACAGAAAGTCCTTGAGAGAACGTAATTGATGTGATTTCTACACCAGCAAGTTTTCCTAAAATTAAAAACATACCTACGAACCCATAAAACCCTTGTGTGCCAGGTAATGCTTGTAGAACAAGTAATAAACCAAATTTATTAGGATCTTCTGCAGTAACCCCAGCTGCTGATTGTCCTACTATACCACATCCTATTGCAGAACCTGCCCCTGCTAAACCTACTGATATTGCTCCAGCTAGTATTACTAACATCAATCCCAAATATTGTTCCATATGTGTTTCACCTCCTTACTGGTTGAAAAATTTTTATTGGTCTTCCACCAGAAACAAAAAATTTTGAAAAAAATTCTAAATATTGTAGTCGTGCAGAATGAACAAATCCTCCAAGACAGCTTATCAAAAAATTAAATATGTGGCCAAAAACAAAAACTATCGGCGCTAAAACCGGTTCTATATATTTTATCCCTAAAAGTTGTGCATGAAACAATTTTGTAACAAATATATTTATTGTTTGTGCAATAGCTGTTGAAGCTAAAGCTAACGCTAAAATTCGTGAATATGAAAGAATATCAGCATAATATCCAATTGTGTTATACGCTTTTACAAAGAAATTTATCGGTTTTAAAAAAATTGGTTTTATATTCCGTGATTGGAACAAAACAATAAACAAAAACAACCAAAACGCAACTTTTGAAGCTATATTGACAACATTTTGCGGCACATCCATTGGGAAAAACAACTTGTATACAACTGGAGAAAATGTTATTATAAACACTGCCCAACTTAAACTATCAATTGCAGAAAGAATGTCTTTGTTTTTAATATTTTTCACAACACTTATTCCTAGACCAAAAGTTATTTGTATAAGTCCTAACAGAAACGTAAATTTTAACATATCAACAGGTTTGTTTAACGGATCTAATAAAACAATTTTTTGTAATATTTTAAAGTTTTCAATTATACTAAATCCTAACACACTTCCTAAAAAAATGCCAATTATTATAGAAGTAATGCCTAAATATTTAAACAAAACTATTAAGTTATAATACAGTGAAGTTTTTTTAATTTTTTTTCTTAACAACAAATATGAAATTAACATTAGTACTCCATAAAACATGTCACTTAAACATAAAGCAAAAAATATTGTGAAAAATGGTGCTAAGAAAGAAGTTGGATCAACTTCAGTTTGTTTTGGTAAACCGTATAGTGTTGTGATAAATTCATAAGGTTCTGTCAACGGTTTATTAGTGAGTACAGTTGGTGTATTTTCGTTTGGTTCAGGCTCAAAAAATAACGTTTTCACATCAGGAAATTTTTTTAACAAACTTAAGATTTTTTTATAAAACTTTTGTGGTAACCAACAATAAATAATTTTAGTGTATTGAGTAGAACAAATATTTTGTTGTGCATTAAAAAAATCTAATAGTTCTAAACATTTTAAATACATAGTATAAATTTTTTCAAAATTTTCCTTTGCAACATTAATTAATTTTTCCGTTTCTTCTTCTTTAAAACCATAGAGGTTTTTAAGTTCACAAGAAAGTTTTTCTATTTCTGTTTCAATACTATCGGTTGTTAAAAGTTCTAGTATATTGATTAATGTTATCTCTAACTTTTTAACAAGGTTTAAAAATTTTGTTTCATTTTCTTTCTCAATTAATAAAAATACATATAATTCATTTTTAAGTTTTTTATGAATCCAATAGTATACGAAAGAAAAGTTTTTTAGTTCTTTTTTTAATTTTTCAAAAATATGAGCCTCAGCTTTTATAAAGAAAGAACTTAAGGTATTACATTTTGTCAATAAAGAGAAGTTGATATCAAGACCATAAAAAAAAGATAGAGTTTGTAGTTTTGATTGAATGATATTTATTTTTGATGAAAGATCGTTTATATTTTTATTTATTTGTTCAATTTTTTCACATATTGTTTCTATTTCTTTTATCTCAGACGATATATTGTCAAAAATGATTTCAGTAGCTGATACAAAAGTTTCGTTTTTGTAATATTTTTGCAGAATAGCGATAGCAGTTTCAATTTTTGATGATAAATTTTTAATTTGTTCATAAGAAACAGAAAGAAACTCGTTTAGAGGTTTTTGTATTTGTTGTTCAATAATTTCAACACAAGCAGAATTTTTTAGTTCAATAAGAAATTTTTCGTATGTTTCAGATGGAATAATAAAGACAACTTTTTTAATCTTGTCTATTGCCATAAGTTTAAAATTTTGTTAAGAAGTTTTTCAACTATTTCTTCTTTTTTAAGTTTTTCAATTGTTATTGAAAAATTTTTTATTTTTTCTTCAAAAAAAGATTTTATCTCTGATTCATATAGAACGATTTCTTTGTTTAGTTGTTCCCTTAGTTGTGTTATATAACTGGTAATAATTTTTTCTTTTTTATTTTGTAATTCTTTTTCGTATATTTCTAATTCCTTTTTATACTCTTGTTGTAAACTTTTTATTTCTTGTTCTTTTTGTTGTTCAAACGAAACTATTTTTTCTAAAACTTCTTTTGGAGTTAAACTCATAGTTTTTTATACTTTTTTTTAATCACAATTTGTTTTATTTCAATATGTAGCCATTTATGAAAACTTCTTCTCATATCTTCTTCAAGCTTGATAGGTTTTAATGAATGAAATAAATCTAACATTTGTTTGTATGAGTTATATATCTGTAAACATCGATGACATTGGTAAAGATGGTCAAACAAAAATTCTTCCTCTTTAAAATCAAGTTCATCATCAAAAAAATCTGATAATAAGTTTAGTATATCTTTACATCTTATTATCATAGTTTCACTTCATTGTTAAATACTTAGGTTTAAATATTTTTCCATTAATCCTTTAAGGAAAATCCTACCACGATGAAGACGTGTTTTTATTGCTGCTGGCGACAAATTTAGTATTTTAGCAATTTCTTCAATAGATTTTCCTTCAAGCTCTTTTAATATAAATACAGTTCTATATTTTTCTGGCAGTTTGTTTAAAGAGTCGTTTAGTATATTTATAAGTTCTTGTTCTTCAAGAGTTTTTAATGGATTATCTTCTAAAGTTTGTATTTCAGCAAATTTGTCTGTATCAACAGTATCATAGATTTTTTGATCATCGTCAGTAGAAATTACAGTCATCTTTTTTTCCAAGCTTTTTTGTTTTCTTTTATGCATTAAAGCGTAGTTTAGAGCGATTTTGTAGATCCATGTTGAAAACGCAGATTTTCCTTTGAATTTTTTTAAGTTTTTAAATGCACTTAAAGCTGTTTCTTGTAAAACATCATACGCTTCTTCTTTATCTTGAAGGATTCTATATGCTAAGGAGAAAATGCTATCTTCGTATCGTTTTATTAGTTTTTCAAAAGCAGATACATTGCCGTTTTTAGCTAAAGTAACTAGTGTTGCGTCATCCTGTTTTATTAGTTTACTCATAGTGTTTATTTTAACAAAAAAATTGAATAATTATCAATAGTTGAAAGCAATAAGTAAGTTTAGTAAAAGTACTAATATGGGAGAAATAAAAAAAGAGTATAAAATAAAGATTATATGTGGAGTAATTTATAATCCTTTCTGGTGTAAAGAAAGGTTTTCTGTGAAAGATGATAAAGATATTATTAAGGAAATTAATAGTTTAGTTTTATTGGAATTTGAAAAAGAATTTGGTGTCAAAGAGATTGATTTACAAAGTGATGTAATTAAGTTTGATTTTACTAATTATTACAATGATGAGATGGGAGAAGATTTGTACCGTTATTGGTTTAGTTTTTCTCCTTCTATTGAAATAGCTCAAGTTTACAAAATTAAAGTTTTATCTAATGAAATTGAGAAAAAATTTTTTTCAGATGAGAAAACCAATCGGAAGGTTAATCTGGATCCGGGTTATATTGATGGTTCAAAACTTGTTTTGTTTTCTACAAAAAATTATTCTCACAGAGTGTATATTGGTGAAGGTATTTTTGCTGAAGTTACACTTCTTTATAAACATAAACAATTTCATATATTAGAATGGACTTATCCAGATTATAAAACTCAAACTGCAATTGAGTTTTTTTCAAAAGTTAGAGAAGTTTATAATAAAGAATATACCAAACAAGATAAGTAAAATTCCACAAATTGATGTGATAAATTTATAGACTTTTTGAGGAAAAAATTTTTTTGTTTTATATATAAAAACAGACAGTAACGTATACCATAAAAAATCACATAGCAGATGAACAAAAGAAAAAATTAAAATTGCTGTCTTACCAAAATTTATTGATGTTAAAATTAGACTATTTCCTATTGTTAACCACCAGATGAAAAAATAAGGGTTGGAAATAGTAGCCACAACTCCAGCAAAAACTGTACCATATGGTAGGTTAGTATTTGATATTTCTTTTGTTTTAAAAATTGAAATACCTAAAAAGATAAGCATAAATCCACCAAGTAATCCTATTGATGTCTTAAGTAAGGGGAAAGAAAAAATTTTTGTGAATCCAAAATAGATAAGAAAAATTAATGGTAGTTCAACAATTCCATGCCCAATAGATATTAGTATTCCATTATATTTGTTTTGTAAACCTTTTGTAATTGTAACTGCAGTTAAAGGTCCCGGAGAAACAACTCCTGAAAAAGAAATTAAAATAACAGTTGTTAAAAACAAAAAGAAGTTTTGCATTTAATCAACTAAACTTTGTATCAATTTTATTGCTTGTTTTGTTGCTTTCACATCATGTACTCGAAGAATGTCAACTTGTTTTAATATACAATATGTGTGTAGCACTATTGTACCTTCGTATCGTTCTTCAGGTGGAATCGGTTTTTCTTCAGAGCCTAAAATTCTTCCAATGAAAGATTTTCTTGATAATCCGATAAGTATCTTAAAATTATAGTTTTTCCCATCAATGTTTAAAGTTTTGAATCCATCAATGTTTTTTAATATTTCGATATTATGTTGTGTAGTTTTTCCAAATCCAATCCCTGGGTCCAAAATTATCCTTTCTGGTTCAATATTGTTTTCAAAAAGAAATTTTACTCTTTCAACAAAAAAATCTTTTATCTCGTTTACTACACCATATGGATATTGTGGATTAACCTGCATAGTTTTTGGTGTCCCTTTCATATGCATAAGGACGACTTTTGTATTCGGATATGTCTTTAACAATTCAACAGTTTGTGGTGAGAAACGAAGTGCATAAATATCGTTTACGATTTCTACACCTAATTCTACCGCTTGTTTTACAACTTCGTATTTGTAGCTGTCGATTGATAATATTATGTTTGGGAAAGTTTTTTTGATTTCTTTTATTACAGGAATGACACGTTTCGTTTCTTCTTCTATAGATATAGGTTCAGAATTAGGTCTTGTTGATTCACCACCAACATCTATAATATCTGCTCCTTCAGAAACAAGTTTTTCTACATGTTTTATTGCGTCAGAAAAAGAAAAATATTTTCCACCGTCATAAAAAGAATCTGGTGTTACATTTAATATTCCCATTACTTTAATTAAGGTCATAATTTAAGTTTCTTATAATCTTTTAATAATCTAATGACAACATCTTCAGATGCTAGCCGCGCACTTTCAGATTTAATTTCGTTTTTATAAGGTAAGTTTAAAGAGATTAAAAATTTGGGATGTTTTTCAAAAAATTGTTCTAATTCTTTTCTGTTTATTAAAATTGCATCTTCTTTTCTGACTATAGATTTTTCATCTATCAAAGTTTTATCACAATATCCTATTCCTAATTTTGGAAGCAGACAAATTGTAGGTGCTTCCCATTTTGTTTGAGAACTTTTGCCAAGAACATTGATTACACGTAAATCAGATGATTTTGTGAAAACACTTTTAACAGAATAAAAAATTTCTTTTGTTTCGTAGTCTATTTTTAAGTCAAAGCGATCAGTTATTTTTCCAACATGTATTGCGTCATAGTTTAATGCCTTAAAAGAGGCTAAAACAATAAACTCAATAACACCTCCAACTATGAATCTATTTTCATAAAATTTCGTGTCATATAAACGAAGTATTTTATTTATAGCATCCAAAAATTCGTTTTGAAGCTCTTGATCTCCTTTAAATTTTCCTGCATACTCTATAAATAACTTTTGAGCATCTTTGTATTCTATCATTTAAAATAAAGTTAATTCTTTGTTAGATATTTTTTTAGGAAAGTTACCATATTTTATTCTATACTTAGCAATTTCTATATATTCTTTAACTATTTCAAAACATATAAAATTACGTTTAAGTTTTTTTGCACA
>CAZLOB010000046.1:0-32919 GCA_964561135.1 uncultured Elusimicrobia bacterium | reverse complement strand
TTTACCTTATATTACTTACAAAGACACAACTACTTTAGAATATTTAGTAGTTGTACCACCAGTTGTAAATGTTTTTATTGTGGATATTGATACATCAGTTTATCTTCGTACATATACAGGGTTTGATAAAACAAAAGTTTTGGAGCAAGGGGATAATGCTATAATAATGAAATTTGGTCTTGTTACAGATAGATCAATTTCGCCGTTTAGAATACTTCGTGTGAACTTGTCTGGTTCAAATATTCGTGATGAAGATATAAAAGTTGTTAAGTTATACTATGACTATCCATTTTTTGAAAGTAACTTTATTTCTTCTGCAACATTTTCAGGCGGTATTGCTTTGTTAGAGTTTATACGAGAACAAACAATTTCTGACAAAGTAACAAATTATTATTTTATTACAGCAGAGATTTCGCCTGAAGCCTCGTATTCAAGGGATACTACTGAAGTTAATTTTTCTTTTAGAATTGATATTTCTACAACATTCTTTTTACTTGATCATGAAGGTGTGAATACAATTTCTTCAAAAGTTACAGCAATACAAACTTCTATACGTTCAGATACTGTGCGTATAGAGCAATCAAGAGATATTGTTTATGTCCGCACATTACCAGATTTAGTTGCAAAAATACCTGAAAAAGTTTATCAGTCAGAAAGAATTGTTTTGTTACCTATTGGAGTATCGGTAGGTAAACGTGGGTTAGGTTTAGCTTCTGCTGACTGGATAAAACTTACTGTTGAAAAATCGACAACTGCTGCTGATAAGTATGACCGTTTTGACAGAAGTTCACAGACAGTAGTTGAAGTGTGGCATGATGAAAACGGAGACGGTTCATTTGATGTAGGTATTGATAGAAAATTAGGTAGCAGTGTATTTGAAAACAACACTGCAGTTGTTCTGTTTTCACAACCTGAAAAGATTGATAAACAACACCATCTTACAGAATATGCAACATATTTTATTATATGTTATATACCAAAAAATGCACAACCTAACGAAAAACTTAAGTTGATAATTTCTACTGGCACAAGTTTTACATTAGGTGGTGTTGACATAACAGAAAGTAGCAATTTTCCGTTAGAGTCGCCTGAAGTTATCATTGCAGATTATCCTGATGAAGTTGAAACAAAAATAATATCTTTAGCACCAGAGGAAGCTGCGTTGTATGAACAAAATGTACCAATTGCTGCAATTGATTTAATTGCGTTTTGTGATGCTACTTTGGATAAGTTGGTAATAACCTCAGAAGGTACGGCTGTGTCATCTTTTACAGTGAAACTTGTCAAAGTATATTTAGATGATGGTGATTTAAAATTTGATGCCACTAAAGATGTGCTTGTTGCTTCTTCTACATTTGATTTATTAGGCAAGTGTGAACTTGTGTTCTTTAATCCTCAGCAAATGCTAAAATATAAACCTGTACTTGTTTTAGATGAAAAAGTAAGAATATTTTTAGTGTTTGATTTGTATGAAGACGCTTTACCTGACAAAACTATTGGTGTAGGGTTTGATCCTACTGGGTTTAATTATAATTTACCTAATAGACAAAAAACATTTGGATACTTTTCAACTCAGAAAGTAACATTGTTAGACAAACGTACACCTACAAAACCGGTAATCTCGCCAATTGTATTTTTAAAACAAGGGATTGATACTGGGCAAGAAATTGAAAGAAAGATTTACTATACACCTTATTCTAACGAAATAAGATTTAGTTGGTTTTCTGAAGCACCTTATGGTGGTGGTATAAAAGCAGGATATGTTGGTTTAGCTACAAGAAAATACATCCCTGATGTTTATGAAACTCCGGATATTGTTTCGTTTAAACCTTTGCCGACTGTAGGAGAGTTTGAACTACCAGGTCTTAATCTTGAACATAATAAATTGTATTATTTATGGGTAAAAGCTGAAAGTAATGCTGGGTTCAGTAGAATAAATTATGTACCAATTTTTATAGATGTTACTTCACCACAACCGTCTCAACCCCCGCAATCTTCACAACCATCAAATAATATATATTGGATAAACTGTAATTTAACAGATGATGACGAGAGTTTCTTATATTCTGTAGAGATTGAAGAACGTGTTCATCAAGAGAATATTTGGAATACTATTGATGTGATACTATTTGATATCCAAAATTTGATAAAAGATATATATTTTGGAAGAACTGTTGAAGAAGTTAAAGGAACACAGATAATAATTTCTTCTCGTAATATTGTTTCAGACAATGTTGTGATTGAATACAATTTTGTTCTTTCGAGTTCAGTACCTGAAACAGTTGAAGTAGTTAATTTTAAAACATTATTTGCTTCTTTAGGATACAAACTAGAAAGTTATAATATAAAGCTTAGCTATCGTATAACTAATAGGCAGCAAAATAAAGTGTATTATTATCGTATAAAAACAAAAAATATAGCAGGTTCTGATTCAGCACCGTCACAACCATCAAAAGGTATTGCTTTAAGTTTACCAAAAGATACTATTGTTGAGTTAACTACATTTCCTAATCCCTGTGATGTAAGAAAAAGAAATTTTGTCATAAGTTACATTTTAAGCAAAGATGTTCAAGAAGTAAATATAAAAATTTTTGATTTGTTTGGTAATTTAGTTTTTGAAAAGAATTTTTATAAAGGTGATGAAAAAACATTGTTTGGTACACATTATGTAGAATGTGACAAAAGTAAGGATATTCCTGCTGGAATGTACATTCTTGTGTTAGAAACAAAAGATTTTAATGGAAATATAGAGCGTAAGAAATGGAAGTTAGGGGTAATTAGATAATCTTTTATGAAAAAAATTTTAATAATAACTTTTTTGTTAATCAAAATTAATATTTTAGCTAATGTTCAACCCTATCCTTTATTATCTTATTCTGTAAGTGTTAAAGCGAATGCTTTAGGTAATTCTTATAATTCGTTAGTATGGGATGTGTTTAATACTGTTTTAAACCCTGCAATTAATGGTGTGTTGGATAGAAAAAACGTTGGTGTTTCATCATCGCTACTTTATGAGAATACGATTATAGGCTGTATTGCGTATTTTCATCCAACATTAGAGAAAGGGAATTTTTCTTTAAATATAATTTATTTAGATAGTTATGGTGCGAAACGGACAGACGAGTTTAATAGATATTTAGATTCTGAGTTCAGTTATACTAATATATTGTCTGTTATAGGTTGGGGGAAAGAAATTTTGTTAAGAAAGTTATATGTTGGAGGGAATATAAAATTTTTATCTGACAACATAGGCAATTACTCACGAAATTGTTTTACTACTTCGTTAGGTGTAATTTATAAGATGACTAACAGTATATTTTTTGCATCAAATCTCAATAATTTGTTAAATATAAACTTGTCTGATACAGAAGATGTTATTTTGATAGGTATTAATTTTGGTCTGGGAATAAAATTATTTGAAAATTTAAGTTTAGGGTTAGATATAGGTAAGAACAGAAATAATAGTAATGTTTTTGACACTTATTCGTTTGGGTTGGAATATACCGCAATGAATTTATTATCTCTTCGTGTTGGAAGGAGTAACTTAGAAAATACGTTTGGCTTTGGAATAAATTATAAAAACTTAGAGTTTAACTATGCAACAGTAATTCAGAATTATTTGGGTATTTCACACCGTGTAGCAGTGGATTTTAAGTTTGGGAAGACGCTTGAAGAACTTTGGGCTGAAAAAATAAAAGCGTTGCCTGGTACTGAAGAACTTGAGATTATTGAAACAAAACTTAAAACAGAAGAAGAAAAAAAGAAGTATTTTCAAACATTGTTTGAAGAAGCAGTGAAAAATTATACAACAGGAAATTATAAACAAGCGTTAACAAATTTGAATAAAGCAAAAGAAATTATGCCAGAAGCAATTGATCTTGATATATATATAGAAAGGATAAAATTAGTTTCTTCTTTGTATCCGGTAATTACTGCTAGAGACAAAGTTAGTAGATTGTTAGTACGTGGAATCACATTCTTTATTAAAGGGGATAATTTATCAGCAGTTAAAGTAATAAATTATGCTTTAAATTTAGCACCTGACGATAGTAATATAATGCGTCTTTTGTCTACTATTGAAGAAAAAACTGGTATAAGAGCTGAAAAAATTGAAAGCCCTGCTGGAACAACTATTGTTGATAAACTTCACAATGAGTCACTTATTGCGTTTAGGAAACGAGATTATGCTACTGTAGTTAAACTTTGCGAAGAGATACTTTTGTTGGAACCAGAAGATGTTTTAGCATACAAAAGGTTAGGTTCAGCATTTTATGCTATGGGTGAAAGAGATAAAGCGATACAAATGTGGGAACAAGCATTGAAACTTAATCCAAAAGATGATAAGTTGCGCAAGTTAATTGACACGATTAAAAAATAATTTTTTAAAAAATTTTTGTAATCACTTGATTTTTTGCTTAATAGTTTATACAAAACTTTTCTTTTTGAAACCAAATTATTAAAAACTTTTATTTTTTATGAAAAAATACGACGAACTTAAACAGCTATGTAAAAAATTTAGAAAGATTATAATAGAGATAATTGCAAATGCTGGAAGTGGTCATCCTGGTGGATCGTTGTCTTTAGTTGAAATTTTAACAACTTTGTATTACTTACATCTTAGACATAATCCTAAAGATCCTTTTTGGGAAGACAGAGACAGAGTCGTATTGTCGAAAGGTCATGGTTGTCCTGCTCTCTATGTTATATTAGCAGAACAAGGGTATTTTGATAAACAAGAATTATGGAATTTAAGAAAAATAAATTCTATCCTTCAGGGACATCCTGCAAGAGTTTACAATGGACAAGAAAAAATACAGTACGTGCCAGGTATAGAAGTTTCAACTGGTTCGTTAGGGTATGGTATGTCAGTAGCAGTTGGTATGGCGATAGGTCTAAAAATGGATAAAAAAGATAGTTTTGTATATGTAATTTGTAGTGATGGAGAACATCAAGAAGGTTCTACCTGGGAAGGAATAATGTTTGCTGGATATAAAAAATTAGATAATTTAATTGAAATAATGGATTATAATAAACTTCAGCAAGAAAGTAAAATAATAGATGCTGTTGATATAGAACCAATTAAAGATAAATACATTTCTTTTGGTTGGGAAGTGTACGAAGTTGACGGGCATAGTATTGAAGAGTTAGATAAAGCTTTGACACAAGCAAAAATTTCTAAAGGTAAACCAAAAGTTATTATTGCTCACACGATAAAAGGTAAAGGTGTTTCTTTTATGGAGAATAATGTTGATTGGCATGGGAAAGCACCGTCAGAAGAACTTAAACAACAAGCAGTAAAAGAAATTGAAGAAAGTAAATTGTGAATAATGTAAATATTATGATATGATATTCATGGTAGAAAGTATAGTTTTTATTGCGATAAATAACAGTTTACAATAATTTTAATTTAAAGAGGGATAAAAAATGCTGGAAATTTTAGAATATAAACCATCTCGTGAAGGACTTGGAGAAGCGTTGTTAGAAATTGCTGATAAATATCCTAACCTTGTTGGTGTTGGAGCTGATACTGCACAGTCAACTTCCTTAGGTAAGTTTGCAAAAAAGTATCCCGAAAGATTTATCAATGTAGGTATTGCAGAACAAAACGCGGTTGGTATTGCAGTAGGATTAAGTTTGGTTGGCAAACTTCCTGTAGTGTCAACTTATGCAATGTTTTTAGCTGGTCGTTGTTGGGAAGAAATAAGACAAAGTGTTTGTTATAATTATACAAATGTTAAACTTGTAGGTACCCATGCTGGAATTACTGTAGGACCAGACGGTGCATCTCATCAAATATTAGAAGATATTGCATTGATGCGTGTACTACCTAATATGACAGTTATTGTTCCTGCGGATGCTAACGAAGCAAAAAATGCTTTAATATCTTCTTTAGTTTTACCTTCGCCTGTATACATAAGATTATCGCGCGAAAAATTGCCTGTGATAACAAAACCTAACGAAAAATTTGAAATTGGGAAAGCAAAAGTTTTAACTGAAGGTAAAGATTGTTTAATAATTTCTTGTGGTGTTATGGTATATGAAGCATTAGTTGCGCATGAAATGTTGAAGGAAGAGGGAATTGAATGTACTGTACTAAACATGCATACAATAAAACCTATAGATGAAGAAGTAATAATTACTTTTGCAAAAAAGTGTGGTTGTGTAGTTACTTGTGAAGAACACCAAATTTATGGTGGTCTAGGTTCTGCAGTAGCAGAGGTTCTTGCAAAAAACTATCCTGTAGCGCAAGAGTTTGTTGGTATAGACAACAAGTTTGGCGAGTCAGGTCTCGCTAACGAATTAATGGTAAAATATAAATTAAAAGCACAGGATATTGTAAAAAAAGTTAAAAAAGTAATAGAAAGAAAATAATTCTTAACCTTACGATGTTTTTTTTCTTTTCATCGGTTTTCTTCTTCAAAATTTTATTCAAACAGTTGAAAAACTTTATTTAATTTTGTATTCATTTTTCTTAAAAAATGAATCTTACTTTAAAAAAAATAGCTGAGATTGTTTCTGGACAGTTATACAATACTGATGGCGAATTGATAGTTTCTGATGTTTCAACACCAGAAGATGCTACAAAAGATAAAATTTGTTTCATCTTTGACAAAAAGTATTATAACAATATAAAAAACATAAACGCTGCTGCTATTGTAGTAGAAAATTTTTTTGCTGATGTTGACACTCCACAAATTGTTGTCTCAGATGTACAACTTGCATTTGTTAGATTACTTAACAAAATTTTTTTAGAGAGACAGAATTTTTATAAAGGTATACACCAAACAGTTGTATTAGGTAAAGATGTTGTTTTAGGCAATAATGTTTCGATAGGACCATACTGTGTAATAGGTGATAATGTAGAAATTGCTGATAATACTGTTTTAGTTTGTCAAATATTTATAGGAGATAATGTAAAAATAGGAAAAAATGTTGTTATTTATCCTAATGTTACAATAAGAGAAAATGTTACAATTGGAAACAATGTGATAATTCATAGTGGTTCGGTGATAGGTTCAGACGGGTTCGGTTATATTCAACGAAATGGTAAACATATAAAGATCCCTCATATAGGTAAAGTAGTAATAGAAGACGATGTTGAAATTGGTGCTAATGTGACAATTGATAGAGCTACAATTGGTTCTACATTGATAAAAAAGGGGACAAAAATTGATAACCTTGTTCATATTGCACATAATGTTGAAATAGGGGAAAATGTTTTACTAATTGCACAGGTTGGTATAGCAGGTAGTAGTAAAATTGGTGATAATACAATTTTGGCTGGACAAACCGGTGTCACAGACCATATAAAAGTTGGTAAAAATGTTATTGCTGGACCAAGAACTGGAATTGTACAAGATGTCGAAGATAACAAAATTGTTTGGGGTACTCCGCCTATACCGTTTGAAGAACAAAAAAAGATTTCTGTAGCATCAAAAAGATTACCAAGATTGTTAATAGAGTTTAGTAAACTAAAATCTAAAGTAGAACAATTAGAAAAATTGCTCTTAAAATTCTTAAAATAAACTATAAACTAATAACTATGAACTATCGCGGGCGTGTAGTTCAGCTGGCTAGAACGCACGGTTCACATCCGTGAGGTCAGAGGTTCAACTCCTCTCACGCCCATTTTTTTAAAATGTTAAACAAATAGAAAGGAGAATAAACATTATGCCACTGACAAAAGAGAAAATTAAAGAAATAATAAGTAAGTATGGTAAACATGAACGAGATTCTGGCTCGCCAGAAGTACAAATTGCTCTTCTTACAGAACGAATAAAAATTTTGCAACAACATTTTTCACGACATAGAAAAGATTTTTTAACACGAAGAAGTTTTTTAAAGTTAATTGGTCTAAGAAGAAGATTATTAAACTATCTTAAAAAAACTGATCCACAGAAATATCAACAGATAATAAAAGAAATTGGATTAGAATAAAAAAGTAATGACGAAAGAAGTTTTCGAGTACCAGACAAAAACAATAAAAGTTGAAAATGGAAAAACTGAACTTGTTGATGTTAAAAAGGTAATAGAGTTTGAATTTAACGAATTAGCGAAACAAGCTAATTTTTCAATAAAAGTAACCTCTGGTGGCACAAGTGTTTTATGTTGTGTAGTATCTGCAAAAGATGACAATCCTAATATCCCTTCAGAACCGTTAGTACCACTTATTGTTGAATATCGTGAACGGACATATGCAGCAGGTAAAATTCCAGGCGGGTTTTTTAAACGTGAAGGGAAACCAAGAGAACACGAAGTACATGTCTCCCGTCTTATTGACAGAACACTTCGTCCTTTGTTTCCTAAAGATTTTAATCGTGATGTACAAATAAGTGTATTGGTATTATCTTTTGATCCAGCAAACGATCCAACAGTTTTGTCAGTATTAGGTTCTTCTTTAGCTTTAACTTTGTCAGAAATACCGTTTGAAGGATATACCAGTTGTTTTAGAATATGTAGAATAAATGATGAATATATCGTCAATCCTACTTTTCAAGAACTCGAAATAAGTGATATAGATTTGATATGCAGTTTTTATAAAGATAAAGTTTTAATGATTGAAACTGAAGCAGAAGAAGTTTCTGAGCCAGAAATTGTTAACATGATAAAATATTTACAATCTTATGTTAACGAATATCTTGAATTTCAGCAAAAAGTAGTTTCAAAATATGCTAAACCTAAGTTTTCATCTACCTTAAAGTTTGTTTTAGACAAATTAGTTGAAGCAAACCGGTCTAAAATACAGCCTATGTTAGAAGAAATACTTAATTTACCAGATAAAGTTGAACGTGAGAAAAAATATAAACAAATAGCACAAGAAGTAATTCTTTTAAACGAATTTTGTAGTGAAGAGATATTAAATGATAAAACTTTGTCTTCCCAATTAAAAGAAAGGATAGTTTTTACAATTTTACGAGAAATTGTAAGAAAGCGTATTTTGTTTGATCAAATCCGTATCGATGGACGAAAACATGATGAGTTAAGAGAGATTTCTTGTAAAGTTAGTGTATTACCGAGAACACATGGTTCAGCAATCTTTCAACGAGGTCAAACGCAAGCTTTAGTAACAGTAACACTTGGTACTGCAGAAGATATGCAGATAATGGATGAGCTTATTGGAGAATATAAGGAAAGATTTTTGTTTCATTACAACTTTCCTGGATTTGCAACAGGTGAGGTTAGACTTGAACGAGGTGTTTCACGTAGGGAGCTTGGACATGGGATGTTGGCTAAGAAAGCTATACAAGCAATGCTTCCTAGTAAGGAAGATTTTCCATATACAATTAGAATTGTTTCCGATATATTAGAATCAAACGGTTCTTCTTCAATGGCTTCTGTTTGTGGTGCAACTTTAGCATTGTTAGACGCTGGTGTTAAAATAAAAAAACCTGTAGCAGGTGTAGCGATAGGTCTTGTTATGGAAGATAATAATTATGCAATACTTGTTGATATTGCTGGGATAGAGGACCATTGTGGCGATATGGATTTTAAAGTAGCAGGGACAGATACCGGGATAACTGCTATACAATTAGATCTAAAAATTTTAGGGATACCAATTTCAATCGTTGAAGAAGTTTTATTTAAAGCAAAACTTGCTAGGATCAAAATATTAGATATTATGAAAAATGTTATCGCTGAACCAAGAGAACAAATTTCATCTTTAGCACCAAGAGTTCAAATTTTGTATATATCTCCAGATAAAATTGGTGATCTTATTGGTCCAAAGGGTAAAAATATAAAACAAATTATTGATGAGACACAGGTTAAGATAGAAATTGATAACGATGGTAAAGTTACTGTGTTTGCAGACTCACAACAGGCTTTAGATTTAGCAATACAAAAAATAAACGAGTTAACAAAAGATGTTGAAGTTGGCAAAATTTATGTTGGTAAAGTTAAAAAAGTGACAAATTATGGTGTGTTTGTAGAAGTTTTGCCAAACAAAGTAGGACTTTTACATGTTTCACAAATTGTACAAAAAGGTAAAGATTTGAACAAAATGTTTTCCGAAGGCGAAGAAATAGTAGTAAAAGTGGCACAACTTGATGAAGAAGGTAGGCCTGTGTTAACTCAAAAAGGTATTTATGATTTAAAAAGATAAAAAGAAAAAATTAAAATAATTATGAAAAACAAAACAATAAGTAAACCTGACCAACAAAATCTACAAGATAAACTTTTATCAAAATTGACACAGTTGTACCAACTTATGTGTGAAGCTAACATCGAAGAATTACAAATTAATCTTGAAGGATATAACATAAAAATTAAAAAGTTTTCAAAAAAAGAAAAATCTGTTTCTCAACAAAATTTTTATCAACCTCAGCAAGTTTCACAAGATACTGAGGAAAAAAAACAAGAAACTGAATTACAAAACCAGTATGACGAAATTGTCTCTCCGATAAACGGCGTGTTTTATCGTGCACCGTCGCCTACTTCTAAACCGTTTGTAAACGAAGGTGATACAGTTTCAGCAGGCGATGTATTATGTATAATTGAAGCAATGAAAGTAATGAACGAAATTAAAGCAAATAAAAAATGTAAAATAATTAAAGTTTTGTGCCAAAATGGAGAAAGTGTATCTGTGGGAACAAAACTGTTTTTAGTAGAACCTCTATGAATAAAATAGAAGAGATAGGTTTTAATGCAGGTAAAATTTGGGAATATCTTTACAACAAAAATGAACCAGTAGATGTTTTAGAACTTAAATTTCAGTTAAAACTTTCAAATACAGATCTTTATCTTGCACTTGGATGGTTATCCCGTGAAGATAAAATTGTATACCTAGTTGAAAATAATCGGCTTAAAGTAAAACTAAAATGATGCAATACAAAAATAGAAGTGTAAATTTGTATGTAAAATCTTTAAAAAGTAGAAGTAGATATAATATTTTATGGATTGTGATACTTATTTTGTTGAGTTTGTTTTTAATGTATTGTAATATTCGTCCACAAGACACAGGAGTGTTAGGCAGGTTTATCAGTAAATGGATGGATTATTTGTTTGGTATTACAAGGTTTATCATTCCTTTGGTTTTAGTTTATTGGGTATGGTACATTTTGAAGTCTAAGGCAAGACGGTTCAAACTGGATATTTTGTTAACAATAATTCTTTTAGTTTTATTAAGTGGTGTAACAAAAGTATTTTTGAACATAATTCATCTTCCACAACAAAAAGTAACAAAACTTGCAGGATATTTTGGCAACCTTGTTTTTGAAATTTCAGAACGTGTTTTTGGCGAGGTTTTTGGCAGCATAATATTAATTTTATTTTTTATTTATTTACTGACTGTTTTGTTTGAAATTTCTATAATAGAACTTTTTTCAGTTTGGTGTCAAAAAATATATGAAGATATTATAAATTGGTATGAAGAAATAAGAAGTAGAAGAAAAGAAAAAGTTGTCCAACAACCTTCTCGTTATACAAGACAACGTAATGAGAAACAAATTCAAGAATTAATTAAACAAGTTGAACCTCCACTAAAAGCAAAAGAAGAAAGTTTAAAAAAAGAAACACTTGTAATACACAAAGAAGAACAACAAGAAAAAATTGAGCGACTTGTTCATTCTGTAAAAGAAAAAGTAAAAGTTGATGAACAAGAAAAACAAAAAGTTGTACCTAAAAAATATGTTTTCCCTGAAACACAACTTCTGTCTGAATATAAAAAAGAAGAACCCGATTATGATTATCTTGAAAAACAAGGCAAAATACTTGAGGATGTTTTGAGACAATTTGATATAGAAGCAAAAGTTGTTAGTGTTTCTTTTGGACCCGTTGTTACAATGTACGAACTCGAGTTAGAACCCGGTGTTAAAGTTCAATCTGTTAGTGCATTAAGAGATAATATAGCGTTGGCAATGAAGGCATCTAGTATAAGAATTATTGCTCCTTTACCATCAAAAGGAACTATCGGTATTGAAATACCAAACCAAAAACCACAGATTGTTTCTATTCGTGAAGTTTTAGAAAGTGAAGAGTATAAAGAACTATCAAAAGATATGAAATTACCTATTGTTCTTGGTAAAACAACTGATGGTAAAGTTTATGTAGACGACATTGTTACAATGCCACATATGCTTATTGCAGGTGCTACAGGTTCAGGGAAAAGTGTATGTATTCATTCTATAATAACTTCGTTATTATTTAGGTGTAGCCCAGATTATTTAAAATTAGTGCTTATTGATCCAAAACGGTTAGAACTTACTAGATACAATGGTATCCCACATTTGTACAATCCTAACTGTGATCCAAAAGATGTTAAAGTTATAAGTGATCCAAAAGAAGCTACAAGAGTTTTATCATCTTTAGTTAAGGTTATGGATCAACGTTATGAAAAATTTGCAGCTACAAATGTAAGAAACATTGAAGGATATAACGAACTTATGTCTTCTCGTGGTCAACCACAAGAGTTTTTTATTGTTGTTATAATAGACGAATTTGCTGATCTTATATTGACAGCATCAAAAGAAATAGAAGAAGTTTTACAACGTCTTGCACAAATGGCACGTGCTGTAGGTATACATCTTATTCTTGCTACACAAAGACCATCTGTCGATGTTATAACTGGTGTGATAAAAGCAAACTTTACCTGTAGAATTGCATTACAAGTGTTATCAAAAACTGATTCACGCATTATTCTTGATGTTGCAGGTGCAGAAGAATTAATTGGTCGTGGCGATATGTTATATTTACCTACAGGTGCAGCAAAACCTATCCGTTTACAAGGAGCTTATATTTCTGAAAAAGATATTGAAAATGTTGTAAATTTTATTAAATCACAAGGTATAGAACCTTCTTATGAGCCTATAATGAAAACTCCTTTACCACATAAAGTTATCCATGAGAAAGAATCTGAACAAGAAGAAAATTTATATGCAGCATTGTTGCTTATAAAAGAACGTAGGCGTGTTTCACAAGATTTATTAAAAGCATACTTTAGATCTTCAGCAAAAGCTACTGATATTTTAAGTTTGCTTGAGATTAGAGGTTATATATACAAACCTGAAGGAACAAACAGATGGAGTATTAATTTTGATCGTGTAGAAGAAGGGATTAAAAGTTATGAAGAAAAAATTGGTAAAGTTAGTAAATAAGAAGATATTAGTTAATAAAATTAAGTTTTTTTTGATTTTTATTTTTTTTGGAAAACTGTTGTCAATAGAATATAAAGAACTCATAGAAAAACTTGCTCAAATTGATCAACAAATAAATAAAATAAAATTTGAATATACGCAACTTATTAATTTTGTTGATTTAAACGAAGTTTATGAACTAAAAGCAAAATTTGTTTTTATAAAACCTGATAAACTCAAAGTAGAGGTGTATGACCCTGTAAAACAAATAATTATAGCAGATACTAAAAAGATAGAAGTTAAAGATGTAACTAACGATATAATTTACAGATTTGATACAAAGAAGTATTTTGAAAAAGAATACAGCTATTTACCTTTGTTATTTTCAAAATCTTCAAAAAAATATTCCGTTGTAGATTTTGTTAAAAAAACAGGGTTAAAATTTGTAGCTGAAGAAAAAGATCATTATGTGTTATCAACACGTATAGCAAAAGGGAAAGTTTATACTGATAAAAAAGTAGGTCTTAGACCTTCTGAAACAAGGTTTATATTATGGATTAAAAAAGATACTTTGTTTCCAGAAAAACTTTCAATGATATCCGAAAAATATATTATTGAAACAGAATTTAAAAATTATGAGACAGATTTTGAAGTTTCTTTATCAGAATTTGAATTGGAGAAATCAAGCAATACAAAAATTATTGATGTAAAATAAAGATGAATTTAGCAACGAAAATTACCATGATAAGAATTTTTTTGGTACCAATTTTTTTACTTTTTATTTTGATTGATACATGGATAACAAGATTAATTGCATTATTAGTTTTTATTATAGGAGGTGTAACAGACACAATTGACGGTTTCATTGCAAGAAAAAAAAGAATTACGACAGATTTTGGCAGTAGCTTAGATCCTTTAGCAGATAAATTGTTGATAACAACAGCATTTATTTGTTTTTTAGGATTTAAAGAACTTAAAATTCCTTCATGGACAGTTGTTTTGATAGTATTAAGAGATTTTGTGATAACATGGTTAAGAAGTGTGGTTTATAACAAAACTTCTATCCCTGCGGATAAGTTTGCTAAATTAAAAACGTTTTTACAAAATTTTGTTGTCATTTGTATTTTATCTTTATTAGTTTTTAAAAACCAAATTTTAAAATTTTATAAGAGAGAATTTATATTAGAAACATTTCCAAAAATTTCTATGATAGTAGTTGCTTTATTTACTTTGTTTTCAGGATTGTTTTATATAGCAAAGTACAGAAAACTATTGTTAGAAAGTTTTATTAAGAATTGAAAATTATTATTGAACTTTTATCAACAGTATTTTTTATTGGATACTTACCTGCTGGGGGAACATTAGCTACAATAGCTTCTTTTCCTGTTGTAATACTAATGACGAAATTGAGTTTTGTATATCAATTGGTTGTAGTTCTTATTTTTGTTTTTTTTAGTATATTTTTATCTTCTTATGCTGAAAGAATTTTTGGTAAAAAAGATGATAAAAAAATTGTTATTGACGAATTTGTAGGATTTTTAGTTGCCTGTGTGGGTTTAGAAATGATTAGTATTAATAAATTTTTTGTTACTTTTTTATTGTTTAGAATTTTTGATATTTTTAAATTTGGGATAAATAAACTGCAGAAACTTCCAGCTGGGTTGGGAGTAACGATAGATGATTTTGTAGCTGGAGTGTTGACGAACATATTTATTAGAATACTTTTTAGTTAAGTGCTATGATAATAATTTATAATTTTTTTCTGACAATAATATTATTTTTTTTGTTTCCTTTCGTAACAAAAAGGAAACTCGAAAAAGTTAACAAAAGTTATAAGATATGGGTACATTGTGCTTCTTTAGGTGAGGTAAAAATTGCGTTACGGTTAATTAGAGAAATTACGAAAGTTTATAATTTATGTCCGTCTGAAATTTTGTTAACAACAACGACATTAACTGCGAAAAATTTTGCAAAAAAAATACATGAAGATACATGTTTGTTTCCTATTGATTACTTTTTTATAATGAGAAGATTTATAAAAAAAGTTTTGCCAAAAGTGTTGATAATTTTAGAGACAGAACTTTGGCCAAATTATCTATATTTTGTTAAAAAATTTGGTGGGAAGATTTTTTTGTTAAACGGACGTATTTCTAAAAAAAGTTTTGTTTTTTTAAAAACATTTAAATGGTTGTTTTTAAAGTTTATCAACAACATAGATCTGTTTCTTGTAAGAGAACAAATTGATTTTTTAAGATTTAAAAATTTAGGTATCTCACACGAGAAAATAATTATTACAGGCAATATGAAATATGATGATATAGATGAAAATATTAATTTTAATGTTACAAAACAATCTTTAGGTTTTAATAATGATGATTTTGTCATTACTTTTGGAAGTATAAGAGAAAAAGAAGAAAAAGAAATTATAAAAGTTGTCAGAAACTTTCAAAATATTGATAAAGTTAAATTTGTTTTAGCGCCGAGACATCTTGATTATATACCTAAAATTGTGTCTTTGTTAAACAAAAACCAGATAACTTTTGGATTTAGAACTTTAAATGAAAAAAATAATAAATGTTTAATTTTAGACACTTATGGCGAATTAAAACTAGTATACAATATTTCAGATATTGTTTTTGTTTGTGGTACAATTTTACCTTACGGTGGACAAAATATGATAGAACCTGCTTCATTAGGCAAGTTTGTTGTTTTTGGTCCTTATATATCTAATTTTTTAGAACCGGCAAAAATTTTGTTAACAAACAATGCTGCTATTCAAGTTAAAGATATAACTGAGTTTATAGAAATTATAAATGAGTGTCTAAACAATTCTGAAATAATAAAAAATTATGGGAATAATGCAAAAAAAGTTGTTTTAAAACTTAAAGGTGTTACAAAGAGAAATTTAGATGTATTAAAAGAATATATAAGTGGTCTAGTATAAGGTTTTTAGAATGAAAAAAATTCTTATCATAAAACCTTCTGGTTTAGGAGATATAGTACACTCGTTTCCTGTAGCGCTAGGGTTAAAATATTTATATCCAAAGCTTGAACTACACTGGCTTGTTTTTAGCAAATTTTCCGGTATCTTAGAAACAGTAGATTTTGTAGATAAAGTAATATATTGGAACCGTGACAGCGGAATTAAAGAATATGTTAATTTAATAAAACAGCTTAGGAGTGAAAACTATGATGTAGTTATTGATTTACAAGTATTATTTAGGACAGCTTTTTTAGGATATTTAATACATAAAAAAAGAATTATTTCCACTTCTTATGTTCGTGAACTTACAAACTTTTTTGTGAAACCAGTTGCAAAGTTTGACCCGGATTTACACGCAGTTGAACGAAATTATCAAATAGTTGAATTTTTTGCAAAAAAAGAAAAAAAAGAAGTGCCTCCTGCAAAAAAATTTCTTCCATGGATAAAAATTTATGATAAGCAGAAGGAGTTTGTAAAAAAAATTTTAAATTATGATGGCAATAAAAAATACATTATTTGCTCAGTTGGAAGTAGAGGTAAACACAAAATCTGGCCTACTGAATATTTTTCAGAACTTATTACAATGTTGTCAAAACATTATACAAACTTAGTTTTTGTTTTTGTTGGATCAAAAGAAGATGAAGATAAAACAAATGATGTGATAAAATGTTTATGTAAAATTGATTATATAAATCTTGTTGGGCAGACAAGTTTAAAAGAATTGTGCGCAGTTGTCTCTTTTTCAACTTTGACTATAAGCAATGATAATGGTGTTGCACATGTTTCAGCTGCTTTAGATAAACCTACATTAATACTTTTTGGACCATCAAATCCAAAATGGTTTTATCCATATAATGAGAAGTCTACATATATATATAAACCAACCAAATGTTCTCCTTGTGGGATTAAAACTTTATGCAAAAATAACATTTGTATGAAACAGGTTATACCTTTAGAAGTTTTTAAACATATAAAAGAAAAATTTGACAAAATACTACAATGAAAGTGGTTATTTTTATGCCGAACTATATTGGCGATCTGTTAATGACAACACCTGCAATACGGTTTTTAAAAAACTGTGTCAATTCGTTTAAAACATATGTTGTTGTAAAACCATACCTTTTAGAATTATTAGAATCAAACCCTTATATTGATAATTTTATTTTTAAACTCTCCAAACTTCAGCTATTACGCGATGTTATTAAAATTAAGCCAGATTATGTCATTTTGTTTAGGACAACTTTTTTCAATTCTTTAGTATCAAAACTTTCCTCTGTTAAATATTCTATAGGAACAAATGAAGACTGTAGCAGTTTGTTTTTAACTGAAACAATAAAAAAAGACTTATCTTTACCTTATCGTACAGAATGTGCTTTTCTTGTAGAAAAATTTTTAAGTTTTGTTAATATTAATTGCAAGATTACATCAGACGAACTTAAAAAATTGGACTTTTTTGGATATGATAAAGAAGAAATAAAAGATTCTGTTGAACAAAAATTGCAAAAGTTTAATATTGATACAAATAAAAAAATTATAATTATTTCTCCTTATTCAACAAGAATAACAAAAATGTTAACAGTTGAACAAATTGTTGAAATTGTCATTAGGTTGAATAAGATTTATGCTAAAGATATTGAGATTGTTTTTGTTGGTGCTAAAGAATCCATTTTTTTTGTTAATCAAATTATTTCTAACTTAGGAATAGAATTTTGTAAATCTTTATGTGGAGAACTTAGTTTAAGAGAGTTAGGATATTTGTTGAGTATTTCATCTTATTTAATTTCTGTTGATTGTGGAGTTGCGTTTGTTGCTCAAGCTGTTGGTACAAAAACAACAATAGTGTTTACTTCAACTCTACCTGAAAGATATGGACCATATAATGAAAATGTAAAAATTATCTATAGGCCTACATTATGTTCACCATGTTATAAAGATAAATGTAAAAGAAAAGACTACAAATGTATAAAACAAGTTGACTTAGACGAAATAATAAATAGTGTTTCGTTATGAGAAAAATACTTGTCCGTGGTCCTGATACTGTAGGAAGCTTTGTTTTAGCAACACCTTTCTTTAGAGAGTTAAGGAAGAATTGTTATAATGATTATATTGTTTTATCAGTGAAAGAATTGGTTTTTGATCTTGCCAAAAATTGTCCTTATGTTGATAAAGTTTTGGTATATACAAAAAATAGGCTTAACAATATCAAACTATTTAGAAAAGAAAAATTTGATAGGGTGTTTTTACTTTCAGGAAGTTTTGAGTCAGCTTTAGTTTGTTTTCTTGCAGGAATAAAAAATAGGATTGGTTATCCTCATGACCATCGTGGCTTTTTATTAACATATAAAGTTAAAGAATTGTACAAAAAACATTATATTGATTACATCCTATATATTTTAGAATCATTAGGATATATTGTTGAAGATAGAACACCTGAAGTGTATATTGATAATTTATCTGTTAACAAATATGATTACATTTTTTGTGATGAAAAACCTGTTGTAGGAATAACGTACGCTTCTGTAGCAGATGATGCACGATTTTGGCCTAAGGAATATGTTGAAGAACTTATAGACTCTTTAATAAAAAAGAATTTTAAAGTTGTATTGCTTGGGAAAACAAATAGAGTTTATAAAATAAATGGAACAAAAGATGTTTTTGATTTAGTAAACAAAACATCTCTTTTAGATTTTATAAATATTGTAAAAAATCTCAGCTGTTTTGTTTCTGTTGCTACCGGTGGGATACATATATCTTCTGTATTAGGAGTCAACACGATAGGTTTGTACATACCAGGTGATGAAGTAGGTTGGTATCCTTTTGGAAAAAATGTTTTAGTGATTACAAAAAATGTTTCTTGTGCTCCTTGTAATCCGCATAAAATGAAATATTGTAAAAACAATATCTGTATGAAAAGTATAAAACCAAAAGAGGTAGAAGATAACCTCTTGAACTTTTTGACAAAAAGTTGTAAATTATAATAGATAATGATAAAATTGCATAAGCTTAATGGTGTGGAAATAGTTATAAACGCCGAATTTATAGAATGTATTGAAACTATTCCAGAAACAAAAATTGTACTTACTAATGGAAATCAATATATTGTAAAAGAAACTGTTGAAGAAGTAATACAAGAAATTGTAAAATATAAAGCACAAATTGAGTTGGAAAAAGAAAACTTAAAAAAGCCTAATCTATAGGCTTTACTATGGATATAACAACACTTATTGGTGCAACAGCAGGTCTGTTGCTTATAGCACTTGGTATAATGTTACGTGGTACAGGCGGAATTGATTTTACTCAATTTGTTGCATTTTATAATTTCCCGTCGATGCTTATAACTTTTGGTGGAGCAATTTGTGCTACTTTGATAAATTATCCATTATCACAAGTTGTAGGTGTGGTAAAAATTGTTAAAAAAGTTTTCACAGAACCAGGTGAGTCAGCTGCAGGTATCATTGAACAATTTGTTGCTTTATGTCAAAAAGCGAGGAAAGAAGGTATACTTTCGTTAGAAGATGATGTTAAAAAAATGGATAACGATTTTATGCGTCGTGGTTTGCAGATGGTAATAGATGGCCACGATGCTGACTTTATCCGTAATCTTATGGAAACAGAACTTACTTTTATTCAGGAACGACATAAGATCGGTCAAGAAATTTTTATCGCATTAGGTACATATTCACCAGCGTTTGGTCTTATAGGGACAATTATTGGTTTGATTTTGATGTTGAGAAATCTCCAAGATACAGCACAAATTGCTTCCGGTATGGCAGTTGCGTTACTTACAACATTTTATGGTGCAATGGCTGCATATTTGATATTTCTTCCGATTGCTGGTAAACTTAAAAGAAGAAGTGAAGAAGAAATTTTTATTAAAGAGGTAATAATTCGTGGTGTTTTGTTGTTACAATCCGGTGTAACACCATCAATAATGGAGGCGAATTTGCAAGCGTATTTGTCTCCGGCATTAAGAAGAGCAGCTTTAGCAAAAGAAAAAGCTGCTAGGGAACAAATGGTAACTACACAAACACAAGAAACTACTACTGAAAAGAGATAAAAATTATGCCAATAAAAAGATCTCAAGTTGGCGAATTAGGCAGGCCAGCACCTGCATGGATGGTTTCTTACTCAGATTTAGTTACACAACTTTTGACTTTTTTTATAATGTTATTTGCTTTATCAGCAGCAGCTACTGAAGACCAACTTAAAAAAATTAAACAAAAAATAGATAATTATGTTGCCCAAAATAATCTTGAAAAGTTTGTTTCAACAAAAATTACTCAAAAAGAAGGTCTGGTAGTAACATTTTCAGAAAAATATATGTTTGATTCAGGTAAAGCAGATATTTATCCTGAAGCAAAAGAAGTTATAAAAAATATCGCAGCGTTGCTTGTTGATGAACCAAATAGAATCTCTATTGAAGGGCATACAGATAACACACCAATTAATACACCTGAGTTCCCTTCAAACTGGGAACTTTCAACAAAACGTGCTACTAATGTTCTTAAATATTTGTTGGAAGAACTTAGGTTTGATCCGAAACGACTCACAGCAGCGGGTTTTGGTGAATGGCATCCAGTTGCTCCTAATGACACTCCGGAAAATAAAGCAAAAAATCGGCGTGTAGATTTAATTGTTCGTAGATTAGATATAGATGAAATGCGTGAGTGGAGAAGAAGACTTGCTGAAAGTTTAAAGAAGAGTGTTCGTGGATAGGATTTCATGCGGGTGTAATTCAGTGGTAGAATGCCAGCTTCCCAAGCTGGACGTCGCGGGTTCGAGTCCCGTCACCCGCTTTTAAAGTTTTGTTTAAAGGAGGATTAAAATGAAAAACATTGTAAATGTCAGTTTATTAGTTTTAGTATTGTTGGTTTGGAGCTGTCAGACTGTAAAAGTATCTCGTATAGATGTTGAAGAACAGATAGATTTAAGTGGGGAATGGAATGATACAGACTCACGACTTGTTTCAAAAGAAATGATACAAGATGCGTTATCACGTCCTTGGATAGACGAGTTTGTTTCTAAAAAAGGGACTAAACCAAGAGTTATAGTAGGAACCATTAAGAATCGGTCCCATGAACATATTAATACTCAGACATTTGTTAAAGATCTTGAAAGAGAACTTACAAATTCTGGAAGAGTAATATTTGTTGCATCAAAAGAAGAAAGACAAGAAATAAGAGAAGAAAAACTTGATCAATTGATGCACGCTTCTGCTGCAACAAGGAAACAACTTGGTGAAGAATGGGGAGCAGATTTTATTCTTCAAGGCCAGATTAATACCATTTTAGACCAAGTAGGAAATACAACTTTAAAATATTATCAAGTTGAATTAGAACTTGTAAATATTTTAACAAACGAAAAAGTTTGGATTGGACAGAAAAAGATTAAAAAGCTTGTTCAAAGAGCAAAAACAAAATTTTAAATTATGCTCGGGTGGCGGAACAGGCAGACGCACGGGACTTAAAATCCCGGGACCCTTCTAGAGGTCGTGAGGGTTCAAATCCCTCCCCGAGCATTTTCCCTATATTTTAAGGGGGGTTAAAATCTCGCCTTCAGTTTTTAAAATTTGATTTTTTCGTCGGAAAAATGGGTCCTTTCAATTTTTGTTACCTTTTGGTAGCTATTTATAGTTCTGCAAAGCATAAGAACAAAATAAGAACAAGCAGTTTGAATTTACCGACGATTTTTCCGACGAGAAAATTTTTTCCGACGAGATACCGACGATAAAAATTTATATTAAAACGGTAGTTTGTTAACAGCATTCCTTAATATATCTGGTAAAAGATGCGCATAAATCTGTGTTGTAGAGACATCAGAGTGTCCTAAAAGTTTCGCTATTGTATAAAGGTCAACACCTGCCATTGCAAGGTGTGATGCGTAAGTATGTCTTAGTGTATGAATTGAAGCATCTTTTATTCCAGCTAACCTAGCATATTTTCTAAATAGGCTACTTAGTTGTTCTGTTGTAAATTTCTTTCCCAAAACATATTCTGAATTTGAATTTTGTTTCCATTTTTTTAATAGTTTCACAAACTTATTTTTTAGCGGTACTTCTCTTAAATCGTTATCTTTAGGTTGCCAGTCCTGTTTTGCTTGAATAATAGCTACTTTGCGTGAAAAATCTATGTCAGCCCAAGTAAGGTTTGCAATTTCACCTGCTCTAAATCCTGTGTTTATCCCTATCAGTATTATCTTTTTTACAGTTTCAGATGCAACTTTAAGCAGTTTTTCTATTTCTTGTTTACTAAAAAACCTAACTTTTTTTGCCTGAGTTGAATCTTTTAATTTTTTGATTTGTGATGAAAAGTTTTCAGGTAGGTAGCCCCACTCGTATGCTTTACGAACCATGTTTTTTAAAGTATTTAGTTCCCTGTTAACAGAAGAAGGTTTTACACCAGATTCTATCCTTTTTGCTTTATATTCTTCAAATATCTGTGGTGTTAAAGACGCAACTTTAACAGGCTTCATTAATTCTGTAAATATTTTTATTGTTGCTATATCTCTTTGTACACTTTTTGGTCTTTTATTTGTTTTTGAATAGGAGAGATACTTTTCTACAAACTCTTCCCAAGATATGTTTGGATTTTCAATACGGAATTTTTGTAAGTCAAGTTTTTTAATAGTTTCTGCTAAAACACGTTCTGCAATACGTCTATCGGTTGAGATTGCTCTTTTTATCTGTTTTCCGTAAAGATAGTATGATATATACCACTTTTTGCCTCGTTTAAATAATGTCGCCATATAAGTTTAAATTACAAAATATAAACTTTGTGTGTCAAGTAGGCTATATTAGTTGATTATAACAACATCTTCTTTTGAGAGGTTAAGTATATAACCAACCTTGTATTTTGTTTTAATCAAATTTTTAATATCTTTTTGTTTAAGTTTATATTTTTTAGCAACAGATTTTAATTTTTGTAAGATTTTTCTTTTATGGTCACGCAGTTGTTGTTCATACGGCATATTTTTAGTATCTTTTGTGTTATATAGGTATTCATATATTTCATCTTTTTTTAACTACTTGTCCAGAATTCTTTGCTAAAATATAAAACATCTTAAAAGTTTGTTCAGGTAAATTCACAAGATAACCACAATAAAATACATTTTGTTCTTTTTTGTCAATCACAATTTTAGGTAATGTTTTTACAATATCAGCAAGTTGTTGACCTTTGTTTATAGCTTCTCTTAGTTTAGCAACTGCTTGTTTATTTGATATAACTTCATCTATTGTTTCATAAAGTTTTTTTGCAGGTTTTACTAAAGTGGCGATTTCTTCAACATAAACTTTTAGTAATTGTTTATTAAACTCTTTGTGTAAATAAGCATAAAGTTCGTATGCAACTTTTTTTGGGAGTATTTGCTGAAGTTGTTCTAAAGAAAGTTCTTTTAGTGCTTGTTGTGTATCAAATCCTGCATCTACAAGTTTTTTTATATAAGTTCTTGATAAACTTCTTAGCCTTATTTTTGCAACCTCTACTGCTTTTTCTTCAACACCATATACAATACAAGTTGCTATGTTTTTAAGTTTTTTTACAACATCTTGATGTGTTATCTCATCAACACAACTTATTTTGCTTACAGAGAACAGTTCTGCAAGTGTATCAATAAGCCAGCTAAACTCTTCTGCTATTCTTCTTATTGCACCTGCATGTATGAGGAAGGCTTTCTCAATATCTATAGTTTCTATAGAAGAAAGCCAGTTAAATAAACATAAGGCACGTTTTACTGCTTGTGCATCCTGATATGTCCAATACTTTGTTATTATACCATCAAAGTATTTTCTTGGGTTAACTTCAAATTTTAAAAGTAAACTTTTTAGATATTCTTTTATATTGTCTATCTCTTGTGTCTCAAGTGGAACATAAATCTCAAAACCATCACGAGTAAACGATAACATAAGCAACATCTCAAGCAGCCCTTCTTTTGAAGTAAGTTTCTTTACATCAGCTTTTTCAATATACGATATCATCTTAAGTAATGTATCAAGATAAACACCTTTTGTTGCACCAATATAACCGTATTCTGTAGCGATGTACCTTCCATATTTGTCTTCAACAATAATTCCACCTTCTTTACAATAAGACAAAATTTTTTCAACCATTATCTCAATCTCATCATCTTTTATGTCCCAACCTGTTTGTTTTGAGAAAAGATTATATATAAACTCTAATATACTTTTTTTATCATTTGCAACATTTGATGTAATAAGATACAAAATGAGTTTGTCTAAGTCATCCAATGTAAACATACCACGAAGTTCATCAAAGTCAGCAAGAATAAGATTGTCAAAATATACTTTTCTTTTAAAGTCAGTTAAAGCAACAACTACTGCTCTGCCAAAATCTGTTGCTATTTTGAACCTACCTGCTCTACCACCCATACTCTCAAAGTCAGATTTTGTTATCCCAACCATAGATAACATACCTGATTTTTTGTCATAATACCACTTGCGCGGTTCCACTAATACATTTTTGCAAGGAAGATTTACTCCTAACGCTAAAGTTGATGTTGAAACAAGTATTTTTATATCACCTTTTCTAAAATATCTTTCGATAATCTCTCTTTGTTCATAGGTTAAATCAGCGTGATGAATACAAATACCTTTTGACAAAAGTTTGGTAAGAAAAGATAAAATAAATGTCTCTTCTGATGATGAAAGCTCTTTTATACCATCTTCTGCTGGAGGAAAGTTTACTTTTTGTGCAAGTTCTTTAGCTACTTCGTGTACCGTCTTTTTATCTTTTAAAAAAATTAAAACTTGTTCGTCTTTTTCAGCAAGATATTTTGCAACTCCAGTTAATACATCAAGTTCAACTAAGAGCTGTTGTTGTGGTTCTGTCGGAAGTTCATATTCTACTTTTACCCAATCCTCAGTTGAGACATTTTTAGTATTAAACTCTTGATAATAAAACTTACCTTCACAATATACGCCTTGCCTTAATTCTACAGGTCTTGTTGAATCAAACAAAAGTTTTGCATTAAGCCACTTTGATAACAATTCACATTTGCCTAAAACGGCTGATAAACCAACAAGTTGTAAGTTTTTGTTTTTTTGTCTATAAAGTTTAATATAAGCAAGGAGTGTCTCAACAGAAGGTCCTCTTGTGTCGTCAGAAATCATCTGTAGTTCATCTAAAATTATACAACCTACTAAAGATAAAAGTTCGTGTTTTCTTACAAGTAAGGATAGAAGTTTTTCATAAATCACAACTGCTAAATCAAACTCGCCACTAAAGATGTCGTTATCAAACTCTTGTCTGTCACGAGTTGAAATTACTGTTTTTATACCAAGTGGGGAATACCACAAGTTAAACTCTGCAAACTTTTCTTCTGCTAAAGATTTCATTGGGACAAGATATAAGACCTTTCTATGTTTCAAACAATGATGTATAGCAACCATCTCACCTATGAACGTTTTCCCAGAAGATGTAGGAGCAAAAACTATAATATTTTCGCCTGTAAAAATATTGAACTCTTTGATAGATTTTTCTTGTAAAGGTAAGAGTTCTTCACCATACTTCTGTTTCCATAAAGATATAAGATTTCGTTCACTCACCTTAGAAAAAGCCAAAGAAATCATTGAAAATCATCCTGAACTAGCCCGAGCCTTAATAGAGATCAGGTATCTGACGCCGTATCACTGGAAAGTGTTGTTGAGAGAACCATCAGGCGAAGTTGTGGTTTATGATATGTATTGGGGTAAGAGAGGGTTAAGCATTTTTTACAAAGGTCAGCTTTTGACGGATATTAATTTAGGCTATGTTTATGGTGAGAAATTAAAAGAGATATTCAAGCCGCAACTTGTTTTGTGGGAACAAAATAAACTGCAGGAAGAAAAGTTAAAACAACAACAAATAACGGCACCTCAAGAGGTTGTTGAACAAGTAAAACGACAAGCAGAACAACAGGCAGTAGAAACAGCTGAAAAACATGCGGTTCGTGAATTACCAAAGATTGGGGCTAAGATAAAAATTCAGTCATCGTTTGAAGCGATAAGAAAACAGAATATAGAGTTGACAAAGAAAAATATTTCTGACGAACTTTATCGTTTGTGGTCTATTCATGGTAAAAAATCCAGTTTTATAAATAGTGTTGTGTATGCGTATATAGAGTTTGTTAAAAGAGTACCTTATTATCATTTAGAAGATGGCACAAGAGTAGAATTCCCGCAGTTAGATATAAGGTTTGCTGATGAAATAACGCAACAGGTGGTTGATGAGGTTATAATAAACGTGTCGTTTGCTCCCGAAGCTGTTCAGGAAGCTTTTGTAGGTTTTTATTCTGCTTATTTAGAAGGCAAAGCAAACAGGTATAATGCTGTTGATCCTTTGTTGTTAACATCGTATGTCAAATCGCTTGAAGAAATTAGTGTTGATGATTTGAAGAATCTTTTACAAAAGAGGGTTGACCCGTTGAATGTTAAACTGCCACAGGAAAGAGCAGCGCAGTTGGTTGAAAACCTACTTGGCTGGTTGCAGCTGTATTATGAAGTGAAGATGTTAGCGTTTGTTGAGTATGAATATGGGACACCGCAGGAGGTTAAATTTGTGCGTTTTATTTTGAACCCGAAGGATGTCCCGATACCAGAGTATTACAAAGATTTTTCTGTTGGTAATTTACAACATCTTAAGGTTGCCTTTTTTGACATACCGTTAGGGCATAAAGTATTAGAAACAGAGACTGGTGCTAAATATCCTGCAGGTTTTGTTGCTGTGAATGTTAAAGGGAATGAATATCAACTTTACCCAGTTCGCGAGTATTTGATAAAGAGTGTTATAAACGCCGTGAAATCTACTAAAGGCATCCAAGATCAAGAAGGGCTTTATGAGTTTACAAAAGGTATACGTAAGAAGATAAACGAGACGTTACAGCTTATCTCAGTTTACAGCTCACCCGTTGAGGCTTACACAACAGCGGTTGTTCCAGCGAACATGTATCGTGTTGTCGTTTTTGACAAAGATGGGGACCCGATTGCTGATAAAAAAGATCTCAAAGAATTAATAAAATCTTATATTGCTTGTTATCTTTCACTGAAGAAGCAAGGGTATGAGGTAGAAGTTTACAAGACGGATAAAGGTGTTTTAACTTTAATACCGAATTCGTATTTAGAATATGCTGACCCTGGTAAGAAACACCAGTTTGCTCGCAACAACGCTTTGATAGCCAATATTGACACACGTGTGTTATTAGACTTATCTAATCAACAGGTAACCAACAATTATGGTCTTAATGTCTTTTATATAATTCCTAAGGAGTATACAGACGAATTAGGGATATTAGGGATATTTTGTGATGGTGGTGCGTTTTTAAATATAAAATTCAAAGACAACGAAGCATTTGTGCCTAAAAAAGTTGTTATAGAGTTGCCACCTGGTGTGGATATAATATTGCCGCAAGAAATTGTTGAATTTTTAGATCTTAAAAAGAAACTTGAGAAAGCAATAGGTAAAGAACGTGATGAAATACTTAATAAGCTGAAAAATACTGTCTTAACTTCAAAGAGTGGCAAGATTTTGATAGGAGATAAGGTAATATCTGCTGAGAAGTTTTATATCAATGATGTTCGTGTGTTAGGCACTGAAGGTTACGGTGTAAAGGTGATTATAAGTGGTAATGTTGCTTTAAACATGAAAGATTTGAGTGTTAACGCGGGTTATGGTGGCGCCAAATATGTTCCTGATATACTATGGCTTGAACGCCCAGATATAGATTTAGTTGTTTCTTTGAAAGCAGGTGATGAACGGTGGGTAGAAGTGATGTTAAGTGCTGCTTTGACGAGGTTGAAAGAGATTAGCCAATTAAAGAATTTGAGTCCAGAAGCTCAAGAGATGTTTAACAAAATTATTGCTTCGTTGAAGGAAGTTGGGATTGAGGCAAAGATGTACGATGGTATGATTTATCAATATAAAGCAGAAAAATTAGACAACAGGCTAGTTTCAGATTATGAAGGGATTATTTTAGACATTGAACAACTTTCACAACGCGTTTTGAACAAAGGGTTGATTGAGACAATTAAGATTAAGGTTGATGGAAAAGAATACGCGTTGAAAGGTTATTATATCCAAGGCTATCCGTGTACATTCTCTGCTGTTTACCGTTACCCCACTTCACAGTCCAACCTTGACGCTAAGTTTTTTGAATATTTGTCAGCGAAATTTGGCAAAGATTATGCTTTAGCTATTTTAGAACAGTTTATGTCTCGTAACAGTCTTTTTGCTTTAAGTTGTTATGCAGCGTTGTATTCAGCGTTAGTTGACCCGCAGGTAGGCAACAATTTTGTTCCTTACACACCTGAGGAAGAGTTTTTAAATCTTGCCAAAAAAGACTTCAATGTTGCTCGTGAACTTGTTGCTCGTGTGTTGTATGGCGAGTTACCTGTGAAGATTAGTGTTGAAGGTCTTGGTATTAAATTGAATGGTATAGAACAAGATTATGTTTACTTCCCGACTTTAAAACGCGCTAATATTGAGGAACCATACAAGTTTTTGAACGAGTTGGAGAAAGCTGTTTTAAGTGTAATTTTGAATCCAACGCAGGAGAATGTTGAAAAATATTATCGTGTGTTGGAGAGTTTAACATTTGGTAAAGATGGTGCGTTGGCAACGATAACAGAGGTTTCCAACAATATGGCGTATAACTTCCCGCTAGTTGTCCCACTTAGCGGAGCTGATTATACTACTTTAGAAGTTTCAGAATCTGAGTTGTTGAAGTTTGATGGCGGTGAAAAACTTGTTTCAAAGCTTAAGAAAGGCGCTGATGTGTATGCTATAGTTTTGCGCCATCCTTTGATTTCGCCTGATACAATTGCTGTTGTGAAACTTAAGCTGTCAAAAGATTTGCCGTTGAAGATACATCCTGTTTTGATGTCTTTGTTGAAAGGCGATTTTGATAAAGATTCGTTAGTTTTAGTGACCGCGGACAAACTTCACGATACTTTATCCGCGATGTATAGGAAACAGCAGCTTTCAGCACATTTTAAAACAGCGCTTGAGGAAAAACGTAAAAGTTTACAAGAAGACTTTGGTTTAGGTGTTGAAGGTATAAAGCAAGCGTTTGAGAAAGCAAAGGAAGTTAAGAAAGATGTTGCTTATGATGTAGCTGGTGCTATTGGTATTGCTTTGAGGATTATGACAGGCAGTTTACATTGGTCTTTGTATGAATTGCGTGAATTTGTAAGATGGTTATATGAGACAGGTGAAATCCAATTAAAAGACTATTTGTATTACACAGAGATTTTATGGAAGATAGAACAACAGCCGATAAGTGGTAAAAAGCTCGCTGAGATATTTAATGAAGAAGAAAAGAAGATTTTGAACGACAATAAAGTCTCAATTTCTGAGAAGTTGGTTGTGATTGATTCCGCGTTTGAACGCAACGGTTTGGATGTAGTTTTGAAGTTGACCGCCTGGAATAAAAGAAAAGAGATTACGCCAAAAGATTTGAAGAACTGGTTGGTGTGGCAGAATTTTGTTTCTAAAGCAGCGCAATTGAGTTCCAGAGATATGAACGAGTTCATACTTTTGACGAACAAGTATTTCAAGATGCGTGGTAGTGGTATGAGTAGGTATCGTGAAGGTATGGTAACAGAGATGACGCGTGCGTCTTTGTTGGAAGACGCTCCGTTAGGTTGGCATTTGATGAATAGTTTAACCAAATCTCATCCGTTTAGTTATTGGGAAGTTATGTTAAAAGAAAGGCTTGGTATAGAATTTGTTCCTTTAGATGTAGAAGTAAATTTGACCAAGGGGCAGGCAGAACTAGCCGCTAAAGTAGAAGTGGCCCAAAGTGAGGACAAGGCGCCTGCAAAGGAAGCCGCATCACCTCCTTTCCATTCTTCCCTGCCTGCCTCTGAGGTTGATTCACAACACACTGTACCTGCTATTAAGTGGCAGGTAGATACAACATTACCTCTTCAACAAAAACTAGAAACTGAACAAAAACAATCACCAGTTGTGGAAGATATGAAACAAAATCAACTACAAGAAATTGATTTATCAATTGAGTCTGAGAAATCTGTTTATATACAACGTGGTTTTCCTGTTAATATAGATGTCAACCTTTTGATTGTAGACAAATTACAGCGTGTGTGGGAGTTGAATAAATATGTTTATGGTTTGAATGAGATTAAAGCAGTAGTGAATTTATACAACAAACTGGTGACTGGTGAAGTAAAAGAGTCTACTATATCAAAGTTGGATAGTCGTCATAAGCATTTGTTTGAGTTATTGAAGAGCAAGTTTGGTGGTTTTGCTGTTGTAGATACGGAAAAAGTTTATAAAATGGTGCCACTTATAGAGACAGATTTTTCTCGTGCTGTTAAAGTAGCTAAAAGTCTTGGAATTACACGTGTTGCGATGAATGTGACAGAAGAAGACAACGTTTTGAAATTCTGGGATAAGATAAAAGACTTAGTTAATGCTGGTGTATCTGAAGTATATTTGTATTATTCTGAACGTAAGGTTGATTGGAGTAAGCCATTAACGGGTAATTGGAAATGGCAAGGTGATGGTCTAGGTAAAGTAGCGCGTGAAGTTAAAAGAGATTCGTCTGCTGTGTTAGGTAAGAAAACAATGGACGAGATTGATCAAATTATTGCCAGTGTTCACAAAAGGACAATTGTGGGTTATATAAGAGCTGCTATTATAAGTTCTGTTGTGGCAGCAGCGAGTTATTTAGGTATTCATCAGATGCAACGTATGCAAGAGAAAATGGCTGTTGAACCACCTCGTGTGGTGGTTGTAGAACGAAGTCCAATAGGCAGAAATGTTGCGGATCTTATTTCGCAATGGCGGCAAGTTTTAGAAGATACTTACGCAGAGATGTATTATAGTGGCAAGTTGCCTGTTAAAGTAGAATGGGATTATTTAGATGCAAACAAGAAAAACGCAATTGTTCAGACTTTTGACAATGAATGCATAAAACAGTTTGACAAAAACAGAGATGGTTTAGTTGATAGAGAGGTAGATGGTCGCGTTGTGAGAGAAATAGCGAAATACGCAATAAACCGTGGGTTTAAGTTGCCGCAAGAAGTGAGAACATTACAGCAAGAGTTAAAAGGAGAAAAACCACAGGTTAAACAAGAGGCTAAGCCGCAAACAGAACAAAAAGCTAGACAAGAAGTTGATACGAAAATTGTAAAAACGCCAGAGGTTAAGAAGTTTGAGCCGCCGATAGTTGATGGTGTATCCATCATTTCAATGTGGGTTAAGAGAGGCAACCCAAACAGCGTTGCTGTGAAGTTTACGAATGGTCTTGTTTTGTGGTTTAGAGCTGATTGGCGTGGTGATGATGTTGTTTTGATCCCGTCAGGTGGTTGGGGTTTAGATAGTAATCTTATGTCCTTTATCAAATCTTGGTATGTTGATTGGTATAAGAACGAGTATGATCCTGAGAGAGGGAACGGCGGGTTTGTAGAATTTAGAGCAGACACAGGCGAATACGAGAATTTAGATTTTTGGGTTGATCTTGTACCGCAGAAGAACAACAAATATCATTTGGTTGTGTTCAATGATGCGATGTGGTGGGAAGGGATAATTGAGGTTGGTCCACGAGGTGGAATAAGTGGTGTTGAAGGATTACCTAAGAATTTGCGTGATTTTGTAAGGAAAGAAGTTAGACAAATACTTAGGTTACCTGAACCACCACCTTTACCAAGGGGAGGCGGCTTAAGTATGAACTTATTCAAACATTTATTAGAAAAAGCTAATCAGGGCGATAGAAGAGCACAGCAAGTTCTTGAAAAATATAAAGAAGATAATCCTTTGTTTTATAGAAGACAACTTGAAAGGGTAAGTTCAGGGAAGAATTTGTTTAATAAAACAGTTTTTATAGTGGTTTCTAACAGACCACAGGTAGGTAAGACAGCTGTTGCTAGAGAATTAGCAGACGTTACAAATGGACACTATTTTTCCACATCTGATATAATAATTGAGCGTTATTCTAAACTTGAAGGTCTTCCTGAAGAGTATGTTAAGCATATAAAGGCTGCAAATCCTGAATCAATTAGAGAAAAGCTTATCAAGTTAGGCAATCAAATGGCGGCTGAAGGTGATGCTGCTGGTGTTTTGGCGGCAAGGCGAATTATAAAAAAGAATATAAACGTAGCGGTGATTGATGGTGTGCGAAGAAAGAACGAGTTAGAGCAAGTGAAAAAAGAGCTCAAAAATGCGGGATATAAAGTTGTGGTTGTAGGCGTTTTTGGTTTGTCAGATATTAAAGATAATACAGAATTTGGGTTGTTGTATGATTGCGATTATGTTGTTTTAAGCCGCGGGTTAAATACAATGGCAGAAACGCTTCAAGATGTTCAGTATGTAGCTTTGAGTGAATTAGGGGAGAAGAAAATTCCTAAGCATTATCTAGACAAATTCAAGAAAGTAAAAGAATTCACAGCAATAGATATTGAAACGACAGGGTTAGATAACGATTCTCAAATTTTACAGATTTCGTGGGTTAAGTTTAAGAAAAAAGGTGCGGTTTGTCAAGTTGTGGATAAACAAACAAGATATATTTTGCCGATGAGGAATTTCTCAGCTGAAGAACTTGAGATAGTTAAGAAATTTGTACCTGAGTATCCTGATGTTGAGAAAATGAAGTTAAGCCATGTATTAGTTGAGTTGGAATCAATTTTCAAAGGGCCTGTTGTGTTCCACAATACTGCGTTTGATTTGCCTTTGTTAAATTATTGGAGACAACGTTTAGGTATGTTGCCGTTTAAAGTGACTATGTTGTTTGACACAAAAGCGTTAGCAAAATATTTGTTTCCTAAAGACAAGTGTCATCTTTCAGAATTAGCAAAGTTGTATAACTTAGGTGAGTTTAAAACAGGAGAAGATGCTAAAAAATCGTTGTTTGACGCTGAAG
>CAZLOB010000045.1:0-4216 GCA_964561135.1 uncultured Elusimicrobia bacterium | reverse complement strand
AAAAACCATTTCACCCAAAAGAAAACAACTGGCTTGGGTTTATAATAAAACACAATGATGTATCAATTTATATCGCAGGAGATAGTGATGTGATAGAAGAAGCAAAACAACTTAAAGTAAACATAATGATCCTACCTGTTGGTGGAACATATACGATGACTGACAAAGAAGCAGCTGAATTAGTCAACCTTACAAAACCTGACTATGCAATACCCATCCACTACGGCGACATTGTCGGCAGTGTCCAAAACGCACAAAATTTTGCAAAATTTGTATTGCAACCTACAAAAGTTGTGATTAAAAATAATCACCTAAAATATATTGAAAAATTAAATATTATTTTGTATACTTTTTTAACTGTAGTGAACAAAATTACAAATTTTTGTTCAGTTTAATGTAAAAATATGATAAAAGAAGCGGTTTTACAGCATAAAGCAGAAAAAGAACGGTTTATCTCTGAATGTAAAAAATATATTATTCGTGAAAAAATACCATATTCTGAAAAATTTTTAAATGAAAACATTATAAAAGTTATCACTGGTCCAAGGCGAGCAGGTAAGTCAGTGTTTTGTATGTTGCTTTTAAAAGACAAAGAATTCGCATATTTAAATTTTGATGATGAAAACTTAATAAAAGTCAAAAATTATGACGAAATTATAAAAGTTATATATGAAGTATATCCTAACGCGAAATATTTCTTCTTTGATGAAATACAGAATTTAGATAAGTGGGAGTTATTTATAAATAAGCTTCATAGACGAAATTTTAATCTTATAATTACTGGCTCAAATGCAAAACTTTTAGATACTGAACTCTCATCTGTTTTAACAGGAAGATATATATCAATTAAAATTTTTCCATTTAGTTTCAGAGAATTTTTAAAAGCAAAAAATTTTGAATTAAACAATAAAGAAATATTACTACCTGAAAACAAAGGTAAAATATTGAACTTTTTATTTGAATACATTACTACTGGTGGTTTTCCTGAAGTTGTGGTTAAAAACTTAGATGCAAAAACTTATCTTGAGACATTATTTGATGCAATTTTACTTAAAGATGTAGTGAAAAGATACAAAGTAAGATTTGTCCCACAGATATATGACTTAGCCACATATTTAATATCAAATTTTTCTTCAGAATTTAGTTTTACAAAAATTAGAAACATATTAAGATTCAACAGTACAAACACTGTAGAGAAATATATAAAATATTTAGAAGAGTCATATCTATTATTTACACTAAACAGGTTTTCATTTAAACTAAAAGAACAGATAAAAACGCCAAAAAAGGTTTACATTACAGATAATGGTTTTATATCAGCGAAATCTTTCCAGTTATCTAACAACATTGGTAAACTTATTGAAAACATTGTCTTTTGTGAACTTTTAAGAAGAAATTGTAGACCAAACATAGACATTTTTTATTATAAAACAAAAAATAACAAAGAAGTTGACTTTGTTTTAAAACACGCAACAAAAATAGACAAATTGATACAAGTATGTTATAATATAAGTGACATAAACACAAAAGAAAGGGAGATAAAATCATTATTGACTGCCTCTGAAGAGTTAAACTGCAACAATCTTGAGATTATCAGTTGGGATTACGAAGCAGAAGAGAAATATAAAGATAAAACAATCAAATTTATCCCATTATGGAAGTGGTTGTTAGAGAATTAATAGGGTTTATCGAATATCTTCAGCAACATCGCCACGGCAGTATACAGACCGCACAAAATTTTAAAAAACTTGTAAACTCACCAACACAGTTGTATTTTAAATTAGTATGAGCAAAGAAAAAGTTTTATGTCCTATACACAAAGTAGTGATGAAAAAAGCAAAGATTGTTTATGGGTTAGTATTGCCAGGTGCGTATGAAAAAGAGGTAGAAAATGGTGATGTGATACTTGGTGGTTGTTGTGTAGGGTCGCTTGGGGATTATGGTTATGTCTGTCCGGTAGATGGTGAATGGTATGTTATAAAAAACGGAAAACTTGTCAATTATGAAGATGCATTAAACTTTAATAAAAAAATTTTTTTTCTTCCTCTTGACAAACTTTTCTAAATTTTGCAATACATAATGTAAACTTATTTTAAATTAGGTATTTTAAAAATGAACAATAGCTTGCCACGATGGATAAAAAAACGGTATCTTTCACTTTTAGAAAATTTTGAAAATAGAGATTTCACATATGAAGAAGCTTGTGCATATCTAAAAGAGAAATTCAATGACAGTGAGAATCAAGTACAAAATATTCTTTCAGAACTTAAAAAGGCAGAATATTTGTATACATCTCGCAAACAAGAGGATAAACGAGAAAAAATTTACAGATTGAAACCAATTTTGGAATTAAAAAGTAACAATATCGATTCAAAAGAACAACTTATTAATCTACTTAAACAAGCAGCTGACTTAATACGCACACGAGTTGATTATACTTTTATACTCTTATTACTTTTTTATAAAGCTATTTCAGACAGATGGACTAAAGAATTTGAAGAGATAAAAAATAAGCTTGTAAAAAAAGGATGGAAAGAAGCAGAAGCTGAAAAAGAAGCATCATCAAAAACATACCATACTTTTGACTTTCCTAAAGAATGTCATTGGGATAATTTAAGAAAAGAACCTCATAAAATTTCTGAAAAATTTTCTTACGCGATGAAACGTCTTGCAGAACTTAACCCACAACACCAAGATATTTTTTCGCAATTTGATTTCCATCAATTTGTAAGCAGTCAAGAAAACGCTATTATTTTGAACCAACTTGTTGAACTGTTTAGCAAATTTTCTTTTAAAGAAATTTCTTTAGATATCTTAGGTGATGCTTACGAATGGATACTAAGATATTTTGCACCCTCAAAAGCAAAAGAAGGTGAGGTGTACACACCAAGAGAAGTAATAAGACTAATGGTAGAGATTTTAGATCCAAAACCACAAAAAAGCATTTATGACCCAGGTTTTGGTTCTGGAGGGATGTTAATTGTTGCTTATAACTATGTAAAGGAAAAATATGGTAAAGAAAAAGCAGATACTTTATTCTTATATGGGCAAGAAATTAATCCAAAGACAAAAGCATTAGCAAAAATGAATATGATTCTTCATGGGATAAATAACTATTATTTTGAATCAGGTGATACTTTACTTTTTCCAAAGTTTAAAGAAAATAATTTTGTAAAAAAGTTTGATTATGTTTTAGCAAATCCTCCGTGGAACCAAGATGGCTATGGTGAGGACACACTAAAACGTGCTGAATTTTGGCAAAAAAGATTTGAATATGGTTTTCCAACAAATCAGTCTGCAGATTGGGCTTGGATACAACATATGCTTGCATCGTCTAAAGAAAAAGTTGCAGTAGTAATAGACACAGGTGCTGTCTCAAGAGGTGGGAAAGAAAAATTAATAAGACAAAAAATTTTAGAAAAAGACCTCATTGAATCAGTAATTTTACTCCCCGAAAAACTTTTCTACAACACTGGCGCACCAGCAGTGGTTATTGTTTTTAATAAACAAAAACCTGAAAATAAAAAAGGAAAAATTTTGTTAATTAATGCAAGCAAAGAATACCAAGAAGGGAAAAAACAAAACTTACTTACAAAAGAAAACATACAAAAAATTATCAAAGCGTACAGAGAGTTTAAAGATATAGAAAAATTTTCAAAAGTAATCACAATTGAAGAAGCAAAACAAGCAGATTATAACTTATCACCATCAAGGTTTGTAAGTATAATAGAAGAAGAAAAGTATAGACCAATAAGTGAAATAAAAAAAGATTTAGAGGAATTGGAGGAAGAAAGAAAAAAGAATGAAGAAAAAATAAAAAGAATTTTAAGTTGGTTTAAATAAATAATAATTTATGAAAATATTTCAAGAAAAAATTCTCGATAGAATCGATCAACTTTTAGAAAAAGCTGAAAGAGTAAAATCAACACATAAACCTGACCCAAAACTTCCAGGGTATGTATCTATTCCATCCGTTGATATAGATGTTTTTTTAGAATGGAAAACTAATGTTGAAAATTTGATTGTATTAATTGTAGGAAAAGAAAGTGTCTATTATAAAAATTTTGTTGACAGTGTTAAGTTTAATTCTCTTCATGAACTTGAATGCGGTATAGGGATTTTAAGAGCGTTAAAGGAAGATTTAGAAAAAGGATTTTTATCAAAAATTGAAGATTTAGTAGTTGCAGATGTTTTTAATGATTTTTTAGATATAGCA
>CAZLOB010000044.1:0-3008 GCA_964561135.1 uncultured Elusimicrobia bacterium | reverse complement strand
TCTCCTTTATACTTATTCTTATTTACGAAATTATCTACATAGAAAATTTTATGAATTGTTTTTTTATCCTCTTCTAAAAACAATAATTAAAAAATTTTATTTAATTTTGGTTATTATAACAACCACAAACTTGTTATCTTCTGAAAGAACAATCCGTAGTTGGAAAATTTCTTTAGGCATTGATTTATTATTTTCAGATTGGCGATATATTGAAATAAACAGAAGTATATACAAAAATAACAGAATATCGTTACTTCTCTCCTCACCATTCTTTTTTCCCTTAGTATATTCAACCGAATCAAAAGCAGTTATGTGTTTAGGATATAACAGAATCTTCAAAAGATATAAAGGAATTTATTTTGATATAGATATATTTTTGGGTAAAATGATACGATCTTTAGAAGTTGGTGAAACCACTGATCCAAGAAAAGAACAATTTATGATGTTTAGACACTATTTAAAATTTAATTTTGGGATAAACTATAGTTTATCTTCAGTAATTTCAGTAAGACAAATTTTAAGTATAAACTATGAATTTCAAAAAACGCCTGTAATTTCTTTTGGTACATTATTAAACTTACATTTTGGTAAGGAAAAATGAAATTTATAAAAATTATTATTTTTATTTTAATGTTAAATAATCTCAATTTTGTATCTGCCGAAGGAAAAAACTTTGCTGTTTGTTTAGGAATAAACACACTACAGTTAAAATATCCACTCACTAAAAAAATATTTCTTTTAGGGACACTATCATATGGTAATGGAATACTAGTTTTAGGTATAAAAGGAACAAAGATTTTAAAAGATTATACAAAAACAAATTTTTATTTAGGTACAGAACTAAATAAATTATATTTTCACACCGAAGGTGTAACAGGTTCAGGTTTTATGATAAATGTTCCTTTAGGTTGTGAGTATTTTATTAGCAAAAAGTTTTCTTTAAGTAATGAGTTATCAGTTGTTGGAAGTTATATAGAAACAAAAGGAATAAAAGTTTCACAGGTCAACTTAAATTTTATGTACAACATATTTTTTAATCTTTATTTTTAAAAATAATGAAAAAATTAAAAATTATAATCTTAGTATTGACTTTCTTAACTACAAAATTTTATTCTCAATCATTATTTCTTGGCCCGACAAATTTAATAAAAAACGAAATTAAAAAAGCAAAAAAAGAAATAGATAAAAAACTAGAATCAATTTTTTATCATGTAGTAGAAGACGAGTTAGACGATCCTGTACCATTTGTGGCAGACACCGCACCTGAAGGAATATACCCTTACGGACCAACAGATATATGGAAAGTATATCTTGGTACTGACGACGAATATCTGTATATTAAAATAGTTACCAAAGAAAAACTTCCTACGTACGCTGAAAAATTAAAAGGTGGATACACTCTTGAAAGTTTAGAAGTTGGGTTAGATATTGATGATTATAATCCCCAAACAGGTTTTCCTGAAATGCCTGGCGAGGATATACTTTTATATTTTCATATTGGATATAAATTTTTCACTGCGGGAACGCCAGAAGTTTACTATTTGGCTGAACCAACAGGGATATACTGGCCGGAAGAACAAAGATATAAAAAATATGGTGTTGGTGAATACATTTGCGGTGGACCAGGGTATAACTATGTTGTGTTTAGATTCAAACTTTCAGAATTAGGATTAAAAAAAGGACAAACAATTGGTGTTTCTATAATTTCAGAAGCTGGCGCTGTAGGTGTCCACCATTATACTTATGATAAATATCCACAACATGGAGCTCATTGGGGTGACCCAAACTACCCTACACATTTTGATTTTAAAATCCGTTAATATAAAATAGAGTATACAAACCCACAACAGAAAATTTTTTATTCTTATTATTTCACAACTTTTAAATTAAACCAGCTCCTATTTTTTTTAAAAGTTTCGATTCTGCAACGGTTCAATCAAAATTTTAGACCAACTGTGGAAGAACGAAATAAACTAACATAGTTTCAATTCCACAATGGTTCAATCAAAACCAATGTCTTTGATATATAATAAATTACTCCGTACCTATTTTTTCAGAAGTAATAACTTCTCATTTATTTTTTCAATAAGATATTTAAAATTTGACTTAGTATAATATTTTCTAACTTCTGGTTCTAAAATAGAACCAAGTGTTACTTTATAATCTTTAAGTGTAAAACTTTCTATTATATTTAACATACTTTCTAATTTTTCTCTACCCAAATTAAGTTCTTCACCTCGTCTTAAAATGAACTCTATATCAAAACAATCACGAATTTCTTTTCGTTCTAAAAACGCCTCTATTTTATTTTTTAACATCTGCTTAAGTGTAGCACATTTAAGCAATACTTGTATATTAGTAAATTTAGAAAAAGCAATTTTTTCTTCAAACTCACACTCTTTTTCTTTCCTTATTTCTACCTTCAACTTCTTAGGATACTTATCTGATTTGATTTCTATTAAAATTGTATAATATTTTATTTGCGAATCAGTAATTATGTAATTTTTTTTCAAAATTTCAACAATTTTTGTAAAATATTTTTTTATATCAACTTTTTTAATCAACCAGAAATCTAAATCTGTTGAATAACGATTCAAATCATGACACAACCTCAACATTGTCTCCCCTACCAAAACCAAAGGTTCTAAAATACGTTTGTTTTTCAATTTTTCTAACACTTCTATCTCAAAAATTTCTTGTTTTATTAAATCTTGCATAGATTTATTATCGCTTTTGAAATTTTTTCTGGATACTTTTTTAAAATTTTCAAAATAATGTTTTTATCAAATTTTGCAAAATCAACTGCAGACAAATCAAGTTTATATTCTCCCCTCACCATAAGATACAAAGAATCGACTAATGCTTTCTCAGGTGTTGCAATAAAAAAATTATCTTTTTTAACAAAACCAAAATAAAATTCTTTTTTTATTTTTGAATACTTAAAAACATTATTATTTATTTGTAATATTTTTGACCTATACAAACTTACTGATTCAAAAAAATTTTGT
>CAZLOB010000043.1:0-21625 GCA_964561135.1 uncultured Elusimicrobia bacterium | reverse complement strand
GTGCACTTCCAAAACCTGAGTATGTCCATGTTGGCAATGTATCAGTGCTTGCTACAAAATCTATCCTTGAAGACGCACCAAAATCAGTCCCGTTCCACCAACCTACAGGCGCAGTTAATTTTTCTATTGCAACAGTTATTGTAGATATAGAAGATACATCATCTGTTGCAGTACCTGAAATTGTTAACAAAGTATTCCAGAAAGATAAGTTTTCAGGTTGAGTTATTGTTAATGAAGGTATTGTATCGTCAACAGTAAATGTAGCTGAAGATAAAACTGTTTGAACATTACCAGCAAGATCCGTTGCTTCTACATAAACCCTGTATTGTCTTCCTGAAACCCAACCACCTGTAGGAACCCATGTTGAGAACCATATCTGTGTCCCTGAACCAACACCAACTTGTGCTTGATGCCAAGGAACTATACCATCAATATAAATTGGTGTCAACTGGTCAACTTTAACACGGACATAATCTAACCCTGCAAGATCACCATTAGCAGTACCTGAGATTGTTGTTAATGCAGCACTACGATAATAACCACCATCTTTTGGATATGTAGGTTTTGAAGTAGGCGGTGTTGTATCAATTATTACTTCAACTGGTACACCAAAAGAACCAACATTTGGCGGTATTGCATCATCTATCGCACGAACATAAATCTTATAAATTCTGTCTGAAACAAGTTGTGTTAAATCAGTAAATGTATAATCCCAGTTGGGTGAAATATAACTGTCAGGAGTAAATTCTGCTTCATTTGTGGTCCATGCAGTACCTGTCCAGTAATAACTTGTCTCTCCTTCGAGACGCAGTAATCTTAATCTTATATTAGCTACATTTGGAATACCTGCAGGTGTATCAACAGCTTGACCTTGGATTAACCAACCATCACTGCCAGGATTAACTTTTCCATTACCATCAGGATCTTCATATGATGTAATAGACACAATTGGTGGTTGGTTATCCCAAATTATTGTAAATGATGACTCAGCAACAATGAATATATGTTGCGTGTTACCAACCGGCAGTGCTTGGTCTTTTGCACGACAACGAATTATATAGATAAAGTTATGTGTCCAGTCTGAAGCAGAAGGTAAGTTTGTAAACGTCCACGATGATGCAGATACATTATGTAGATGTATTGTAGCAGCCCCCCAATAAATTTCTGCTTCTTTTGGTTGTGAAGCATCCCATCTTGACTCAGCTGCATACCAGTATCTTAAAGGATAACCACCTTGTGCTGGACGTTCAATATGAACTTGAACTTTATCTAATAAACCTGCATTACCACCAACACCTACAGGATCAACCGCTGTCCCCGTGATTTGTGTCAAAGAGGAGTAAACACCTTCATGAATTAATGTAGTTATTCTTGCAGTAGGTGACGATATATCAAAAATAAAGTCGTTAAACACAATGTTACTTAAGTTTCCTGTATCAGTTTTATCTTTTGCCCTTGCGTAAATTCTATATTGTTTACCATCCTGCCATATTGGTGATGAAATATTTATCCACCAAACACCACCTGCAAGTGTTGTTGTGTTAAAGTTTACTTCAACAGGTGTAAGTCCTCCTAAAACCCAACTTGATTCTAAAACAGACCAATAGTAATAATCACTACCTTCTTGTTTTCTTATAGCAACTTTTACTTCTGAAATACCACTTGCGAGTCCTTCTGTAGGAAGTGGATCAACTGCTGTCCCTGAAATAGTTGTTAATGTTTGATAATATTTTGTATTTTCAGGTAATACAACACCTGTCTGCGGTTCTGTAACATCATACAAAAACTTTCTTGATGGTAAAGTATAATATGCTTCTTCCCACCCTGCAGGGCCAAAACCACGGCTTCTTATAGTATAAGAAGAACCATCAACCCATGGATTTGTAGTAAACACATACCGCCAGACGCCTGACGCATACTCGTCTGTATCAAGCCAGTACTCAACATCAGCAGGTGCTGAAAATGATGAACCATACCAATAATACCCTGTCTTCTCTTCTCTTATAGAAACATATACTTCTGCTGTATAAGCATTTCTTGTCCCTTCAATTTGGTTCGGTGTCCAATAAGAAAGGTTTGTTGGATAATATGGGTCACCTAAAGCAGGTTTTGTAATATTTGTTTGTGGCGCAGTTACACGTATTTTGAAATTATGTTGTACAGATGGTGTTTGCTCATTTAATGCTTCATCAATTGCATAACAGAATATAGCATAGTTTATACCAGCAACTGTTGCATCCCATACTATACCTGTTGCGTCATACCACCAGGTTGATGTAGGATAGATCAAGTTTGTATCAAGCCAAACCGGTGTTGTAACCCAATCATCTAGTGTACCACTTTCACCAGAAGGTTTTGACCAATATTTGTTATACAATGAACTTGCTGTATCTATACATTTAATTTGTATTTTTACAGAACCTACTCTACCAGGCGGTGCGTCAGTAAATGTACCAGAAATTGTTGGTAACGTATCCGTGAAATATTCAGCATCATTAGCAGGTACCGTGATAGTTGAAACAGGTGCTGTAAAGTCAGCTTTAACATTTGTTGCAGTGGAATATACCAACTGCCAGTTACCTGCTTTATCACGACATTTAACATTTATCTCGTATGTTTTACCATCTTCCCATGGTGTATCATTTAATATCCAGTATGTACCAGACGGACTTAAATATGAAACCTCATTCCATGCGTCATCAGGTGATATTTCAACCCAGTTTGGTGAAACATAATATGTACTTGGATACGCTAAATCTCTTATTCTTACTTGAACAAAAGCAGGGTTGTCAATCTTACCAGGATAAGTATCCGCAGCAGTTCCTTGGATCTTACCTGTCTGTGAAATATAACCGTTGTTTGCAGGATAAGTTATAGTTGCAGTAGGTCTTAATGTATCATAGACAAAAGTGTATGTTGAATTTTCAGATTTATATCCAGGTTGTTGTTCCCAGTTACCCGCTTGGTCTTGTGTTCTTGCAGTAATATAATGTATGATGTTGGGTGTCCAGTCAACACCACGAGAGTATGCGTCATAAAACCATCCTTCTTGATAGAAATCAAAACTTCCGTCAGTAGGGTCTGCTGAAATCCAGTTTGCTAACGGTGGCAATTCGCCTGCAACCCAAGTAACTCCACCCCAATAATATGTTGTCCCTTCTACAAACTTATACATAAGAAATCTTACAGTTTTTACTTTACCTACAGGTGGGTTGTCATACGCAGTACCTGAAATTGTATTAAGTGTAGCAGTGTTGTTTGTATGAAAATCATTTGCTGGGTTCAAAATAAGTGTATCCGGTGCTTCATCAGGTGGCGATTGGTATACATCATAGATAAATGTTATTGTATTTAACACTACTTGATAATTCCCTGCTCTATCAATTGCTTTTGTAATAATCTGATACTTATGTCCGTGTTCCCAAGAAGGTATTATATCACTTCCTGCAGGATAGGTAAAAATACCACTTGATGCACCAACAAAATAACATTCACGCCAATATATATCTGCATACGGATCTGATGGATTGTCTACCCAGCTGTCACCATCCCACACTCTTACCGGCGTAGGTTCAAGACGCTGGATATTGATTTTAACTGCTTCAACACGACGTAAACCATAAGTGCTTAAATCGTCATCAGCAGTGCCTGATATTGTAGGTAATGTTTTCATATAATCAGAGACATTTGTAACTCTTGACCTTGGTGGGGTTTCATCATAATAGAAGGTTCTTAACGGCGACCAATTTGTATTACCAGTTCCTGCAGTTTCTGTTGGATCACGAGAATCATCACGGGCATAGATCTCTACAGTATATGCAGCATTGTCTGTCCAAGAACCAGTAAAATCATATGACCATCTGTATATTCCTGACCCAGGCGGATCCTCAATCCAGTCTTCTGAAGGAACATCAGGATACAGGTCCGGTGATGACGGCGGGTCTGCCTGCCAGCCAAGTCCTGTTCCCGGGTTCCACCAGTACTGTATAGGCGGTGGAGAAGTTTTTATCAATCGTATTTTTAAGGAATACAAACCACTACGATTACCTGACGGGTCTACCGGGTCTGTTGCAGTACCTGTTATTGTAATGAAACCAGGTTTTACAATTTGGTTTTCTAATGGCAAATTTACTACTGATTCAGGCCTCGTGAAATCAACCAATACATTTGTTCTTGTATGTGGCGTAGTATCAATATTTCCAGGAAAATCATACGCACGTGCTGTAATTTCATACTTATGTCCGCTTGTTAGTTCTCCTATTGGCATTGCGTAATACCAGTTAAGGTCAGTCCCAGGTGGTCCTACAGAAGGTAAAGTAGCATAAACACCATAAGTACTATAGTCAACCCATTGGTTCAAAAATGCTGACCAGTAAGTTGTCCCACGGGTTAAATCACGAATCATTAGCTCTACTTTATCAAGGTTGCTTGAAGTATCTTTTGCAGTACCTGAAATAGTTGCTAAAGTCGCCCCTGACCAATAGTTATAATTCAGTTTTCTTTCATCAGCAGAAGGTTTCTGTATGGCTGTTTCCGGACCTACATTATCTATCCTGAAAGTTCTTGTTGAATATACAGCGGAATACTGTGCATTCGGTCCTGATCTATCCTTTGCACGAACATGAATCTGGTAATCCACATCCGGCTCCCAAGCAGGTAATGTCCAACGTTTCCATAGAATCGTGTTATTATCTGGCGAAAGTGTGTATTCTTCAGCGTTAAGCCATGTGTTCGGGTCAGAGGTCCATACCCCAGGTGTGCCTGTCCAGTATCTATCAAACCCTGTGGCAGCAGAAGATGCAATACGAATCTGAACTGAATCGTCACCGTCTACTGCAGTAAACCCAGCAGTCATATCACCTGCATACCCGGATATTGTCGGCAGTGCGGTATGGACTGCCTGATACGGCATTGTAATTGAAGTTGTTGGTTTTGTTACATCATACCAGAAACCGTAATTAAATGTTTGCTGATTCCCTGCTTTATCAGTCGCCTGTAAGTCAATATTTATCCTGTGGTCAGTTGGGAATGTAAGTGCTGAATTAGTATAATACCAATTCTGCGGTGATGCACCATCAAGGTTTGACACAACCTGCCAGCCAGGGTCTGTCTTTGTCCACTGACCTTCTGTTGCAGAAATATGCTGCCAGAAGAATGTAGAATCCGGTCCACCGGTGGTATAAAAGATCTTGAATTTCAAATAATCAACACTTGCAGGCATATCAGGCGGTGCTGTACAAGTACCTGATATTGTAGTTAATGAAGTATCATTTCTGTATGAATTGTTTGGTGGTAAGCTAATACTTGCAACTGGCGGTGTTCTATCACAAGTAAATGTTCTTGTTGATAAAACAATATCATAATTTCCAGCAGCATCTCGTGCACGACAACGAACCTGATATTGTTGCCCATCAGTGAACATTTCAGACGAAATTCTTATCTCCCATCTTGCAGCATCAGAAGAAAATGTTACCGTATAAAATGTATAACTGTAATCAGTAAAGTTTTCAATAGGAACCCATTGATTCTGTGCAGCATCAACAGAACCTGCATCTTGCCATGTGGTACCGTTATAGAAATATGACGATCCTACACGCCAGATGTTAAACTCAATACCCGCTGTTTCCCTCTGCCTAAAATTGTCCTGCGCTGTTCCAGAAATTGTGAACAATGTATCAATCTTTAACCTTGTATCACCTACACCTGGATATTGAATAAGTGACTGCGGTGCTGTCGGGTCATATACCACTGTTACATAACTACCAGGGTAATCTCCAATAACATTAAACTCGCGGTTTCCTTCCATTACATCATATCTATTGTATGCTTTATCTCGTGCACGAGAACGTATTCTAAAGATTCTAAATGTATCAGCACCTAAGTCAAACATCCCTGCTGCTGGTGTCCACTCCCAACTTGTCCATACACCACCTATCTTTGATGCTGTATTCCAGGATGTCTCAGCAGTTATATCACCATCCCAGGTCCCTGCACTCTGATTCCATGCAAGACCGTCATCGCTTCGTGTCACCTGCACTTGTATCCCGAGATCGTCATGCATACCTGCTTCTTCTTCAACTGCTGGTTTTCTATCATTGTTAGAAGTTCCTTGTATTACTGAGATAGAATTTGTTATAAGCCCGTCAGTAGGAACTGTAACAGCTGAAACAGGTTTTGTTGGATCAAAATAAAATTCTTTTGATCTTGTAGTAGGCGGCTCAGCAGGAAGTGACTCAACATTCCCCGCAGCATCTACTCCATAACATTCAACACGATATTTATGGTTTGCTATAAAATTAACACCGCTAAATGTCCAAGGTGAACTCCAAGATACATAATTCCATGTTGAATAATCAACCCAGCTGTTAAGCGTGCTTGACCAATAAGTTGCACCTTGAGTAAGGTCTGTTATACGAACATATATTGCAAGACCTTGTTTGTTATCTGAAGCAGTTCCTGAAATAGTGGGCATTTCTTTGTAGTATCTATTATGCACAGATGGTAAAGTTATAGCAGTAACAGGTGCGTCAGCATCAACTTCTACTGTTTGCGATGATTGCCATACATTAAACACATTTTGAATATTTTTTGCTTTATCTCTTGCACGACATAATAACAAATATCTACCACTGGATAATGTCGCAGGGAACTGCCAGGACCAGGAAGATTGCCATACATAATCAACATCACGCCAACTTGGGACACCACCTGTGTCAGTAAAATCTGAACCTGTCCAATAAAACCCGTCTGAAAGACGTTGAACAGCGACTTGTACCGCTGCACCAAGTGTCGGATCGTAATCATCAATACCTGATAGCGAATCACTCATCTCACCAGTAAACGGTGGAGGAGAAGCAGGTATCAATGTTGGATTGCTCGGTGTACCTCCTGTTGGATAAGTAAAAGTAGAATACGGTATCCCTGAATCCCAACGGAAGGCTATTGTTGAAATATCCACTTCAAGATTAGAATCCCACGCACCATCTGCGTTTTTTACTGCATCTTCAGCACGAGATGCAATATAATATGTAGTACCATCTGTCATTTCTGTGCGCGGTGGAACAAGTGTAGCATTATACCAATCAATATCAGCATAAGGATTAGTTGGTCCTGTACCTTTTGGTGTCCTTAAAGCAGTCAACCAGTTTGTCGGGTCTGTTGGGAAAGATGCTGGTGACTGCCATGAAGTACCATCCCACCACCAACCATCTTCACGCCATAATAGCCAGCGAACAAATTGTATTGTTCCACGATCGTTATCTCTTGCTGTTCCTCTAATTTCACTAATATCTCCAGTAAAAGGATATGGTGTGTCCCCTAATAAATTTCCTGAAGGAACGGTACATCTAGAATCAGGTCTTTCTGGCGGTCCTTCTTGATATAAGTCAAAATAAAACACTACTGTTTGTGTAGAAACAGAGTAATTCCAGGCAGAATCCATTGCACGGGCAAAAATTGTATACTTTCTATCATGATTCCAGGTCATATTATAACTCCAGTTTCCTGCTATAACACCAGTAGAAACCCAGTTGGTTAAACTATTCTCTTCTACGCCAGTATAATCAGCCCAACCACTACCTGTCCAATATTTGTTAAAAGTATCATCTCTTATAAACAACCACATACCTTTTGTAGAATGAACCCTGTTATTATCACTTGCAGTTCCTTCAATTGCAGGAAGTGATTTCCGCCAAGTTATCTCAGAAGGGTTAGGTTGAGTGATAGCAAAAGTTGGTGGTGTATTATCACAATAAAGTGCGAAATTAATGTCTACAAACCCGGGAACAGATGTATTTCCTTGGGTAACCGTTGCTGCAGGCGATACAGTCTCGTTCAACCAGTTGACTCCATCAGTCATATACTGCATTCTTCCACTGTTTGAATCAAAAGAAAGTATATCATATGGTGCACCAGGCGTACTTGCATTTGTGTTAGGATTACCTGAACCAGATGTTCCCATTGTTAAAACTCTCCAATAATTTGCACTATCTGCACCGGGAGAAAAAAATTCAATACGATACTCTGTCCCAGGACTTAACACTGCACCATCAAAAAATGCTGTTTCTATTTCATACCATACACTGGCAGATGGCAGACTGCTGACCACAGTAGTTGTATCAACAATAACTACACCATCACTAACACGAGTTATTTTAAAATATAACGAATCAGCAGGAGTACCAACTCTCATACAGGTTATCTTTAACTTGTTCACTTTTAACTCTCTATCAGGAGTAAACCTTTGTGAAACTCTGTAATTGTTACCATAAATTGACCTATGTACTAAAAGTCCGTATCTTGTAACATCACTTTCTGCTGCAGTACTTCGTGTATAAAGACAAGCATATGGTATCCCCTGGTAGGCACCATTACTATATTGGATAAAAAATAGCGGAGTAAAATCTCTCTGCACCCATTGACCACCACCTGCTGCATCTGTATCCCAAAATTTATACCCAAGATGAATGTCTGTATCCTGGTCCACAGGATTATCTAAATCATCTACCGTATCATTAGGATAAAACTTAAGATGAGGATAACCACCTAAAAGTTTATGGTCGGTGTCCATAGTCCCCGCAATTTGTCTGACACACAACCAATACTGGTTCCCTGCTTCTAACATAGTATCACAAGTAATTGGACCACCAAGCCAAAATTGACCATCTGCAGTATCATATGCAGCAGTAGCTACCCCGTATGGTGTTGAAGTTGATGGTTTACCGGAACCATCATCTGGACAAATACTCCATTCAATAGTCATTGCCAAATCTTGAGTCATCATAAATCTCGCTGCTACTACATAAGAAGATACCTGAGCAGTAAACCTTATAGCGGCTATGTCGGTCGTATGCTCAAAACTTCTGTCAAGCCCTTCAACACCACGTAATTCGTAGAGATTATATCTATTGCCCCACCAGTAGTCAGCATGTAAATTAATATAAAGTGTAAAGATAAAGACAAAAAACATCATCCAGCACAATTTTCTTTTCAAAAAATAAAAATGTAAACAGGAATAATTTTTTCCAATCATAAATGATATTTTTTGTTTATATAATGCCATAAAATTTATTACTTTTAGTTAAAACTCTAACATTTGTCTAACAGATTCTGCTACTTCTTTGTTATTATCATTTAACATTTTTTTTAAAATAGATGTTATTTGTTCTTTTTTTGTTGAATAATAGTTATGCCATAAAAGACCAACAGCAGTTTTGCGTATAATAGGATTTGGGTCATCTGTTGCCTTAACAAGTATGTCAAAAGTAATCTTCTCATCTTTGATTCTACTTAAACCTTCAAGAGCTTCTAAACGCAAAGATATTTCTTCTTTTTCGTTATTTAAAATATCAATCAAAATTGTAATCGCTTTTTCTGTTGCAATGTTAGCAAGAGAAATTATTGCTATAGATTTCAATGAAATATCTTCTTCTTCACTTTTTAACACTGATTCAATTTCATCTACTGCTAAGTCATCTTTTGTGTTACCAAGCGCTTCTATTATTTTTGACCTGATATACCAATTTTGTTTTCTTTGAGTTTTCAATTCTTTTATTAGTTCAGATGTAGCACGTCTATCATTTGCCTTACCAAGTTTATAAATCGCAGTAAGTTTTTTGTTCATATCCTTACTTTTTAAATTCTTTATCTCAGCAGAAACATTTATTTTTTCTGCAATTATTGTTGAAATAAAAAGTACAACAGAAATGATGACAAAGGTAATTATTTGGGTAACAGTCCTAATTTTATTTTTCACAAAATTTCGTTCATTTTTATTTTTATATAGATTTTTCATATCATTTTTTAGTTAGAAATTCCCGTAGCCGACCCTTAAGGGTCGGCTCCACTTTTAATACTAACGCTCGCAATAACGTTACAACACAGCCACTTTAGGTTTACACTTTTTTATATGCAAGGCTAAAGCCTTGCCCTACAATAAATTAAATTATTAACCTTGATGCAAATAGCAAAATTTTATTTTAAGTTATAATTTTACAATTTCTGATATTTTTTGAAGCCCGCGTTTTTTTCAAGGTGCTGATTTACCCTTAACCCTTAATACCTATAATCAGTCCCGCAGAAATACATACTGCGAGACTTAGTTATAGGTATTTATTTTCTATTCGGGTTAAGGGTTTAAATCAACACCTTAAAACTATCGGGGCAGACCGATAAGTTTTAAGGTGGGTTTTAATGTATAAAAGAAAAGATAATAAAAGAAGAGATAAAAACAAAAGTTTTACAAAATAAACAAAATATTTTCTTATCTGCTGAATTATATAGTCAACTTTATTAACAACAAAATTAAACAAATCATCTATAATCCAAAACAATACAAAAGGTTTTGAAAGAATTTTAGATACCAATCTAAAACTCAAAAGGTCTCCTTCAACATACTCTCTATAAATACTCTCAACAAATAGTGACATCAAAACATAAGACAAAGATTTATCAACTAAATTGTTAATATCTCTCGAATCAAAGGAAGTTAAAGAAACTGAAATAAAAGATAGGTTGTTAAAACTTAAATATTCAACATAATCATCATCTACATAAAAACAACAACACAATAACAAAACTAAACTAACTAAACACAAAACTCTCTTCATTTTGTCAACTCATTATCATAATTTATTTCTGTTCTACTTATATATATGAAACAAAAAATTGAAATTTGTCAACAAATTTTTAAAAATTTTTCTTTACAAAAAATTTACATAAAAACTTTAAGAAGAAAAATTAAGCAAAAATCACATTTTTTAAAATTAAAAAATTTTTTACACCTCACCCCCCTTCTCATCAATTGCTAAAATCATAAAAGACTAATCCACTTAACACTTTTGGATAAAAATAAGTTGACTTTGGTGGAAAGACACTATCCTTTTTCACAATTTTTATAAACTCGTTTTTTTCAACAGGAGGTAAGATAAATGCGCAACCGTTAAACTTATCAGCAAAATTTATAACTTCTTTCATCTCTTGGTGATAAAACAACTGTTGTCTGATTTGTTCTCCTTCTAATTCAGTTAAAACTTTGTCAAGCAAAAAATAAGGTTGTTCTTTTTTTAACTTATCAGATTTTATTTTTGCAACTTTAAATTCACCATTTTTATAAAACAATATTTTAACTTCGCTTTTGCCATCCCATTCCTCAAACTCAAAATATTTTTTCAATTCTTCGTATATATGACTTTCAGGCAAAGCGCGATGTGTAGGTAATATCATCAATCCTTCATCAGAAGATGAACAAATGTATCCCATAAAGAATTCATGGCCAATTTTTTTAAGATACTCAATTGTAACTTTATACCTGTGATGGCCATCAGCAATTATTAACTCCTTTTTGCTTAAAAATTTCTTTATCTTTTCACATTCTTTAATCCCTTTAACAATACGATAAAGACTATGTTGATTATTTTCGTTGTCGCTAAAGCTAAGTATTTTGTATTTTTCTTTAGCTAAACTTTTTAATAATTCATAAAACTCTTTTTTCTCATCTTCAACAATAAAAAATGGTGGTGAAGTTTGTATACCGATTGTATTTATAAGCTTTGTTCTATCTTCAAGTGGTTTAGGTTTAGTCAACTCGTGAGGAAGGATAGTTTTATATTCGGGATCTGCTTTGATCAAACAAAAGATCCCATACCTTGTATAAAACTTGCCTGAATTTTTTGGATAATCAAAAACCTGTTGATAGACATATACTGCTGGTATATCTTCTTTAACTATAATTTTGTTCCTTTTCCAAGAAGATAAAGTTCGTTTTGCATTTGTATATTTTTTGTTAGTTGGTCCTTTTGGTAACTCAATATTTACAAAATTATATTTTTTTCTTAAAAGTACCCTATGTTGTTGTGGCGAGATAATATCATATGGTGGACAGACAACATCTTTAAAATCTATCTTCAACTTATTAAGTTTTTCTAAGTTATATATCAACGGCCGAAATTCTTTTATTTGTACCATTTTTGTTAGGTTGTTTGTTTAAGTATTTTATTCACACTTACTGCTAGTGACTGTCCTGCTGAGATACCAGCGTCGTTTGTAGGAAAATTTTTGTGATAATAAACTTCAAAACCTTTTTTTTCCAACATTTCTATCAATGTCTCAAAAAAAATTTTGTTTTGAAAAACACCGCCTGAGATTATAACTTTATTTATATTTAATTCATCTCTAATTTTCAATACAACATCTACTGTTGCATATATCAAACTAAGATGAAATTTTGCTAAGACTTCTTCTTTTAAAGCACAATTAAACATAACATCTTCAAAAATTTCTTTAAGTAATCTTCGTGTAGAAATAATATACATTCCATTTTCGTTTTTTATTATTTTATAATTATACAACAAATTTTTGTTTTTTATTTTATCAAACTTTTTTGTTGCAAAAAACTCACATAAACTCGGGATATATCCTTCATAATGATTGTATAACCCAACTCCACAAAAAACACCAACTATGTCAAATATTCTTCCTACACCACAAACTTCATAAACATTGATTTTTTGTTCAATTAAAAACCTTGTTGCATCATATAGATCATCAAAACTTGGTATTTCATCAATGGTACATATTTTATCATAAAATTTTTTCAACAAATTTTTATCCTTGTATTCTTCGAATAAAAAACCGAAGGCTGGTCTATAAGGTTGTTTTATCCCAGTATCACCACCAACAAGATTAATATACTCAAAATGTCCTTTACGAATAAAAGAATTTATATCACCAACTAAAAACTCCCCTCCCCAGATTTTACCATCTATACCATATCCTGTCCCATCAAAAATAATGCCAATACATTTTTCAAACATGTTGTTATCCAACATACAGCTTAACATATGAGCATAATGATGTTGTATTTTTATAAGTTTAAGATTATGATTATTAGCAAACTCTTCTGCTATTTTTGACGAAAAATATCTTGGATGTAAATCACATACAACAACTTCTGGATCAAACTTAAATGTTTTTAAATAATAATCAATTGATTTTTTAAAAGAATCAATCGCTTCAAAATTATCAAGATCTCCAATATGATGAGATAAAATTAAATAATTATTTTTTGCTAAACAAAATGTATTTTTTAAATCAGTGCCAAAACATAATTTGTTGGTTTTATATTCGTAATTTACAAAAACGGGTTCAGGTGCATACCCTCTTGACCTACGGATAAAAAATATGTCTTTGTTGTAAACTCTTAACACAGAATCATCACAACGAATGTTTATTTCTCTATCATAAACTAAAAAATAATCAACAATATTTAAAAGTTTATTATAAGCATCTAAATCTTTATAAACTTGTGGTTCATCAGAAAGATTACCACTTGTCATTATCAAAGGAATATTTTTATATTTTTTAAGGAAATAAAAAATTAAAAACTGTAATGGTGTATATGGTAACATAAAACCATAGTAATTGCTCCCTAAAGCGACATATTTTGAGATTTCACTTTCATTTTTTTTAATCAACAGGACGATAGGAGCTTGGGCTGAATTTAAAATTTCTTCTTCATCTAAAGAAACATAACAATATTTTCTAATCGTTTCTATTTCATCAGCCATCATCGCAAAAGGTTTGTACTCACGATATTTACTTTTTCTTACTCTTAAAACAGACTCATCGTTTGTTGCATCACAAACTAAATGGTAACCGCCATAGGATTTTATTGCAAAGATTTTGCCTGCTAAAATTTCTTTAACAACAAACTCTAAAATTTTTTCAACATCTAAAAAATTTTTTGCTTTATCAAATAGTATCTTAAGCTTATTATTTAGAAGTTTAATATTTGGGCCACATTCATAACACGAGTTTGGTTGTGCATGAAACCTTCTATTATTAGGATCTTCATATTCAGATTGACATTTTTGACACATTGTAAAAACATCCATTGTTGTATTAACTCTGTCATATGGAAGATTTTTTATAATTGTAAACCTTGGCCCACAATGCGTGCAGTTTATAAATGGATAAAGATATCTTCTATCATGTGGGTCAAAAAGTTCGTTTAAACATTTTTGACAAGTTTTTATTTCAGCAGGAATGTATAAAAAATATGCTGATGACTCCTCGCTTTCAAAAATAAAAAAATCGCTAAAATCAACATCAAAATTTTCAACAACAATCTTACTAATTTTTGCAGGATATGGTGGTGATCTTAATTCTTCTAAAAAACACTCAACATTTTCTAACTCACCATTTACCACAATCTCTACATATGAAGTTTTATTTTTTACATATCCTTTTATATTAAATTTTTTGGCAAGATTATAAACGAAAGGTCTAAACCCTACTGACTGTACTCTACCATAAACTTCAATTCTTTTTGATATCATAAGAACAAAAGTTATTCAATCTCTATTTCTCTAACATATACTTCATTGCCAGCAACAATATCAAAATCGTAGTTGCCACAACTACATTTTTCAACACACATTTCGTATTCTTTACCACATATTTTACACTTTATCTTTGGCTCTTCAAGAATAAATTCTAACTCTGCATTTTCACAAATTGTACCTTTAAATATATGTTCTTTAAACGAATGTTCTAGAAACTCCTTATCTACATTAGATGCTTTACCAACAACAAGTACTATTTTGTTAACCTTATTAGGCTTCCTTTTATTTATTTCATCAAATATAATATATGCTAAATTTCTAGCTAATGAATATTCATGCATAACTTTGAAACATAAAGACTAAGTTTAAATCATTAAAAATACTGCTTATTAATTTATAAAATTAACTACACAGATATCAACAGAAAGGAAAATTTTCCAAATTATGCTATTATTTAATACAAGTTATTGTACAATAATAAACTTTGCCTGAAGTATCTGATATCCTGCATAAGTATAATCCAGATTTGTTTATCAAACTATAAGTTATTTTGTAAGGACTTGAAGTTATTTTCTTTATCAACTTACCTGAACTATTAAAAATTTCTACTAATTTTATGCCAGTAAAATAAAGTTCCATATCTATTTCACTATTCGGCGAACCCACAGAAGATACTAAAATAAAATGTTTCTTTTCTTCTTTTTGTATATTCGTTGGCAGCTGATTGTTTTTTATTTTAATAAACACTGTACTAATACCTACTTGATTAGCATCATCATACGCAACAATCTTTAAAAAATAATCTCCATCAGAAAATACGTTTGTATTCAATTCATAATATGTTGAACCTAAAAGAAGATCTGTAATATGAGTATCGTTTATATAAAGCTCAAGTTTTATTGCTTGTTTATCATCACTATAAGTGTAGTTTATAGATATAACACCTGAAACAACATCGTTATCCTGCGGAGATAAAATCTGTACCTGTGGCGGCTCATCCCCAACAACATTGTTAACATATATCAAAACCTGTTGCGTTGTTGACTGATTTAAACTATCATACGCTATAACTTTTAAACTAAGTGGTCCATTTGGATATTGTTTAGTATCAAGATAATAACTAAACGAAGAAGTATAACTGCCAATAAGCTGTTCATTAATATAAAACAATACACTACTTATACCCACATCATCACTAACATTTACAACCACCTCAACTGTACCAGAAACAGTCGACCCTGAAACAAGATTAAATGTTACCTCTGGCGGATTATCAGTCTGTTGTGGCGGTTGATCACCCCCACCACCACCGTCACCACCTCCTCCAGTAGTATTATTTACTGTAACTGTTATTTGTTTTTCTGAAGTTTGGTTTGAAGTATCGTATGCAACAGCCTTAAGTTGATATGAATCATTAGGATAATCATTAGTGTTCCATTGGTAAGTAAGAATTGTTTGGTTTAAAACTTCTGTTATTTTTTGATTACCAATCCATAATTCAATTTTTGAAACACCTTTATCATCTGAAGCTAAAATTTTTATAGTAACCATTCCAGAAATAAAAGAATTATTAGTTGGGGTAGAAAACATTACTGATGGTGGAGTGTCTGTAATTTCTGAAACAGGTTTTGCAAAATATGCAGCTGTAATCAAAGTCCCTGCCCAATAATCAACCCCTGTCTCTGTTGCAACATAATCATCCCATCTGTCAGAAAAGTCTGTATGTGCTTTTGGTCCGCCAATTGTAGCACCAGTAAGTTCTGTAGCGGGATACGGCGGTAGTTCAGGCACGTTTTCTCCGTCAGGATTTGCAGCTCTATGATGAGGATGTTGAGGATATCTTGTCAGCCAACCATCTTGCTGGTTGCCAATAATAAAACTCATACCAAACTGGTTTCTTCCAAAAACCCAGTTTGTTTGATCTTTTGCAACTTTTAACGAATTTGCATTAGGTTGTCCTCTTTTTAATGACAAATCATAAGCCATACACGCAGTTGCTGCAACACCCATCATATATCTACATGTACCCCAACCATAATCCCATTTCCTACCATATATATCAGGCTCTGGTGCTGACTGAAACACATCGCGTTCTAACCATTCTAAACATTCATCTTTTGTAACAATTTTTGTATCAACTTCAGATGGTGCATTATCTACAGTTGATGCATAAGGATAGTAATCGTATAGAACAAAAGCAAAAACATTTGGAAAACTCAAAACATAATAAGAACAGAACTGCCATTTATTTTCTATTGCCATCCAATACTGCGCTTCTTGAAGATAATACGGATCTCCTGTAGCTTTATACAATTCAACAGCAGCTAATGCCATGTCATCATCTGCTCTGTTATCAGGTTGATAATAACCTTTCCCTCCGCTATTTCTCCCACTAAGGCCATAAACATTTTTTCCTATATTGTAAACATTCTTCGCTGCTTCTAAACATCTGTTCGCATATTCTATATCAAACTTGTAGTATGCAGTAGCCATCATTGCTAATGCTGCTGCAAATCTACCAGCTAAATCTGCTCCTATATCTGACCAAGCTTCTCTTGGTTGGCCACCGCGAGATTGTGGAAAGTCATCCTGATATTCAGGTTTGTGCCACCAAGTATGATCATCATCACCATCACCTACTTGGTAATACAATTTATTTTGTTGTATAAGCCCGTCTTCTACTGAAGCATTATATAAATTTAACATATAATCTGTTACTACTTTTACTTCATTCAACACATCAGGTATACCATCAGGTTTTGGGTTATAATATGTTCCGTCATAACTCATACCATATACATCCCCAAACCTATCAGGCCAAGCATTATATGCAAACAACAACGCGCATGCTGCATAAAATACTGTATGACCAAACTTTACATGGTCACCACAATCATGCCAACCACCTGCAAGCGATCCATCTTTACCTTGACCTCTTATTACACCATCTTTAGTATGACATGGTTGATGAATCCAAGAATCATAAGGACCACATCTGTTTGCTCCGTATACTCTTAACACATAATATAAAACTTTGTTGTATAGATCTTTTTTAATTTCAAACTTATAAGAACTTTCGCTACCAACTTTTATATAGTATACACCTTCACGAGTTAGATCTGAAAAATCTGCAAGGTATAAAGTTTCTCCAGTACCAGGATCTGTACCAAGTTGTGTAAGATTTCCAGTGTACACTACTTCGTCAGTGTCATAATCTCTGACTTCAAAACTACCAGATAACCCAGCTACAACAGCTGTTTTGTAATTATCTTCAGGTAAATATCCAGCTTGATTTAACCTTATAACAGGCGCTCCAGGAATACCTGCTGCATCTAAAAAATACACCACAAGTATTAAACTTAAAAATACATAATTTAACTTCTTCATATAAAACTCTTTTCCTCCTTTCCAACAGTATCTGTTTGTTTACCTAAGAATAGTTATTACTCCAACTTTATTTGTTTTTCTTTTGTCGATTTTATAAATATAAACACCTATAGGTAGTGCTCTGCCAGAATCGTCTTTACCATCAAAGACAGATGGAAAATTATTTATTGTTCTTACAAGTTTTCCTTTTATATTAAAAATCTCAACTTTTTCAATATCATCTTCTGCAAAAATTATCTCATCATTTATACCATCGTTATTTAACGACAACAATTCTTTTTTTCTAACAATGTTTTCTACAATAATAGTAATTGAATCTATACAAATTTGATTAGATGTATCATAAACTTTCATTTTTATCGTGTATTCACCATTAAAAACATTTTTTGTGTGCCATAAAAATATGTATGGTGGTGATGAAAAATCTATCAAAAACTTGTCATTTATATAAAACTCTACTTTTGTTATACCAAAATCGTCAGTTGCAGTACCAGAAATTGTAACGATTTTTGACACAGATGCATCTTTTGGCGGAGATAATATTTTACAATTTGGTGGGTCATCTTTTAAGACTATTTTTTGATCATAAGCAACTTGTCCAATAGTATCATATACTACCATTTTTATCACATGTGTACCACTTACAAAATTTTTTACATCCCATAAGAACATATAATATGGCGATGTTGATAGAAAAACAACATTTTCTGAATAATTATCTACTCGTAGTTTTATATCATCGCTTGCTGAACCTACAATAAAAGATAAAGTTATAAATAAAACATCATCAATATATAATTCTACTCTTGAAATACCATAATCATCAGTCGCAGTACCTGAAATTGTTACTATATTTGATACCACATCATTATTTTCAGGAAACAAAATTTCGCACATAGGAGGTTCATCAGATTCTGCTGATACTCTTAAAGTAAGAATTTTTTCACTTTTTTGTCCATCATTGTCAGTAACAACAAGTTTTACATTGTAAAAACCTACTTCTTGATACACATGAGTTGGATTTTTTTCAGTAGAAGTAGCTCCATCACCAAAATCCCATAACCATTCTACTATAGTACCATTAGAATCAGTAGAGTTATCAAAAAATTGTATAGTTTGGCCAACTTTTGGATAAACTGGTTTCCAATAAAAACTTACTATTGGTGCCCCTGGTTCTATCCCCCAAATAAGAATATCATCTTTATATAAAGTTATTTTTTGCCAAGGGATAAACGTATAAGTTGATTGAGGACCACAAGAATAATCATTAGTTTCGTCAAAAACTTGACTACCAGTAAAATCGCTAACTATTCCAACTTCTATTAATGCATATTGTCCTGCACCTCTTATACTTGGTGCTCCTGAAGAAAAGCTTATCTCAAAATAACAATCAGCACCTGTAACAGGACCGTAATCATGAAAACTAAATTTTGTATATTGATGTAACGAACCTGTATACGGATTTTCCAACTGACAAGTATAAAGAATCACTTTAGTAGGATCAACTACAACATCATCTTTTGTAAACCAATATCTGATCTTTAATCGTTCAAGAGAAGTTTGTTCGCCAGAGTTGTTAATAACTTTCAAAAATGGTTTTATCCATTCTGGATCATTGTTTACATCTGCATTTCTGTAATGAACTTCAAATTCAAACATAGGCCAACTACAAAGTTCTTCTGATGGTTCTGACCTATTCCCACTTGTATCCACAGCTATAATTCTATAATAATACCGAGTATTCATTTGTAAGTTTTTGTCTGAATAACAACTTGTGCTTGTTCTAGCAACATAAGTTTCTTCATTTGGTACAAATCCGCTTATGGTACTTCTGTAAACTTCATAATGACTAATATCCGGTTCTTTGTTATCATCCCAATCAACAAAAATTTCTGTTAGACTTACAGATTTAAATGTTAATCCAGTTGGTGGTTCAGGCGGTGTAGTATCTAATATTTGCGCATATGCAGCAACTTCGTTTGACGGGTCTGATTCATATCCTTCTTCATCAACAGCAGTTACAACATAATAATAAGTTATTTTTGCTGTTAAATTTGTATCCACATATTTACTCTCTCTTATAACTTCAGCAATTAAATTAGACGAAACCACTGACACATTTGGATTCGTACTTCTATAAATACGATATTTAACAACATTTGGTTCAGTATTATCCTGCCAATCAAGTTCTATTTTTGTTGCTGAAGCAGATAAAACAACAAGATTCTTTGGTGCAGAAGGACCTTTCAAAGTAACAGCATAAGCCATAGCAGGTTGTGATACATTACCGTTATAATCTACTGCTACTAATGCATAATAATAAGTTGTTCCACTTTTTAAATTTTTGTCTTTAAATTCCCTTGTTTTTATTTCTGCAACAAAAGTTCTTGAACTTATTTCAACATTACTTACCACATCGCGATAAATTCTATAACAACTTACATCAACATCTTCTTCGTTTTTATCCCAGGATAAATTTATCTGATTTGGACTTACAGCAACTGCTTTAAAATTTTTTGGTACTGAAGGAGGTAGTGTATCAGAAGGACGTTCAGGAATTTCGCCCCAAAGGAGTATATCATCATCAAACACAGGGATATACTTTGTTGCTGCTGTAAACAATCTTGCATCCCATGCAGAACTATCAACTGGTGTAAGACCTGTGAAAGAAAAGTCGTTTCTGTTATTCCATTTTCCTGAAGGATATCGTAATTTTAATCTTACAGTTTTTTCGCTATCAGCCCATCTGCCTGGAAAAATTAAAATACCACTAAAATCTATTTTTACAAAGTAAACATTGCCCCACCAATGTTTGAGTTCTGAAACTTTTGCACCACTATCACTTACCAATTCTACACTTACATCAGCTGTTGAGAAACCTTGGTCAAAAAGTTCTGATAAATCAAAAAAGTATCTACAAGAAAGTTTATCTTTTACTGTAGGAGGCCATGCTGATCTATTGTTTATTTTTATAATAATATCAGTAGCGTTATCACTTTCAAAATCAATCCATGCACGAACAAAATATTCTAACCTTCTTTGTTCAGGCGGAGTAAAATCAGACGGCCTTGGGAAACCTTCAATAGGGTCGCCTCCATAATCTAAATACATTCTTGCTAAACATCCTACTAACGCTGCGTTATAATCTATACCACCTTCTGTTTCATGATATCTTGTCACATCATCACTATATGCGTCACTACCAGAAGGACCTCCAACTAATAATCCGTATGCTATATGAGTATGTTCAGCAGGAACATCTATCATACTCAACCAAGAACAATGTGCAGTTCTATGGTGTGGATGTTTTGGATAATTTGAACTAAAACCTACAATATAACTCATGTTGTTTGGATTGTCACCCAAAATATAATTAATTTGACTTTCAGCAAAATTACGATATTTTTCTTTTTTTTCAGGAGTACACAAATTTGTATCTGACCACTTAAAAGCTAAAAACGCTGCTGCACAAACATATCTTAAATTACCCCAACCATCAAATGACGCAAGACCACCAGGGGTATATGGTACACCACCGTCAGGCATCCACCAATCTAAATTAAACTCAACAGCGTTAATATATTTTGCTTTACCAGTAAGCTCTGCAAGTTTTAAAACAGCACCGTATCTTACATCATCCCAACAATGAGTATGATGTCCTGTAAGGGAAAAATTAGGATCGTTTATAAAAGTTTCAGCTTTATCTAAATACTCTCTTTCTCCTGTAGCTATATAAAGCCAAACTGCAGCCCAGGTTAAATCATCCAAATAAGAACTACTGTCATAAAATGCTACAGGAGGTGCAAAACCACGATATGTTTCTGCAAAGTTGAACAATTCTTTTGCATGTTTTAAACATAAATCAGCATATACAGGATTTGTAGGTTTAAAAATAA
>CAZLOB010000042.1:0-3062 GCA_964561135.1 uncultured Elusimicrobia bacterium | reverse complement strand
AAACAAAGAAGATAGTAAGTTTTAAAATGGCTTCTGTTGTGTGTATTAAAAAAGAAGATAAAATTTTTAGTATTGAATGGTTTATTACGCCGGAATTAGTTAATAGTCAATAGTTAATAGTTCGTAGCATATTGTAGTTACAGAGCTTGCTCTGCCAAAAATAAGAAAATTTCTCTGTGGTTACTATTTTATGTAAAGGAGTTTTAAAGATGATTTCAATTGAAGAAGCAAAAAAGTTGGTATGGGAAAACACGCCTGTTTTAGGAAAAGAAAAAATTAATATTATTGATTCCTTAGGCAGAGTTCTTGCAGAAGATATAATTTCAGATTTTGACTTGCCACAGTTTGATAGGTCTGCAATGGACGGTTTCGCTATAATCTCTGAAGATACTATTTCAGCCTCTGAGGATAATCCTGTGTTTTTAGAAATTGTCAGAGAAATAAAAGCAGGCGATGATGTGAGGAATCTGGTTGTAGAAAAAGGTAAGACTTTTTTAATAATGACAGGTGCAAAAATACCAAAAAATTGTGATGCTGTAGTAAAACTTGAAGATGTTGAAGAAGTTGTAAAGAATGGTAAAAAATATATAATGATAAGAAGACCTGTAAAAATTAAAGAAAACATCTCAAAAAAAGGTGAGGATATTAAAAAAGGTGATATTGTAATAAAGAAGGCTACATTTATAGATTCAGCAGTATTTTCTATGCTTGCTTATCTTGGAAAAGAAAAAATTGTTGTTTATAAACAGCCAAAGGTTGCAATACTTGCCACTGGCGATGAATTAAAAAAAGTTGGTCAAAAAATTAAAGAGTCTGAAATATACGACGCTAACTCTTATTCTATTTATGCATTAGCAAAAAAATATAGTTGTAAACCTTATATGTTAGGTATTGCAAAAGATGAGCCAAAAATTCTTGATAAGTTTATAAAAAAAGGTTTAAAGTATGATATATTTGTTATCTCAGGTGGTGTAAGTGAGGGTAAGTATGATATTGTTGTTGATGTGTTATTAAAAAACAAAGTTAAGCTTATATTTCATAAAATTGCAATAAAGCCTGGTAAACCAACATTTTTTGGTAAAAAAAATAAAACTGTTGTTTTTGGTCTTCCAGGATATCCTGTTTCATCATACATAAATTTTGAAAATCTTGTCAAAGTTGCAATATATAAAATGACTGGTAGAGACTTTCCAGAAAATTTCAAATTCAGCGGTGTTTTAAAAGAAGATGTTGAAAATAAATCTGACAGAGACGAGTTTTTAAGAGTTATTGCTGAAGTTGAGAATGGTGAAGTTTATATAACACCGTATAAGTCACAAAAATCAGGTGTGCTTTCGTCAGTGTTGTATTCAAACGCAATTCTATTTCTTAAAAAAGGACAAAAATTAAATAAAGGACAAAAAGTTGTTGTTGAAATTCTTACAAAATAATGTATAAAGAAAAGCAAATAATAAGGTATAAAGGAGATAAAAAAGAAAAAATTTTTGATCCAGTTGTTGTTGAAAAACAAATAAATGTTTATTTAAATGGAAAACTAATTTTTAGAATTATGTGTTTACCTTATGAAATAGAAGCATTAATATATGGTTTCTTTTTTTCTAATGGATACATTGACCAACCACAAGAAATTAAGGAGTTAAAAATATTGTCCTCAAATTGTTATATTGAGACAAAAAAAGATATTTCTTTGCCGACTACTGTTATTGGTACATCTTGTTTTTCATCTTTTTTTAGTATTGATGATCTTGTGAGTAGTAATAAAAATTATATAGATATTGAGAAATTTGATATAACTAAAATAATGCAAAAATTTCAAAATATGGGCGAAGTTTATAAAAAAACAGGAGGAACACATTCAGCTGCTCTGTGTGATGAAAAAGAAGATATATATTTTTATAGTGAAGATGTAGGAAGACATAATGCTGTAGATAAAGTTATAGGTAAAGCAATTCTGAATAATTTTAATACTGAAGGGAAAATTTTGTTGACTTCAGGAAGAATATCTTCAGAGATAGTGTTTAAATCTAAAAGAGCAAAATTTTCAGCAATTATTTCTTATTCATCGCCTACATCTTTAGCTATTGAAGTTGCAGAAAAGTTTAAAATTGTACTAGTAGGTTTTGCAAGAGGAAAAAGATATAATGTGTATACTGGGTTTTAATTTTGAAATCATAGGTATTTATATAAAAAATACGTAGGGCAAAGCTTTAGCTTTGTAAATATAAAAAAATGTATGGCAAGCCTTTAGCCTTGCTTATTTATTTTATGCAAACCTAAAGGTTTGCCCTACGATAGATGTTTTTGTATGGCAAGGCTTTAGCCTTGCTTATTTACTTTATGCAAACCTAAAGGTTTGCACTACAATGATTATTATTTTTTACTCGTAAGGCAAGGCTTCAGCCTTGTAATATTGCATCATACGTTTCATAGATTATAAAACAATGATTGATATAAGTAATAAAAAAATTACAAAAAGAAAAGCAGTTGCTTGTGGTGTTATAAATCTTGATCCACAAATAATAACTGATATAAAAAACAAAAAAGTGCCAAAGGGCGATGTGTTAAGTTTTGCAGAAAGTGCTTGCTTGTTAGCAATAAAAAATACTCCTTATGTTATCCCACATTGTCATCCTGTAAAAATTACAAAAGCGAAAATAAGTTTTGAAATAGGTAAAGATAAAATAAAAGTAACTTGTGAGGTTGAAGGTTTTGACAGGACAGGTTTTGAAATGGAAGCGTTGTATGGTGTTTGTGTTGTACTTTTAACAGTTTATGATATGTGTAAAGTATACAAGAAAGAGATGAAAATTAAAGAAATATATTTGAAAGAAAAATCAAAAAGTTAAAAAACTGTAGGGCATGGCTTTAACCGCGCATAAATGTATTTCATGCAAACCTAAAGGTTTGCCCTACAAATTTAATATTGTTTATATTTGTAGGGCAAGGCTTTACCTAAATAATGCGTGAAAATGCTATATTTTTGACTTTATTCCGACGGAACAAATTTTTCAAGTTCTGACAAAATTTTTAAATTTTTAAAGTTGTAATTATGTGTAATTATG
>CAZLOB010000041.1:0-6631 GCA_964561135.1 uncultured Elusimicrobia bacterium | reverse complement strand
TAGCTTCACAAACAATTTTAGGTGATCTGTTTAACTATTTTGTTATACTTTTAGATCGTCCATTTGAAGTTGGCGATTTTATAATTGTTGGTGAGTATATGGGAACAGTTGAGTATATTGGTGTTAAAACTACACGAATTCGTAGTTTAGGTGGAGAACAGTTAGTATTTTCTAATACAGACCTTACAAACTCTCGTATTCGTAATTATAAAAGGATGCAAAAGCGTCGTGTAGTTTTCCATATCGGAGTTGTCTATCAAACACCGTTAGAGAAATTAAAGGAAATTCCCAGAATAATTGAAAATATTATAAAAAGTATACCTGACACAATCTTTGACCGTGCACACTTTTTTTCTTATGGAGATTTTAGTCTTATTTTTGAGATAGTTTATTATGTTGTAGGCAGTGACTACAATAAATATATGGATATACAGCAACAGATAAATTTTAGAATAAAAGAAGAGTTTGAAAAACGAGGGATCGAATTTGCCTACCCGACACAAACATTGTATTTGAATAAAATATAGAGAAAAAAATGTGTAATAGCGGAAAAAATGAAATATATAAAGATATACTAAACTAAAACTTTGCAGTTATACTTCGTGGAAAAAAACAGGGAAATAACTATGCAAGTAAAAGAAATTATGAATAAAAATGTTATAACAGTCACAAGATCTACGACTTTAAGAGAATTGTTAACTAAATTTGCAAGTTTTCATAAATTTCCTGTTGTTCCTGTGATAGATGAGGAGAGAAAACTGATAGGTATGGTTTATCTGCGGAACATAATTGATGTATTTAGTGTAGTAAAACCTCATATATCAAAAGCAATTGCATTTTATGAAGAGGAGGAAGAAGATATATTCAATATTCAACTTGATGAAGGCGCTGGAAGTTTGATTTTAGTAGATGATATTATGGATACTAAATATTTTTATTTACATGAGGATGCTACAATTGAAGAAGCATATAAAGACATGAAAATGTATCAAAAAGATGAATTGCCAGTAGTTGATAAAGAAGGGAGGCTTGCTGGTATAGTGGGGATTTTTGATATCATTTTAGCTGTCTTTCGGCAGAATAAAATAATATAATATGAATTCCATTCTTTCTTTAGGATTAATTTTTCTTTCGGGGCTTCTTGGTGCAAAAGTAGTAAATAAACTTAAATTACCATCAGTAACGGGATATATTCTGTTAGGTATAATAATAGGTCCTTATGTGTTAAATATTGTTTCTAAAGAAGTGTTAAATTCAGCTGGGTTTGTATCTAATATAGTGTTAAGTATTGTTGCGTTCTCTTTAGGGCAAAATTTTATCTTTGAAAATTTTAAAAAAATTGGTAAAGAAATATTGTGTCTCTCTGTTGGAGAAGTAATGGGTACTGTGGCACTTGTTACAGTAGTTACATGGCTGTTGACAAAACTACCATTTCATATAGCGTTAGTTTTAGGTGCTATAAGTGCTGCAACTGCGCCTGCTGCTACTGTTATGATAGTAAGAGAATATCGTGCAAGAGGGAAATTTACAAATACACTTTTAGGTATTGTAGCGATAGATGATGCTTGGGGACTTATATTGTTTGCAGTTCTTTTTGCTGTTGCAAAAAGTATAGAAAAATTTCACACTCTAAATACAACTCTTTTAGTTTCTTCGGTTGTTCATGCTTTCTACGAGATATTTGGTAGTATGTTTTTGGGATTATTTTGTGGCTATTTATTGTCTTTTTTTTCAGGTTTTACTAAAACATCTGCTGAATTTTTAATTTATACATTGGGTATAATATTTCTCAATACAGGTATAAGTATTTTATTTGGTTTTTCTGTGTTGTTATCTAATATGTTTTTGGGTACTGTGGTAGCAAATATTGATAAAACATCATTTAGATTTTTTGATACAATAAAAACTATAGATTCACCACTGTATCTATTATTTTTTGTATTAGCAGGTGCATCACTTGAGATTACCTCAGTTAGGAATCTAGGTATACTTGCAACAATATATGTGGTCTCTAGATTGATAGGTAAAATGTTGGGTGCATATCTTACAGGAGTAATAATTTCTGCTGAAGAAAAATTAAAAAAATATCTTGGGCTAGGATTAGCACCACAGGCCGGTGTTGCATTAGGATTAGCACTTATCGCAAAAGAACAATTTCCACAAATAGGCACCTTTATACTCTCTACTATTATAGTTACAACTGTGATTTATGAAATTATAGGACCGATACTTACGAAAATAGCATTAGAAAAGGCAGGCGAGATCAATGTCAAATATGAAAGTTAGGCAATGGCAACAAACATCATTACTATGTATCATTTTGATTCTATTATGCTTTGTATTTTTCATTTTGAGTTGTGCAAGAGAAGAGAAAAACATTATTTGTTTTTCAGTAGGTGGTGCACCAAACGAAATTGACTTCTGGGAAAAACTTGTTGCTCGATTTGAGTTACAATCAGGTATAAAAGTAAAGATTTTACGACAACCAACAGATACTGACCAAAGAAGACAGGGACTCGTTGTACCTTTGAGATCAAAGAAGAAAGACCCAGATGTTTTTCTTATGGATGTTGCTTGGATTGCACAATTTGCAGCGTCAGGTTGGTTAGAACCGCTTGATAGTTATGTCAAAGAGGATAACTTAAACCTTGAGGTATTCTTTAGTAAAGTAGTAAATTTAGCAGATAAATACAATGGTGAGCTAATAGCATTACCTGTTTATGTTGACGGTGGGCTTTTGTATTATAGAAAAGATTTACTTAAAAAATATGGATATGATAAATCACCACAGACATGGGAAGAATTACTAGATTATTCACTTAAAATTCAAGAAAATGAAAGAAAATCTAATCCAAACTTTTATGGTTTTGTTTGGCAAGGTGCACAATATGAAGGGTTAATTTGTAATTTTTTAGAATTTGCAGGTTCAAATCGTGGTGGGATTACTATTACTGATAATAAGATATTCCTTGACACTCCAGAAAACAGACAGGCACTACAATTTATGTACGATTTAATACATAAATATAAAGTTTCTCCATCAAATACATTTACAGAGATGAGAGAAGAAGAAGTAAGAATTTTTTTTCAGCAAGGAAATGCACTGTTTGAACGAAACTGGCCTTATGCATGGGCGTTGCACCAAAACAAAGATTCAAATGTAAGAAATAAAGTTGGTATTGCACCACTGCCACATTTTCCATCAGGTAGAAGTGTCTCAACTCTCGGTGGTTGGCATATAGGAATTTCAAAATATTCTAACAGAAAACAACAAAGCTTTGAGTTTATCAAGTTTGTAACTTCATATGACACTCAAAAGAAACTTGCAATTGAACTTGGCTGGAATCCTGCAAGAAAAGATGTCTATGAAGATAAAGAGCTACTTAGAAAGTTACCACACTTTGCGTATTTAAGGCCTGTATTTGAAAATTCACAACCTCGTCCCAATCTACCTTATTACACACAGATTTCAGAAGTTATGCAGCAATATATAAACGCAGCCCTCGCTGGTAAACTACCAGTAAATACTGCACTTCAAAAAGCAGAAAAAGAAGCACAGAAGATTATTGAAAGATATGAAAAAAAATAGTAGAAAATGTTGTATTGGTTTGTCTTAATCCAAAAAAGTAGATGATAAAACAGATATATGTGATAATATTAGCTAAGAAAAGAAAATAAGAGAGGAAAATTTGATGAAAAGTGGTCAAGATTAAAGGAACCGTTTCCTTGATGATTTTAGAATAGATTGCATAGAAGGAAGTGCTTTGTGTTCCAGTTTAAGACTGATTGTGCTGAGCTTTGGTTTATTCTGCATTCTTGCTTGAAGTTTTAATAATTCAAACTATTTTAAGAGTAGAAAAAGTTTGAAAGAAAGGAGATAAAAAATACTTTATGTTTTGATTTATTATTGAAAAACAATCAAAAATTTATTAGAAATGAGAAGAAAATTCTGTGTTGCTTATTTGTATGTGATTTGTAGAGAGCAATCAGTAGGAATGTCTGATGAAAAAAGATAAAATTGAAAAATGGTAAAGGAATTGCAAAATATAGAGAAACAGTTAACAGAATTAGCTATCAGGAGGTTAGAACTTAAGAAGATACGTATGGCAAATTTATTAAAAATTGCCTTACCTGATGAGGCGCTTTATCGTGAAATTATGCTTTCATTGGGATATAAAAATAATAAAGCCCAATTTTTAGAACTCGCCATCATCACTCCTTACTCTGAGATAAGAAAGCTTAATGATAAGATAGCGATTGAACTTATCCTTCTTCATAGAGCGGGATTTATAGATGCGAATGGGAAGTTAGAAAATTTTGATTTCTCATTAAAGATGGACAAAAATGTGTGGAATTTAAGAGGAGTAAGACCTCCAAATCAACCTCAAAATAGGATAAAGCAGATATCTCATTTGCTTTCTGCGACAGTTGCAAAAGATGGTATATTTAACTTCTTTAAATCAAGGATAGAAGAAAACTATTTTGATGGTTGGGGGAACGATTTCAAATTGAATCAAAGAATTGCTAACAGAGCAGTAAAGAAAATAATGAGTTTCTCAGGAATTGGAGAACATAGGAGAACCGATATGTTTTTTAATGTCATTCTTCCTTTTTTCTTGGTGATTTATGAAAATGAACAAAATGAAAAGTTAAAAAAATTTCTTGAAAATCTTTACGAATATCATAAACCTCTTTCGCCTAATTCAGTTATAAAGAGTATGATGAAAAGGTGTAACATTAAAAACATAAGTTCAGTTAGAGAATATATGGGGCTAATACAACTTTACTATGAAACAATGGGAAAAGTAAGTCATGAGGAAATTTGAACAGGTCCCTGATATTATAGACAATTCAGAAATAAAACTTTCGGATGTTTTAAATGATCTTATTTCTGAAGATTCAAGAGTGTTCATTGCGACAGCATACCTCAATCTTGAAGGGTTCAAACTTATAAAGGACGGATTGAAAAGAGCTAAAGAAGTAAAAATCCTAATTGGCAAGGCAATCTCTCCTGAAAGTATTATCACACCCGAGTTATTAGAGACAAAACTTCAGGATGAGATAGAGGAAAAAATTGATGAAGAAGAAACGAAAAATTTAATTGATGAATTTATTTCATTCCTTAAAAATGAAAATGTTGAAATAAAAATTTACAATGAAGGATTTTTCCATGGTAAAATTTATATCGTTGAAGGTGGTATCCCTACAATTGGCTCTATCGCTATTGTTGGTTCTTCAAACCTTACTTACGCTGGTTTAACAAGTAACACGGAATATAATAGTGTGATTAAACAGGAAACGGTGGTAGAAAATCATAAAACAAATTTTCTAAAAATTTTCAATGATAAATGTGTAGATTATAAGGAAAATTTAATTTCACTCATCTCAAGTTTTCATTCACAATATTCCCCGTACGATGTGTATATGAAGATTCTTTATTCATACTTTGAAGATAAACTTACTGAGCCACCTACGGATGAGATGCCCTCACCGATTGTTCTTGCTGATTTCCAGAAAGATGGATATTTATCATCTTTGCAGGCATTAGAAAAATATGGTGGAGTAATTCTTGCCGATTCCGTAGGTCTTGGAAAGACATATCTTGCTTTGCGCCTCCTTGATGACTTTGCATATAGATTAAGACAAAAAGCGCTTATTATCTGTCCGGCACAGATCAAGGAAACAATTTGGGAGCCTAAACTCAAAGAATTAGGAATAAGAGCTGATGTTTTAACTCAGGAAAAAGTAAGTAGGGATTTTGATACTGACGAGTATTCCGATTATGACATCATAGTTATTGATGAATCTCATAACTTCAGAAATTCAAATACCAAAAGATGGAAAAATCTTTTTGAGGCGATAATAAAGGGGAAAAATAAAAAAATTATTTTAATTACTGCCACTCCTGTGAATAACTCTGTTTTTGACCTTTATAACCAAATAAGGTTTGTTACCAAAGACAACGACGAATTTTTTAAGTCAACCGGTATAAATAGCCTATGGGGCTACTTTTTAAAAGCAGATAGAGACAAAGAAACCCTCTTTGATTTACTTGAGGAGATAGCAGTGCGTAGAAGCAGACCATTTATAAGAAAATTCTATCCTAACGCGGTAATTGATGGAAACCCTATCAAGTTCCCAGAAAGAGCACTTCATACTGTAAAATATAAACTTACCAATGTTTATTCAGGAATATATGAAGAATGTAAGGACGCAATAGAATCGCTCAACCTTGCCAGTTACAATATTGATTCATTTAGAAAGGACATCTTTCAGCATAAGCTTCAAAGTTTTGAACAAATAAAGGAGTTCTTAAAAAAAGAAGGTTGGCCCGATGAGAAGGTTCAAGAGTTGCTGATGACACTTGGAAGGAATGAATCAGTTATCGCAATACTTAGGATTCTTTTCCTTAAGAGATTAGAATCAAGCGTGGAGGCATTTAGAATTAGTATTAAGCGCTTGCTTGATTTTCAAAACAAATTCTTACAACTCCTTGATAAAAATAAAATTCTTGACAGAGAATCTTATATAAAGTTTTACTCTGCACAGGCAGAAAATGAAATAGAAGAAGAATATATTGAAAAATTGAGCGAGATAAACCTTGATAAATACGAAATTGAAGAAATCAAAA
>CAZLOB010000040.1:0-10297 GCA_964561135.1 uncultured Elusimicrobia bacterium | reverse complement strand
GTTTGGTGTTACAACTTCATCTATTACTATATCAAACCTTGCTGAAGATACAACATATTATTGGACATTAAGTGTTTACGATTCTGAAAGTTTATCATCTACAACTGCAGTTTTTAAGTTTGTAATAAACTCTGAAAACTCTCCACCTAAATTTCCAATAAATCCACTTATTTCACCAACGACTGTATGGCATACAAAAACATATTCTATAACTTTTGACTGGGTGGATGCATTTGATACTGACGCATGCGATTTTGTTGTTGGATACGAATTGTTCATTTCTACCGATATAAATTTTTCAACATATATTAGAGCACCTGCTACTGATGGATTGTTAACAACATCATATTTTTTAATGAACCAAGATTCACAACCTCAATCATCACAACTTTTAGATTTTGAAAACCAAAGATTATATTGGTATGTAGTAGCATATGATTCAGGCGCACCATTTGGTTTCCCACAAAAGTCAACTCAAACACCAATCGCTTCATTTTATATTGATCAAATAGAAGAACCACCTATAGATTTTCAAGTAGAACCTGTTTCATCTCCTGTTTTATTTACAAAAATTATAGGTTCAACTACTTATTATATTGTTAAAAGTACACCTATAATTTTAAGTTGGCCTAACCCACATTCTCAAAATTATCCTAATGATCTGGATCCAGATTTTGTTTATAATGGTAATGTGTACTATGAATATGTTTATGAGTATGTAGTATTTATATGCTCGGCAACAGCTCCGTTCGCTCCTGAACCTTATTATGATCCAAATGCTCCGCCTTGGAGGTATGAAAAAGGTAAACCATCGGTATTTTTTTCTACTTCTATTATTGTATCACCGCCTGGAGTTGCACATGGTTCTGGTGTAGATTTACCTATTATAGAAAATATGACTTACTATTATAGAATAGCAGCACGTTCTACAAGTAATATAGATCCATCATCTGAAGAGCCATGGAATCCGTTCAAACATCATTCAGATCATCAGGATAAAGAAACTGTTTCCCCATCAACATCTACTTCAGCAATGTCTTTTGTTATAGATTTTACTTCGGAAGCGCCAACAGGATACGATGTTTTATCACCAACCGGTGTAATAAACCCTTCTTCACTTGTAGGACCTATTGAGTTTAGATGGTCTTTACCATATGATCCTGACCCGTTTGATAGTTTAAAACATTATTTTTTAAATATTACTACTGTTGTTCCGTCAACACAAGATGAGTGGTATACATTCCCTGCACCGTTGTGGAAAATAAATACTTGGTTACCAGATCCGTCTATATCTAGTACAACAGTTATGTTTACTTCTCCGAGACTTACGCCTGGTGTTACATATTATTGGCAGTTGCATTGTTGGGGAAGAAACGAATGGGATTTCGCTGTTGACCCGTCAACAATACAACCTTGGTATGTAAAACCGTACGGTTTTGCTGTTTCAACAGGAATTTTTGTTATTTCAAACCAAAAACCTTATAAGTTTAATTTGGTCTCTCCAGGGGTACCTATAACAATAACTTCAGCATTAGGTGTAAAAACATATAGACCAACATTTTATTGGGAACAAGTTTATGATCCTGACAACTACGACCCTATTATTTCAAGTTATGTTGTAGTTATAAGTAGTTATCCAGATTTTGTTTATAAATTTGAATTGTATTCTTCTACAACAAGTTTGTTAATAGAATTTGATTTAAGTCCCAGAACTACTTATTACTGGTATGTTAAAGCATATGATAGTTATGGTAATTATGAAACACCGTATGCAACATTTTATTTTAAGACAGAAAATTTTCCACCGAACGAATTTGGTTTATCTTCACCTATAAATGATGATGTTGCGCAAGTATTAAAACCAACATTTAAATGGTATAACGAAGCAGACCCCGATGGAGATGATGTATATTATACAATACAATATTCTTCTGATAGCAGTTTCACTTTTTATGAATCTTCTGGCGAATTTAAATATCCGTCACAAAAAGGACAAGTTATTGAAGTTTTATCACCATGGGAGTTTGAAGAAAATAGACAATATTTCTGGCGAGTTGTTGCAGAAGACCATTTTAGTGGTGTCACAACTTCTACTATACACTCATTCTGGGTAAACAGTATTGAAGAACTACCTCGTGATTTTAATATACACATTACATCAGGTGTTATTACTCAAAGTCATATAAACTTCTCTTGGGATGAATCTTCTGATTTTGACCCGAAAGATTATGTTAAATATTATAGAATTTGTATCTCATCAATTCCAAACTATGTTGTTGGTATATCAACATATATAATAGTTTATGGAAGTAATACAACGAGTTATACTTTAGATTTATCAATTCTTACGGAAAATGCTGCATACCAATGGTGGGTCGAAGCATATGATACTAAAGGTAATTTTACAAAAAGCAGATCGTCATATAGTTTTATAGTTGATTTATCTAATGAAGTACCAAATGATATATTTTTAGTTTCCCCAGGGTCAAGTTATACTTTTGTTCGTGTAAGTCAACCATTTGAGCTTTCATGGACAGCTGCTAACAAAACTGAATGGTGGAAATCTGTAAGCTATAAGTTACATTTAGCGCCTATAGATACACTCATTTATGAACAAATACAATTTTCTTCAGGACCATATAAAAGCTATACTGAAGCACAATATGTTTACTATACAACTTCTACTCTTAAAGAAAACACAACATATTTTTGGTATGTAGTAGCAGAAAATGTTGTTGGTCAAAAACAATCTACAATATTTTACTTTTTTGTTGATACATATAATAATCCTCCTGAAAGTTTTAATGTTTTATCACCAACAGGGACTGTTAACACAAGAAAGCCTACTTTTATTTGGGAACAAACATATGATGTAGATGATTACATTGACAGATATGAGCTTACATTTTCAATTGATGAAAATTTTGATACTGCTGTTTCTACAACAGTTGTTTTGCAAGCAGGCGAGACAAGATATACGCCTACCTATAAACTTTTAATGAATACAACCTATTATTTTAAGATTCGTGCTTATGACATACGCGGATTGTGGATAGATACCTCTCGTGCTGAATTCTATATTCCATATTTCAAATCTTCATCTGTTGAAATAATTTCTTCAACTGGTGTCGTATATGAACGTAAACCCTTGCTAAAATGGAAACAAGCAATACATCCAGAACCTAATAGTTTTGTATCAAAATACGAAGTAAGGTTATACTCTTTAAAAGATAACAAATTAATTGAACAAATTTCAACATCAACAACTTATTACCAAATACAGACAAGTTTACCACAGGCTTTAACTTATTATTTCGCAATAACACCTGTTGATGATGAAAATATTTTAGGCGATGTTGCTACAGGATATTTTTTTGTATACTGGGTAAACATACCTAAACCTACTCAAATAACAGGATATAATTTTGATATATATCGACCATGGGAATTTTATATCTTTTGGGAAAAAATTGATAAATACACTGATGGTTCACAAGCAGATGATATTTCTGGCTACAACATATACCGTGCTGAAAGTTATGACAAACTTTTAGAAAATGTAAAAAACAAAAATGTATACAAATTTGTTCCTTCAACAATAACATTTTTGACAGATGGGATTTATTATTCAACATATTATTATTTAATAAAAGTTGTGACTGTAGGCGGTGTTGAAAGTGAACCTTCTGATGTAGTTACATCATATAATTTAGGTGGCAGAATCTTACCAGAACCGTTTGCAAAAATTATAGTACCAAAAGATGTTGACCAAGAAGTGTTTTCTTTAGGATACAGAATTTCTATTAGTACACAAAATGTTTCTGAGGTTGAACAACAAAGGTTAAATGTTATAAATAAATATAACTTAGTTGTGAAAAAAGATGATAAAGTTGTCCCACAATATAAGTTTAAACAACCTGTTTCAGTTGAAATACCTGTTGAAGAAGAGATATTTAAAAACAATCAAAATTTACAACCAAACATTTTTTATTATAATGGTATTGAATACATCTTTGTAAATTCGCAAAGTGATAATCAGAAAAAAACTCTGTCGTTTAACACAACAAATACAGGAGAATATGTTTTACGGTTAGTTATTCCTGTTACAGAAATTAGTATAAAGATGATACCTGGGAAAATTTTTACTCCTGCTGAAGCTGTAGATAACGAGATAATCTTTGAAATAACTAATCCTACTATTTATACACCTGAAGGTGAAATATATGATCTTAATTTACGGTATGTTGCAAAAATGAAGTTACACTATAACAATCTTGTTTGGGACGGGAGATATGATAATGGCAAACTTGTTCCGAAAGGGATTTATATTTACAAAATTAAAGTAGGTGAAAAAGTTTTTACTGGAACAATAATTGTTGCAAAGTAGTAAGTAAGAAAATATAGTAGAAGTTGTTGTTTTGTATTTAGTTTGTAGGGCAAACTTTAGGTTTTGCATAAATGCAAGGCTGAAGCCTCGCCCTACAAATGAAAAAAATAAAAAAATTGTAGGGCAAACCTTTAGGTTTGCAATTAGATTAGTTGGCTATGGGAAACACGCATTTGTTGTACGACTGTTTATTGGTTGCTTATTAAGATGGTTCCGTCCCGCCCGTGGCGCGGGATAACTACTAATTTTGATTATCACTAAAGTTTTATGAAAAAAATTAAAATTTTGTTAAAACTACTATTTTTGTTTAATTGCTTGTATATTTATAGTGATTACCAACTTATATTTGATAATGTTGTAAAAGATAGGCCACAGGAAGCAGTGTTTTTAAACCCTGCAATGTTGGATATTATAAAATCGCCTGAAGTATGTTTAACTTATAATATGCTGTATCCAAAATTGACTGATGAAACAAAATTTGTTAATAATAATATATGTTTTGTAAAAAAGATCTTTGAGGGTGGGATAGGATTAGGATATACACAGTTTGGTATAAAAGATTGGTATATAAAAGACACATTTTTTATTTCCTTTGGTCACAAAATATCAACTGGTATTATGAAATTATCTGGTTTAAGTTTAGGGATAAAATTTAATTATACGAAAGAAGAATATAGTTTAAATTATTATATGAATGAAAACCCTTTGTTTAAAATTAGGAACTATGTCACATATTTTTCTTTTGGGTTAGCTTCAAAATATATTCTAAATGAGAATAATGTTTTTAGTTTAGTGTTTGAGAATATAAACCAGCCAAATACTGCAATAAATACAACTGATGTTCTACCACTAAAGTTCAACTTTGGATATAAATACAAATACAAAAAATTAAATATTATGCCTGTATTAAAAACTGAGTTTTCAGTATTAATTGACTATATCTTTGGTATCACAACAGAATATGAACTTTTATTTTTTAAAAATAAAATAAAATTTGTACCAACAATATTAGTAGAATATGGAAGTAGGGGATATAATAAGTTTTTAGTAGGGTTTGAGATAAAATCAGCACAGGTTTCGTTAGTTTATGGTTATAATTTATCACCTGCAAGTAAACTTGATACAGGTGACTCACAATATGTGTCGTTAAGTTATAAATTTATACCACAACCTGTTGAAGAAGAAAAAGTGTCAAAAAAAGTATATGAAGAGTTACTTTTAGAGAAACAAAATCTTGAACAACAACTTGAACAAATAAAAAAATATGCAGTTATACCTACTGAAAAACCAAAGGCTGAAGAAATAAAACTACAACAAGAACAAATTCAATTAACACCAGAAGAAATTTTGTTAAAAAGACTACAAGAACTTGAACAAAAACTTAAAGAAGTTGAAACAAAGAAAGTTGAAGAGAAACCAAAACCGCCAACTACTGCTACATCACAACCACCACATACTACACCTAAACCTACAAAACGTTATCATACAGTTGTTGTAGGTGATACATTACCAAAGCTTGCAGAGAAATACTATGGAGATGAATCACAATGGCGGAAAATTTATGAAGCAAATAAAGATAAAATTATAAGAGGTCAATTAAAACCTGGCACTGTCCTTGAAATACCATGAAAGATTTAGATAAACTTGCTGAGCAAGAAAAACAAAGAATAAATACTATTCGTGAACGTATACGTAGATTAACAGAAGAAATACAACAAAAGAAAGATGGTACTTCAACACAAATACTTAATATAAAACCACAACCTGAATTAACTTCTGGTATGGTTTCACCATCAATGTTTTCAGAAATACAAAATATGTTGCTTGAGACTATTACAAAAGGGTATGAAACAATTATTCAAGAAAAAGAAAAAATAATACAGAGGCTACAAAAAGAATTAGATGAAATGATGCAAAAATATCAACAACTTAAGTACATTCAGGAACAACAGATAGCGCGTGTTACAACTTTATCTGCTCAGCAAGATAAGTCTTTGTTGGAGTTAGTTAAAAAAATTGCAGAACTTGATGCTGAAAATAAAGAATTAAGGAATAAAATTCAAAATATGGTTGTCCAATCTGAAGAGCCTGCTAAAACTGTACGACAGGATAAACTTCAATATGTTTTATCTCATTTGAGTTTAATATCAGATGTAATGAGAGAATGCTTAAGATATTTTAGGACACCTTTAGGAATGATAAAAGAAGCTCTTGAACTTGCAAAAGAAGATATTGATGGACATCCCGCAAATAAAAAACTTATTCTTATTCAACAAGAAATGCTAAAAATAAGAGATATAATTTCTCATTGTATAGAACGACTGAAACTCCCTACTTCTGTAAATATACAAAAAGTTTTGTTAAAAACAGCTGTATCGTCTGCAGTTTCAAAGTTTCAACAAAATTTTGTTAATAAAAATATTGAACTTGTTTATGAATTAACACCGCAGGAAATATATGTTACAGCAGATTTTCAAATTTTAGTTGATTGTATTTGTGAAATTATTGAAAACGCTATAGAATCTTTTTATCCACCTTGTGTGGAAAACAAAATTGTAATTGGTGTAAAAAAGTTAGATAACACAGCTGTTTTAACAGTAGAAGATAATGGTTGTGGTATACCAGAACATCTACTTCCGAAAGTTTTTAATTTATTTTTTACAACAAAGTTTGAACAAGGACATTATGGTATAGGACTGTTTAAAACAAAATGGTTATTATCAATGTTTGATGCAGAAATTAGCATAACTTCTGTTGTACATAAAGGTACAACTGTAACAGTAGAATTCCCATTAGAAGAATAAAAACTATGGCGAGAGAAGTTTCTACAGAAGCAATACGACATTATTATCGTGGTCGTGTGTTTGAAGCAATTGGAGAGCTTGATATAGCTATTGAAGAATATAAAAAAGCAATAGAGTTGGGAGCTGATTATGCAGATGTACATAACTCTTTTGGTAGAGCTTTAGCTAAAAAAGGATTTTTAGAAGAAGCAAGAATAGAGTTTGAAAAAGCTTTACGTCTTAATCCAAGATATCTTGAAGCACAGAGAAATCTTAATGAATTACTTGCAAAACTTAGTTTATTAAAAAAAGAGTATAAAGAAACTACACCAACTGTTGCCACAACACAACTCTATCAGCCAGCTAATGTTTTTTCTCAAACTGAGACAGAAGTTGCCCAAAAAGTGTTGTGTGAGAAATTATATAGGCAAAAAATAATAAAATCAGTGTTGTTATATTCAGGAATATTGGTTGTTGTGTTAATTATTTTTTTTATTTTTTACAAAAATTTTGTTAAACTACAAAAAATTCCAATACAAAAAATTTATACGACAAAATTTGAGACGATATCGTCAATAAATAAGTATAATGATAAATTAATTTTAAGTAGTTGGTTGACACAAGAAATTGTGTTTTATAAAGTTGAAAAAGAAACTTTATCAATGTTGTCAATATATAAAGTTGATAAAGAAAACATTGTACCAACTACTGTATGTTCAATTGGTGAAACTTTATATATTTTAGATGGATGGAATAAAAAAATATATAAATATCTTGTAATTAATGGCAAACCTACTGTGGTTAAAGTTTTAGATATTTCTGACACAGAACCGCTTACAATTGGAGTTTATAAGGATTATGTTTTAATTTTTGATAACAAAATGTCACAAATAATAGTTTATGATAAAGAATTAACCAAGATTGTTGAAGTAATACCTTATTTTGTGAAAGATATTATTTATGTTTCATCATATAAAAACAATTTGTGGATACTTGATTCTAATTATATTTTATATCAACTTAAAGGGTATAAAGAAATAAAACGTTCGTTCAAATTAGATTTTGTAGTTGCTAAAAATATCTCTTCACTTTTTGTAGATAACAAATTTATTTGGTACGCAATTGAAGGTTCCCCATATTTGTATTGTTACAGTATGAATATACTTGATTGAGAAATTTAATTAATATTCCTACCTTAAAATTAAATCATGAATTATAAAGCGATAATTTTATTCCTATGTTTTTTAGTATTTTTTGGTAAACCAAGCCCAACAAGTATTTTAGAATTAAGAACTTCTTATTTAGCAAAGAAAAATATTTCAACATCAACTTTTCTTCAAACACAATTTGATGAAAGAGATGCTGTGATAAAAAATCTCATTTTGTTTGAATCTTATCTTGACAAAGATGATTTTGAAAATGCTTTTGTTTATTATGAATTGTTAAAATCTTGTTTCCCAATAAATCAAATTGTCAATTTTAGGTTAGGCGAGTATTATTTTAAACAAAAAAATTTTGTTGAAGCAAAAAAATATTTTGAAGAATGTGTTAAAAATGACGCACAATTTCATGAAGCAAGGAAGTATTTGTCTTATATTTGTTTTAAAATAAAAGATTATGAACAAGCATTTAAACATTCTCGTATACTATCTTATTTTAAACCCGATAAAGATGTATTAAGAATTTATGACCATGTTAGGAATAGAAATGAATTTAACAACTTTTCTGAAATCAAATTTACGAAAATAAAAAAGTTAATGACCAATACTTCTGTTTTAGTTAATGTTGGTATTTCAACAAAAGATAATGGTAGACTTATGAAAATTGATTGTGTAAAATTTTTTGTTTCTGGCGATTTTGAAATTTTTGACGATAAAAATAAAAAGGTGCTTGTTTGTAATGGTGGGGAAAAAAATCTTTGGACCATTGTTTATAGGACAAGATTAGGTCAATTTGGTATTATATTGCCGCATCATAATAAAGAAATAAGAAGAAACACAAAATATTTAATAGTTAAACCAAAAAATGAAAAAAGTACAATTGTTATATATGAATACAAATGGTTCAAAAACTCTTTTATACAGAATAAGGAATATCGTGGAGAGATTGTTATTAAACAGTTGAAAGATCAAATTGTTGTAATAAACAAAGTTAAACTTGATGAATATCTTTATAGTGTTGTAGCAGGTGAAATTGGGAAAGATAAACCTTACGAAGCGCTTAAAACACAAGCTGTTGTTGCAAGAACTGTGGCTTTGTATCGTAAAAAGACAAAGACACATAAATATTTTGATGTATGCAGTGGACAACATTGTCAGGTTTACGATGGTGTCAAAAAAGAATCTGAGGAAGTTATCGATGCAGTAAACTCTACAGTAGGCGAAGTTATTGTTAAGGATAATTTTTTTGCAAATTTATTCTTTCATGCGAACTGTGGTGGGTTAGCAAAAAAATGTTGGACAAAAAATGAATTAATAGTTGATATTATTAATAAAGATTGTGATACTGAAAATCTTTATTACTGGTATTTGTTTCCACCTGCGCTTAATTGTCAACCTTCGGAATATGTCCATGCTGGTTTCTCACGATGGGTCCGTATAGTAGGAAAAAATGTTTTAGAAAAATACCTTAATGAAAAGTATAAAATTGGTAGATTAAAAAATATTCAAATTGTTTCACGCGATGTTAATTATTATGTGAAGAAAATAAAAATTGTTGGGACTAAGAAGACAGTGATATTGTCAAAAGAACATTTGATAAGAAACATTGTTCCGTTAGGTCCGTTGAGGTCAACATCGTTTATTATTGAATTTAACAAAAATGTTGACAAATACTACTTTATTGGTGCTGGATGGGGACATGGTGTTGGTATGTGTCAAAGTGGTGTATCAAATCTTGCAAAACGAGGGGAAAATTATATAAATATTATAAAACATTACTATCCTGACTGCGAAATAAAAAAAATTTATTAAAAATTTGACCTCTATTTTATGGAGGGGTGCGTGAGTGGTTGAAACGGCTCCGCTCGAAACGGAGTTCTCCCGATAAAAGGGAGACGGGGGTTCGAATCCCTCCCCCTCCGATTTAGATTTATTTTATTGCAAAAACAAACTTAAAATTATAAAAG
>CAZLOB010000039.1:0-10488 GCA_964561135.1 uncultured Elusimicrobia bacterium | reverse complement strand
ATTTCTTGGACGAATTATATATTCTTCAATTCTTACTCTGTTCCCCCAAACATCTATAAGCGATTTTCCTTGTTGATATTCAGCAAGTTTTAATTCTTCAGCAGCTGCACGTTGAACCTGTTCTTTTGTCATATCCATACGCACTTCTGGTATCAACACATCTTTCATTTCTTCTTTTATAATATTTTTAGTTTCTTCAAAATCTTGTTTCTCAAATTTTTTTATCTCAGGTAGGGGTAGGTTTGGTAATATCTCAATCTTTTCATTCACAGAAAGATCTATTGTCTCACCTGCTAATGTTTTTACACTTACAATACCTTCAAAAACTTTTACTTCAGTTGAAAGATCTTCTTTTACAAAAACAGAAAATTCAGTCCCACGAACTGACATCACGGCAGTAGGTGTTATAGTTTCAAACTTAGCCCCTTGCTGTATTTTAGAAACTTTAAATCTTGTTTTACCTATTTTTTGTTGGATAGTTTTTTCTTGTGGTGTAATTTTAGACAATATAATCTCACTTTTTTCTGAAACGACAATTTTTGTTCCATCAAACAACAAAAGTTCTACTTTTGATTTTGCTTCTGTTTTTATAACATAGTTTTCATCTAAAGTTTGTCCTGAATAACATTTTATCCATTTTTCATCAGTTGGACTTTTAACAAATACTTTACCTGTAACTTTTAGTACAACTACCGAGGCACTAAATGCTAAAGAAGAAAAAATCAATAAAAAAATGAAACATAAAAATTTTTTCATTTAACATCACCTCCGAAAAAATTTTTATTCTATTCTAAAACAAAAATTCCTTTTTCTATTTTTGAAGAAACAACTATTTACTCTTTTATTGACAACTACAAATTTTATCTCCATATAATTAATATACACGAACTAAATAATAAACTTCAACAGTGCCTTGTTGTAAAAAAGATATATTACTTTCGTTACCTGGGTCAGAAGGATTTGGTGTTATTTTTAAAACATTTTTAGTACCTGTATCTAAATCTGTAGCAGTCACTATTATATTCCCTTCTTCATCTACATTAAATAGAGGCCAACTTTGAGATAATACTTCATATCTTTCAGTATAGAAAATTTTCTCAATCTTTTCTTCTTTAGGATAAATTGCGTAAAATGTGTATCTATAGCGACCTTGCTGTGAACCTTCTGTTTTTATTAATACATAAACTTTAGTACTGTTTACAACTTGATATCCTAAAAATCCTTCATTCCATCCATCACTACTAACTCCAAATTCACTAAATGGAACTTCGTAATAATAACTTGTTGTTGCATTAACCAAATCTATTGTTGGGAAAAGAATTTTGTCAAAACTATTTATCAACATAGAAATCTCTTTATCTCCGATATTTAAAATTTTTCCATGTCCTATTGTTTCACATGCTCTGGCAACATCATCTGAAACACTTCCCACAGTAGAAGTAATTTCAATGTTGTATCCTGTATCTTTGTTACATCTTAATCTTCTTACCCATAGGTTTTTAAAACCATATTCTCCTTCAGAAACTTTATTAAGAAAATATATAGCATCACGGTTGTTATCAACTATTGGTGGTAATCCACTGCCATAAGAAGAGAAAGGATAAGTATAAAATACAGTATGTACAATACCACTGCCATCTACGGTCCCAGTTGTTTTTCTATATTTATATCCTGACCCAGTTGTACTCTCATATGCTATATTACCATATTTATCTACTACAAAAAAAGGTTCCCACTCAATAATATCTTGAGTAATATAATCCCCTTGTGCAGAAACAACTTGTACACTCATATCTTTTGTGTTTAATTTAAGCAAACTTCCTTGTTGAATACCATTTCCTGAGTAGGAATAGTAATAATTGTTAATCCAATAAGCGACATCTGACCATGTTGCAATATAATAATAATTTCCATATATATCTTCATAAATTTTTTTATTCCTATCATTTGGTAAGTATTTTCCTTCAAATACAGCACCATCTTCCAACCTTACTAAATATTGTTTGTAATATTTTAAATAATCCATATAGCCATATGATGGTATAGTACTTGCTGCAGTTCCCCACTCTGACACATGCAAATATTCTTCAGAAGTCACAACCTGTGTGCTACCATTGACAACTTGTGTTGTTGTGGTAACTATGAACACACCCTTTATTTCCAACGCAATAGAAATAAACCCTGTGCCAACTTTTACAATATAATGAACATCAACATCAAACCTGTTTCCTTCTTCATCATAGAGATTTACTTCTTTAATTTTCATTTCTCCATTTTCTTCTATTATTTTAAAAATAGTTTTTTCTGTTTGTTGTGTACCATCTGCTTTATAAATAGCACCTTTAACCGATGGAGAACGAGATGTAGTAGTTGACTTTGGTGCTAAAAACAAATATTTTGCTTGACTTAAATCAAGTTTGTCAAGTTTTCCTGTATAGTAAATTGTTTTAGGTTTGTCTTTTTCCTCTTTTGATTTAGGTATTTTTCCTTCTTCTTGTCCTTTTTCTATAACTTTTTGTACGAACCCTCTTGTTCCTATACCAAATTGAAAACTATAAATATAAGAAATAAAAAGTAGACTTGTTATTATAAAAAAGAATAATGATATTAGTTTATTTTTCATCTATTTTTTACCTCCTATATACCAAGTTAACTTTGTATTTATTACCGCACCCCAATCACTAAATTCTTCCCATCCTTTAACTGTAGAAAAAAATATCCCTAAATCTAAACTTAAATGTAAATGTTTAAAAACTGCTTTGTCTAACCCAGTAAAAACACCTCCTACATATCCCCAATCAAGAACATCTGAAGAAATATAATCTGTTTCAATACCTGAATAAAAATTAAATGTTTTTTTCATTATACTCAACTCTTTATTTATAGGATAGAAGCGAAGTCCATAAATACTAGTATCACTACCAAAAACTGATTGTAATTCAAACTTTCCTATCCTTAAATGTATACCTGTATCTAATGTCCAACCTATACCTAAATTAACAGCTTCGCTAATGTTAAACAAAGATGTAAGTATAATTGTTGAGATTAAAATAAATGATCTCATAAATCTTTTCCTCCTCCTTTATGGAATAAAACTTCATTAAACATTAAAAGTAATAAAAGTTTTCTCCACAATCAATTAAAGAACAAATTTTATCTTATTATAGCAAATTTAACTAATTTCTTATAATCCCCAGCTTTGATATAGTAAAAATAAACACCTGAAGCAAGTTTCTCACCTTTATCATTTTTAACTTCAATATCTTTCACATCATAAACATATCCTGCATCAACTTCTTGTGTTTCTAACGAGCGGACAAGTTCTCCTGCTATGTTATAAATTTTTATTTCAACTTTAACTTTACCACTGCCTGGTAAACAATATCTTATATTAAACTTATCTGTATCTTTTACAGGATTTGGATATGCATATGTTTTAAACTCGCCTGAATAAGGTTGAACTGTAGAAAGTATTACTTTGAAGACAGCAAATTTTGACAAATGTGTAACTTCTGCTTTAACAACAGCGTTCTCAAAATCTACTTCAACAGGAATGTTTTCTAACAACTCCCATTTATTTGTTGTATCATTGTAATAACCTATTTTCAAAAGTTGTTCTTCTTCAGGGGAAACAACTGATGTAGAAATTTGTATTGTAAGCTTAACTTTATTATTTTGTGCCAAAGTAGCAAGCGGTCCTGTGATCAATCTTACTTCCATATCATATATTGAGCTTACTAACTCGCCTGGATAATTATTTGTAGGAACCTTACTTGAGAACATTTTCGGTGAAAGTTTTGAAGCTGATTCTACTGTTGAACTTTCTAATTTTTTGATCACCACATTTACAGGTGATGAAACATCTACACCTTCAAATTCAGTCCCTGAAGGTATCTCTATACCAGAATTATCTTTTTCACCTATAGTTGTTCCACCACCTAAAAGCGGTGTTACAACTTTCTCCACACGTGCATCTTCACCTATGTATATCTTATAGTCAACCTGTGTTGACATACCATAATAATTTGCTACATCAACTTTAAGTTCAAAATATCCTCTTGTATTATCTTCACCATTTGCTACATAGCATACTACAAACTGTTGTTTTGATTCTGATAACGATACAGGCAAAAATGTCCCCGAAGCTGTTTTTTTAGAAACAATTTCTTCAACAGAATTTGCAGTCACCGGATGAGATATAAACCCATAGATGAAGAAAATATCAAAATTGTCAACTAAAGAAGATATATCACTATCTTGTAGCAACAATGCAACAAACAAATGTTTTGGTAGATCATCTAATGAATAATTATTACTATTAATCTGTTGTAGCAATCTCCAACCGTCAATTTCTTCTTTAACAAATTGTATGCATAGAGATAAATAATCTTTGTTTATGTTTTTATACTTAAACGATTTTAGTTCAATATGCGGTTTAGGTTTTGTATAAACAAGATTCTTAGTACCATCAGCAAATAAAACTACAGGTACAGGATCTATTGTGACTGCAGCGGGACCATCTGCGTTTTCAGGAATCATTGCTATGTAATAAGTAACACCTGATTTTAACCCATCAATATAATAATCTATAACTTCATAAGTTACAGGATTATAGTTTACTTGTCCTATCACCATATCAGAATAGTTCTTTGTAGTAGCAACAATTTTATTTACTAACTTATTTGAAACTTTATCCCCGGTAGCTGTTGTTATTGTTCCTGACAAACGAAAACCTTTATCAAGTGTGATAACTCCAACATCTATCTCACCTGAGGTAGTAATATCTAACTCTTTTAATCCCATTGAATATCCCTTTGCTAAAACTTTAAGTGTATATTTCCCTTTTGTTACACCTTTTATAACAAAATTTCCTGATGGGTCTGATAATACCTTTTTTCCTACAGTAGGATCTTGAGATAATTTCTCTTTCTCTGTTTGCAGAATTATTAACGCAGCAGGGAACTCTTCTATATCTATATCATCACTAAATCTAAATGGTAGATACAAAGGTTTACCATCAGAAGTTTCAATTTTACCTTTTATAGAAACATCAGCAATAGGTAACACTATATCTATATCTCTCCTATATTCATCTTTTGTAACATTTATATAACTTTTAACAACTTCAGCGTATTTTAATAACTCAGGTATTACTTTTGATGGATCCTCAGGACGTATATTAACTTTTAGTTCCCAGTATTTTATGTTTTTATTAATACCTTTAAATACAAACTTTCCATCTTTATCAGTTGTGGTGAACTGTTCATACCCTTTTCTTAATTGCACATCTTGCGGATAAACCGCCAACGGAACATTTGGTAAAGGTTTACCTGAAATATCTTTAACTGACCCTGATATTTCAACAGCAGTCCTTAATGAAATTACACCTATATCAACATCACCCTGTGTATTAGGCACATTGATGCCACTTTTAACAAGTGTAGCATAGTTTGCATAACTCCCCGCGGTGTTTTTTATACGAAGTGTATATGTTCCTTGTGGTAAATTTCTTAATATAAACCTTCCTGTCTCAGATATAGTATTACCTTCCATATTTGTATTTCTATATGCACCTTCAACAAACGGTTCTGCAAAACATTCTATAAACACACCAGAAGTTATAGGTGTTCCTTTTTCATCTACTAAAGAACCGGTAATATTTGCACCTTTTGCAAGGACAATCTGTGGTAAAGTAACAGAAGCAAGACCATCAGGAACAGTAACTTCTCTACTATATACTTTATAATTTGGTGATACAACTACCAACAGATATTCACCAGGAATAACTTTTTCAAACTTAAACGATAAAGAACTAAGTGTTTTTTTATCAGAAGTAAACTCAACATTTTGTGATGCAACTGTTTTCCCCGCAACTTTGTCTTTTAAATATACTGTAACAACTTCTTCAAATCCTGCAACAGGACGTGATATTACTCCTTCAACATTCACACCTTCGCTCGTATTGAACACAACCTGTTTTGTTTCACCTGACTTCACAAACACAGTTTGTTTAAAAGGATATACTGCTATTGGTGAGTATATCTCTTCTTCCTTCCAATTCCCATTTTCTTTATATCCATACCTAACCACAGGTATATCGCCAACTGCAAAATACACATCCCAAAATCCTTCTTCAGCAGCATTAAAAGTATATGTAATTGTAGCAACAGAAACTTCTGTTGAAGAAGAAATTGATATTGTTGTATCTAATCCTATAGCAATTTCTTCTTTTTTTCTTGTATAATGAGGATCTCTTTGAGAAATCTCTTCTGCTAACATTTTTAAGAAAATATTTTGCACACGAACAAACCCCCAAGGTCCTGCAGATTCCATTTGTTGTGAACCTAACATATTTATTATTTGCTGTTCTTTTTGGTATATTTCATTTATTATTTCCGGCGAACCTCTAAGTACTACTTCAATAATCCCTGGTTTTTTAAGTTCAATTGCTCCGATATCCACAGTAGAACCTGAGATAGAATAAAATGATTTAGCGAAAAGTTGTGTTTCTCCAGATGGATGCCCAAACCAATTTATTGGATTAGGCCTGGATGATTCATCAGGATAAACTGAACCCCATAACACACCAAACCCTGTATTCATACCAGTAAACATAAACTCGCCATTTGAATAGACTTGAGCAACTTTTGCTCCTTCTGTCCCAAAAACCGAAGCTATTATAGTAACTTTGCTCCAATCTAATGAAGAACCTGTTGAGTTCACAAGTTTACCTTTGACAACTCCTGTAGGTATTGAAAGTTTTATATCAAGAAAAGTAGATGTTGTAACCTCCAACTTAAACTCTCGTCCGGGTTGAACATCTAAATTATCAATGTAATCAGTATGTACTGCAAAGATATATATCATTCCGTTTTCTAATCCTGAAATTGTAAAATCATGTTTTTTATTCTCAACTATTGTGGTTGTTGAAATAAACATTGGTCCTGTCCCAGTAACCCAGCGATAGGTTTTATCAAATACTTCTACATTTAATTTTATCCCTTCTTCCCCTGATTGCCCTGTATGAACACTTTCTTTAAGTATCTCATAAACTCCATCGTCAAAAAATATAGAACCGCTAATTTTTAGCCCTGTAGAAATAACAAATGTTCCTATATCTGTATCAGTGCTACCAATAAATACTTCTTTTTGTTGTTTTGCAAACCCTTGTCCTTCTATACCTATAAAATATGATGTGTTAGGCACTAAGCTGTCAACATAAAACACTTTAAGTTGTCCTTCTGTTAGTTCAAAATCAGAATACCATATATTACTCCATGAATTATACTTCCCATCTTTAGACCTTGCCCATATATTGATACTGAAATCTTTATAATTCACTGCTTGCATAAACTCGTTAAATTCATTACCAGTCGGTAGTTGGACATACCCTTTCGCACTGACCGCTTTTGTAAGTTCTATATCTTGAGTTTTATCTGTTGTTCCTACTTCAATTACAACTTCTTTTGATACATATCCTACTGTTTTTGCAACAATACGATATTTTTTATTTGGTGAAACAGATATTGAATATGGAACTGATAAAGAATTTTGATGAGTATTAGGCAAATTAACAGAAACTTGTTTCCACAACCACGGACCACCAGATAAATCCTGTGCTTCAATATTTATCCATAGATCGTATATAAAATTACCCCATTGGTCTTTAATTGTACCTGCTAAAGGAGGGTTAGGTAGAACAATGTTTCCAGAAATTGAGATAGCTTTTTGAAGTTGTATACTTCCTATATCTTTCTCAGGTTTTGCTGCAACAACATTGTCGCGAACAACTTTTACAAAACCTTCTTTATCAATCTCTACATAATAAGAATCACCTGATTTAAGTCCAGAGATACTAAAATTACCACTATCATCAGTAAAAACAGTTTGCCATACATTAGGTCCTGAACAAGAAACTTTTGCACCAGAAACTGGTTGGTCATTATTATCCACAACTTTTCCTTTAATACCAGCAGTTTCAATTGTAAAAGTTGTTGAAGATTCATAAACAGCTGTAGGAAGGCCATACCCATATATTGCTACTTTAGTAAATAACAGGTATGTCCCATTAGATAAGACTGCCCATGCATTATCTTTACCTTCAAATATAAGTTCACCACTATATTCTAATTTATTTAGTGCATTAATTTTAGCATCATATTTTGAAATCCATTTATCAATTATAACATCGTAAGTTGCAAGTATCCTGTTGTATTCATCTTGAGATATAGGTCCTATAAGTTTTGAATAATCAGGGTTGTTGTAATCTATATAATCATCAGGATTTTTCTTAATAAAAATTCTTCCTTGATTATCCCAGAAGAATTTATTCCATTCAACAGGTTTAATAATACCATCTTTATTAACATCTATCGCTAAAGATACCAAAATATCATAAATATGATCTACATTTGAAGCATCAAATACAATATTATATTTACATTTAAGTATATCATTAGAGTCGTCATTATCAGGTGATATAACTCTGTCTTGAGGTTCAAAAGTTAAACTTGTTGTAATATTTACAGTTATCGGTGTAAGATATACATCAAGATTTACTGTTTGTCCATCAGCTGTAGGATCAAATCCTGAAACATAATATGAATTAGACAAGTACCCATCTTTTTCAACTACAGCATAATATGCTTGACCAGGTATAATACTTAAATTAGAAAATTGTTTTACTCCACTGCTATCTGTTAAACCAGAAGCAACTAAAATATCGTCGCTAGGATTCTGATTGTTGTTTGTATAAAAGAATTTAACTGTTGCGTTAGCAATAGGTGAATTTGTATTTGCATCCTTTGCTGTAACAATAATATTTACTGTAATAGTAGAAACATAAGTAGGTGGTTTCACTAAAGTAAAATTCACCTCTCCCAACCCGACACCTGGGGTGTCCATAGGTCCTACTTGAGCATAGGGATCTGCTGTGTCAGGATCGTTATCATCAAGTACTGCTATAACATAAAAACTTCCTTGTGGAACAAAGTTTATTGAATAAAAATAAGGGAAGTAAAATCCTGAAGATAATGGTATTTCTCTATAAGCAACAGGTTGTATGTTACCACCGCTGCTAATAGGTGATGGTGAAACTGCTAATTTTAATACAGATTCTGGTGGTATCTCATCTGGATATGAAATCACTCCTGTTATATGACCAAAATTAACATTTGTAGTTTCTCCTCCATCAACAACACTTACAGGTCCTATAATACCTGATTCTGAAGGTCTTTCCTCATTAGGTAGCTTCATAAAACCTAATACATAATAATTATTTGAATCCGGAAGGTTCTCTATAGTATAATTTGTAGGATAATAATTATTCTGTCCTGAAAATTGAGTAATTTCAGTCCCACCTACTGGTTGTGCATCTTCTTGTGGGTAACCATCAAATACTAAAACATACATTTTTTGTCCTTGTCGTATCTCTCCATAGTAATGAACAGTACCAGAAATTTTCCCGCTTGGCGGAAGAACAAGAGAAAGATTTACCACTGCTGAAGGGTTATTATAAGTTAATACAATTGGTTCATTAATAGTAGCATAAGGATCACCTGTATAAGGATTTATATTTTCATTAGGATTTGATAAATATTCTTCAACAAACGGTGGATTAACATCTTTCATAGCATTAACATATATAGGGATATCAAAAGGAATATTTTCCAAAACATAATCAACTTGTTGTGTAGTACCCGAGTAAGAAGATAATATTATCCTGCCTGTATTATCAACAAGTGGTTTATCCAGTGGTTGCGTTGAAACCCATACCCAGTATTTACCTGTTCCAGATGTTGAATCAAATATAGTTCCTGAGATAGAAGCTTGAGATATTTGTGTAAAAACAGGTTTTATAAACAAACATACAACTACTGATAATAGTACTAATTTTTGTTTAATATTCATACAATTTTAATCCTCCTATTTAAATAAATTTTTAGGTCTTTCATATGTAAATAACAGAATTTTTTGTACCAAAAGGGTCTTCATATACATCTGTGGTTGGATCAATATATGGATTACCATCTACTATATATATGTATTTATACTTACCGGGCTTCAATTTCAGAGTTACCTGCCAAACACCATTTTTCCTTGCTAGCGACACAGGTTCCCATTTAGTAAAATCGCCTACAATTTGTACAACTTTTGCCTGCGGGGATATTAACTGAAACGTAACTTCAATCTGTTTTGGTGAGCCAATAGAAACAAAATTTAATAGTAGTATTATAAAGACAATTGCTACTGATAACGGAATAAACAAATGTGTGGTTAAATCTGATAATAAGCTTTTAAAGTTAAAAAAACTTTTTTCATTGTCATAAGAATAATCTATCTCTTGAGTAAGTAACGGTAAGCTAGAAACTATATTTCTAATATGATGAGATGATAACAACAGTTCATCTTTTTCTGTCATCTTCCGAATATTTACAAAAACTTTTTGTATCAGAAACTCTATGTTGTTAAACTTTTGGTTCATCCCAT
>CAZLOB010000038.1:0-75921 GCA_964561135.1 uncultured Elusimicrobia bacterium | reverse complement strand
CTATTATTTGTGAAGATAAATGTAAAATTAGAAAGATGTTGAAAATTGATTTTGGTATGTTTTTGTTAGCGTTAACAACAGCGTTGTGGACAGCGAACATGGGTGTTAATTTATGTCTTGTTAGTAAACCAATTTCTACATTTTTTTCAAGATTAAACTGGATTGGTGGGTTTATTGTTGCAAGTTTTACTTATTTGACATTGATAATGACAAAACAACAAAAAAAAGCAACTGTTGTTGGAATTATACAATTTATTGTTGCAGCTATTTTTGTTTTGTTAGCATTTACTCCTTTAGGGATAAAGGAAATTGTTTCAATTTTCCCATTACAACGACAGGTAGGCATTGGAGAGGTATTTTTTAGAATATGGATTTTTGCTTCAGCAGTATACTGTGTTTATTTGACAGTAAAAAGTTATTTGTTATCTGAAGGGACTGAGAAATTAAAACTTCAGTATTATACATTTGGAGTGATAATTTTTGCAGTTACAGGTGTACTTTTTAATTCTATACTACCTTTATTCGGTATCGAAAAATTTGTTTATTTTACATCTGTAAGTTCACTAATTTGGGTTTTATCAATTTTTTATTCTATACATACCTATAGACTTTTAGATATAGAAGTAATGTTTTGTGATGTAGTGCGATATAGTGTATTCATCTTGATAGGTTTAATTTTAAATTATATTTTGTTTACAATTTTTTCTAACATGTTATATTTATCACCATTGTTAAGTTCGTCTCTTAGTTTACTTGCTGTGGGGACAATATATTTTATTTCGCCAATAAGAGAAAAAATAAATATTACTATAAGGAATATCGTATTACGTAGAAGAACTATGTACCAAAAATTGTTAGAAGATACTGTTGAAGCTGTGCATACAATCTTAGATTTAGATGGTTTATTAGAATTTGTTGTTAAACAAATTTCTGCAGCGTTAGGTGCAACAAAAATATGTGTGTTTCTTTTAGACAGAGAAACAAAGGATGAGAATGGTGAATATATTTATAGACTTGCGACATATTATGGTTTTGATTCATTAAAAACAACTGTGTTTAAACAATATAAAATTATTAAATGGTTAAAACAGCATAAAGAACCTTTGCTTTTAGATATTGCTTATCACACATTTGATACTTCTGATTACAAAGAACTTACAGAGAGTTTACATTTATTTGGTGCAATAATCATAATTCCTATTATCTACAAAGACGAACTTATTGGTATAATTACTTTAGATCAGAAAAAAACAGATGGTACTATTTTTGACTTGGAAGACATAAATATTTTGAAAACTTTAGCAAATGAGCTCGCTATTGCAATAGAAAATAGTAGGATGTATAAAGAACTTAATGCTGCGTATTTACAAATAACACGTGCATTATCTTTAGCTTTAGAATCAAAAGATAGCTATCTAATAGGCCATTCGGATAATGTTACAAAATATGCAGTTTTATTAGCAAAAAAACTTAACCTTTCAGAACGCGAAATTTATATTTTAGCACAAGCAGGTATGTTACACGATCTCGGCAAAATTACTATACATGATTATATACTAAACAAACCCGGAAAACTTACTGAAAAAGAATGGGAGGAAGTTAAACAACATCCAATAAAAGGTGCAAAAATATTAGAGCCGCTACCGTTTCTAGACGAGGTAAGGAAGGTGATATTATACCACCATGAACATTATGATGGTACCGGATACCCGGAAGGATTAAAAGGTGAACAGATACCGTTGTTAGCACGTATATTGACTTTAGCTGATTCAATTGATGCAATGTTGTCTGAACGTCCTTATAAAGATCGAGCTATGACAGTTGAAGAGATGATACAAGAAATTATTGCTCAAAAAGGTAAACATTTTGATCCTGTTTTAGTAGATAAATTTTTAGAGATAATAAAAGAATATCCTGACTTGTTTATGCGAAATATAAAACATTAATATGAGTGAAACAAAGTTTGTTACTGAGTATATAGAATTGTCAACAAAGGGAAATATTGATATTGTTGATATCACATCCGAACTTAAGAAATTATTAGATCGTTCAAAAGTTTCTGATGGTATTTTAACAGTTTTTGTTCCAGGTGCAACTGGAGCTGTTGCAACAATTGAGTATGAAGAAGGTTTAATTAAAGATACAAAAGAATTGTTTTTAGAACTTATAAAAGAAAATAAAAAGTATTATCACGATTTATCTCATGCAGTAGGTAATGCAACATCTCATTTAAGAGCTACATTACTTGGACCTTCTTTGACAATACCTATAACTGATGGTAAGATGGCACTTGGTATTTGGCAACAAGTTGTATTTATAGATTTTGACAATCGTCCAAGACAAAGAAAGCTTATAATTAAAATTATAGGTAAATAAAAAAATTTATAATAAAGGGTAAAAAATATGAGTGGCGATATTTTTGAAAAATGTTTCAAATTTAATGATGCTAAACAGGCACAAATGTTAGGTATCTATCCATATTTCAAACCAATTTCTACACCTCAGACAACTGAAGTTATAATTAATGGTGAACGAAAAATTGTCTGTTGCTCAAATAACTACCTAGGTTTAACAACACATCCTAAAGTCAAACAAGCTGTTATAAAAGCAGTTAAAAAATATGGGACAAGTTGTACTGGATCAAGATTTTTAAGTGGTTCTCTTGACTTACATGAAGAAGTTGAGGAAAAGTTTGCACAGTTTATAAGGAAAGAAGCGGCAATTTTGTTTACTACGGGTCATCATGTAAACCTTGGTGTTATTCAAGCATTAGTTGGTAGAGGTGAGGTTGTTATAACAGACAAACTTGATCATGCATCTATTATTGATGGATGTATGATAGCAGCTTATTTTGGTGCAGAGGTTGCTCGTTTTAGACATAACAACATGGAAGATTTAGAACGAGTATTAAAAAAATATGAAGATAAACCAAAACTCATTGTAGTAGATGGTGTTTTTAGTATGGAAGGCGATATCTGTAATTTACCTGAGATAATAAAACTTGCAAAATTGTATAATGCACGGGTTATGGTTGATGATGCACATGCATTAGGTGTTTTAGGTAAAAACGGTCGTGGGACAGCTGAACATTTTGATCTTGAGAAAGAAACTGATCTTATAATGGTAACAGCATCAAAATCGCTAGCATCAATAGGAGGGTTTATTGCAGGTAAAGAAGAAGTAATCCATTATATTAAACATCATGCAAGATCATTAATTTTTACTGCAGCGCTCCCTCCAGCACAAGTCGCAGCAATATCTGCGTCATTAGATATTCTTCAAGAAGAACCTGAACGAAGAGAACGTTTATGGGAAATAACACATAAAATGTTGAAAGGTTTTAAAGAACTTGGATTCAATACAAGAAATTCTCAAACACCGATAATACCTATTCTTGTAGGTGGTGGGATGAAACCAGGTGAGATACCTCTTGTGTTTACATTTTGGCGTATGTTGTATGACGAAGGCGTGTTTACATCACCAGTTTTACCGCCGGCAGTACCTGAAGGCGAAGAACTTATAAGAACAAGTTATATGGCTACACATACCGATGAACAACTTGAATTTATTCTTGATAAATTTGCAAAAGTTGGCAGAAAACTTGGTCTTATTAGTGGTTCAGGTGTCCCTAAAGGGCGAGTTATCAAAATAAAAAGAAAAAAAATGTTATCAAAAAAAATTGCGCGCAGGTTTCTTATAGGTACACGTAGGTGGATGCGTAAACTATTTTTTATGAAAGGATAAGAAAAGGATAAAATATGAGAATAAAAGTAGTTTCAAACAAAAAAGATTTGTTAAAATTTATAAAGTTTCAATGGGAAGTTTATGAAAACAATCCGTACTGGGTACCAATGCTTGTTTCTGACTGGAAAACATTGTTGGATGAAAAAAAACATTTGTTTTGGGAACATGCAGAAAAAAAGTTGTTTTATATAGAAGATGAGAATGGTAAAATTTTAGCTCGTGTAGCTGGCGTGATTGATTATAATTTTATTAAATTTCATAATGAACAAACAGGTTTTTTTGCTTTCTTTGAATGTTTGGATATACCACAAGCAAAAGAAGTAACTTTTGTGTTATTATCTACAGTTGAGAACTGGCTTAAAGAAAAAGGAATTAAAAAAATGTTAGGTCCTACAGCACCCTCTACTAACGATGAAATGGGTCTTTTATACGAAGGTTATGATTTAGAACCAGTTTTAATGATGCCATATAATCCACCATATTACCACGATCTACTTTTGTCGTACGGGTTTAAAAAAGCGAAAGATTTGTACGCATATAAAATTACAAAGGATAATCTTCCCCTTGGAAGATTAAAAAAAATTGTAGATACAGTTGTAGAAAAACATCCTGATTTAATAGTAAGACCAGTTAATTTAAAAAATTTTGAACAAGAAATAAAATATGCAGTAGAAATTTATAACGATGCTTGGGAGAAAAATTGGGGTTTTGTACCTTGGACTGAGAAAGAGTTTGTATCACAAGCGTTAAGGTTAAAACCGTTAATTCAACCAGAACTTGTTTTATTTGCGTTTATAAAAAATGAGCCTGTGGGTTTAATGATAACAGTACCGAATTATAACGAAGTGTTAAAAAAACTTAATGGAAAGCTTGGACCTATTGAAATTTTAAAATTTTTGTATTATAAGAATAAAATTAAATCGTTAAGAATTATGATAATGGGTGTAAAAAAAGCATACAGAGGACGCGGATTTGAAGCTGTTATGTACTATCACACAATGATGAATGGTCTCAAGTTAGGATATGAATGGGCTGAACTTTCTTGGATTTTAGAAGATAATGTTATGATGAACCGTGTTATAGAATCTTTTGGTGCACAACTTTACAAAAAATATCGTGTATATGAAAAATACATTGATTGAAACAAAAATGGATAAAACAATACAACAACTTCATCAAAAAATACAGGCAGAGTCTGTTTTTATTCAAGATTTAAAAAATGAGATACATAAAGTTATAATTGGTCAAGATTATGTAATTGACAGGATTTTGATAGGCTTGTTAGGAAACGGACACATTTTGCTTGAAGGTGTTCCTGGTCTTGCAAAAACTTTAATTATTAAAACTATTGCAAAATGTATACAGGCAAAATTTCAAAGAATACAGTTTACACCAGATCTTCTCCCAGCAGATATTATAGGCACTTTAATTTATAATCCACAAACAACACAGTTTGTTGTTAAAAAAGGTCCAATATTTACTAATCTACTTTTAGCAGACGAGATCAATCGTGCTCCTGCAAAAACACAATCAGCTCTTTTAGAAGCAATGCAGGAAAGACAAGTTACTATCGGAGAACAAACATATAAACTTGAAGAACCATTTTTAGTTTTAGCAACTCAAAATCCTATTGAACAAGAAGGAACATATCCTTTACCAGAAGCACAGGTTGATAGGTTTATGTTAAAAATAAAAATTACATATCCTGATAAAGATGAAGAAAAAAGTATTTTAGAATTAACTCCGAATGTTTTAGAGGAAAAATTTAATAGTGTTAGACCAATAATTTCACCGGCAGAAATTTTAAGAGTAAGAAAAATAATTGACGAAATTTATATAGATGAGAAATTAAAAGATTATATTTTGAACATTGTTGATGCAACAAGGAATCCACAAGATTATAATCTCGCTGATATTAAACCTTTTATAATGTATGGAGCTTCACCACGTGCATCAATATATTTAGTTTTATCATCAAAATGTTATGCTTTTTTAAACCATAGGGGTTATGTTATACCTGATGATATAAAATCAGTTGCTTATGATGTATTAAGACATAGGATTATTCTTTCATACGAAGCTGAGGCTGAAGAAATCACAACTGAAGATATAATAAAGCAAATTTTGAACACTATTGAAGTACCATAAGTAATTTTTAAATAAAAGAGGAGTAACAACTATGAACAAAATAAAAAAAATTGGTATACTCACAGGTGGTGGGGATTGTCCTGGGTTAAACCCTGCAATAAGAGGTGTAGTTTATAGAGCTTTGTCAGAAGGTATTGAATGTGTTGGTATTTTAGATGGATGGAAGGGGATGTTAGAAGCTAAAAGTGTTCCGTTGACATTACAGGATGTTGAGTATATTATAAACAAAGGTGGTACAATTATCGGTACTTCAAGAACAAATCCGTATAAAAAAGAGAATGGGACAGAAAAATGTGTTGAAACATTAAAAAAATTACAACTTGATGCTGTTATTGCAATGGGCGGAGAAGATACACTTGGTGTTGCAACAAAACTTTATAAAGAAAAAAATTTTCCTGTTGTTGGTGTACCTAAAACAATGGATAACGATCTTGGTGTAACTGATTATACATTTGGGTTTGATACAGCAGTAACTGTTGCAGTTGACGCAGCAGAACGTCTTCTTGATACTGGAAGATCACATAGAAGGATTATGGTATTAGAAGTCATGGGGAGGCATGCAGGTTGGGTCGCTTTGTTTACAGGGATCGCATCAGCAGCTGACTGGATCTTAATCCCTGAGGAAGAAGTTAATATAGAAAAAATGTGTGAACATCTAAAGAAAGTTTATGAACGTAAAAAGACTGCTTTAGTGATTGTTTCCGAAGGTGTTATTTTGCCTGGGTTAAAAACAGAAAAAGAAGAACTTGATGAATTTGGCCATATGATACTTAAAAAACGTGGTATTGGAGAACAAGTTGCTGATATTATTGAAAAAAATACTGGTATTGAAACAAGAGTTGCTGTTATAGGGCATATCCAACGCGGTGGTGCACCAACACTTTTTGACCGTATATTAGGACTAAGGGTTGGAGTAAAAGCAGTAGAACTTGTTTTAGAAGGGAAGTTTGGGTATATGGTGGCATTAAAAGGTAACGAAGTTGTTCCTGTACCGTTAGAAGAAGCTACTGGACAACTTAAGACAGTTTCATCTCAATGGATCCAGTTCATGAAACATTTCTTTAAATAAATCAAATAATAAAATTTGTTGCTTAAAAGGAGGATAAATTTATGGCTGATGTATTAGTAGTTGTAAGTAAAGTAAAAAAGATGGTAAAAGAGCAGGGATTGAGAACTTCAGAAGGGTTTATTGAAGCGTTGTCTAAAAAAGTTGAAGAAATGGTAAAAAACGCTGTTGAAAAAGTTAAGTCTGAGGGGAAAAAGAAAACTTTAGGTGCAGAAGATCTTATGTAATGAGTAGATTAGTGATAGGACTTAGTGGACCTAATGCTGCTGGTAAAGGAGAAGTATGTAAATATTTAAATAAGAAAGGTTTTACAGTATTTTCTTTATCAGACATATTACGAGAAATAGCCTCTAAAAGAAATATTGTTCTTTCACGCGAAAATTTAATATTACTTGGTAATAAACTAAGAGCACAGTATGGTAGTGGATATTTAGCTAAACGACTTTTAAAAAAAATAAAAAGTTGTGACAAAATTGTTGTTGATAGCATACGGACTGTGGGTGAGATAAAAGAATTTAAGAAAAAATTTAAGGATAGATTCTTTCTTTTATATATCACTGCACCAAAAAAAATAAGGTTTAAATTTTTAAAAAAACGTGCTCGTGAAGGCGATCCTAAAACTTATAAAGAATTTTTAGAAATAGAAAAAAAAGAATGTTCTAACAAAAAAACTCAACAACAAATACATCTATGTAAAAAACACGCTGATTTTTTTGTTTTTAACAACTCCTCAATTTCTGCTTTATATAAAAAAATTGATAAGATTTTGTTAAAAATTTTTAATTCTTTTTCTGACTCAAAATCATAAATGCAAAGAATTTCTTGGGATGAATATTTTTTAAAATTAGCGTTTCTAGTTGCAGAACGGTCTACTTGTAAAAGGCATCATGTTGGTGCTGTTATTGTAAGAGATAAAAGAATATTGGCAACAGGATATAACGGTGCACCATCTGGTACCAAAGATTGTTTAGAACTCGGTTGTTTAAGAGAACAACTTGGTATTCCTTCAGGACAAAGACACGAACTTTGTCGTGCTGTACATGCTGAACAAAACGCTATTATTCAAGCTGCAATACATGGTGTAGATATTACTGATTCAACAATGTATTGTACACATTCACCATGTATCATTTGTGCGAAAATGATTGTTAACGCAAAGATCAAACGGTTTGTTACTGCGACAGATTATACTGATGATAGTTTTAAACCGTTGTTTGAAGAAGCAAAAATTGAGTTCGTAAAACTTCCACTGCCAAAGCTGGAGATTAGTTTACTGTTGTAAAAACATACCTAACATGTAAGGTGGCAACAAAAAACACATTCTTTATGTTTATTTTCTTGGACAAATTTGTTGTATAAATTCACAGCATCGTATGAATTTAATATATATAATTCAATTTTGTTTTGTGCACAGTATGTTTTAACTTCTTCTAAAACAGACATTACAGAATTTGCCCCACAGCCAATCACCAAAAGTTTTGGTTTAGCTTTATTAAGCACATCTTTTATATCGTCTAAGCAAAGTTGATGCCCTTCTTTTCTTAACCAGTTTGGTAAAACTTCTTCTTTACAAATGATTATATCTGAGGTATAGATTTTGTTGTTAACTATTATTTTTCCAAATTCATAATGTTGTATCATAAGTAGTACCAATAAGTTTTAATTCTTCTTATTTTTCTTTTCTTTTTAGTAAACATTGCAATAGAAAGTCCTGCAATAAACCCACCTATATGTGCCCAATATGCAACGCCTCCAATGTCTCTGCCTGTAACAACTTGTAATGCATAAGTTTGTGTACCACTAAATAGTTGAAATATGAACCAAAAACCTAAAAATATCACTGCTGGTAAAACCACAATTCGTGAAAAAATACCAAAAGGTATCAAAGTTAACACACCTGCTGTAGGAAAGAATATAAAGTATGAACCTAAAACACCGGAGATAGCGCCTGAGGCACCTATAATAGGTATTGTAGATGTTGGTGAGAAAATGAATTGAACAAACGTTGCTGAAATACCGCATATGATATAAATTAATAGAAACTTAATATGACCGTATATATCTTCAACATTGTCACCGAAAATGTATAAAAACCACATGTTGCCTAAAAAATGTAAAAATCCACCATGGAGAAACATACAAGAAAATAATGTATACCATGAATTATTAAATTCTGTTATAAACCTATAAGGGATAAAGCCGTAATTATATACTAATTGTTGAATCTCATGTTTTGAAGGAAGTAAAAAATATTGGTAGATAAAAACTAAAGTATTTGCTATAATTATAAGATAGTTTACAAAAGGTTTTCTATATGATGGAATATTATCTTTTAATGGTATCATTAGTTTTGAAAAGTTTTTTTTAATCAGCAACTTATTTCTTTTTCTTCTTTTTTCCTTCAGGTTGTTGTATTATTTCTTCTTTTTCTCTTGTGATAGAGAGTTTTATTTCTTGTGTAGTCCCTTTATTTTCAAAAATATCTTCTGCAGCAAACCTAATATAAAAATCGCCGGAAATCTCCGGTGGTATCATTGAAATTGATAAGTTGAATACATATGGTTGTGAATACAAATATTTGGAAATTTTTTTATACTCTATGTTATCCTGTGAAATTTCCATATACATACGTTCAATGTTGGGTGTTAATGATGTTACATAAAAAATTTTTTCATCATCTTGTTGCCTACCATCTTGAATACTTACAACTTGTATATTCACAGGAAGATTCTCAGCACCTAAAGGAACAAGTTTTATAATTATTGCAGGGTCAAATGCACGTATTTCTGTCTTCAGTGAAGTTGAAGGATCTATAGGTGGTGCACAGTGAATTTCGTTGTTTAGCCAAACATTAAAATTTCTTTGAGGACGTTCACGCCAAGCACCTGCAAGTATAGGTGAAGATGAGGCTGAGTTTAAATATTCTGTATTTGAATAAATACAAACCCAAATGTCTTTTTCAAAATCAACTTTTTCAATAGGAATTTCTGTATAAAACCATCTTGCCTCACCAGTTGTTGTAATTGCATTTTCCCAGTCACCTTCAGTAGGTATATCTGATACTTTACATAAAAAATATCGTTGATCTGCACGCCAGGCTGGTGTTGAAGATACACCTACATAAATGTTACCATCAATATAATCTTTTTCCCATGGTGGTGAAGCAGGTTTTGATTTTGTCTTAGCTCTGCCAAGTTTTGCACCAATAAAAAATCTTGAAAAAAATTTTTTATCAGGAAGTAAAGTTTTATCAAACTTTTTTATCCAACACATATTAGACCCAACATACCAGTTACCATCCCAACCACTGTTTGCAAATAAAGTGTATTCATTTATAGGTACACCACTGCCTGTAATATATGTGGGGTAATATAGTTCTTCTGCAGAAAGTATTAAAGATAAGATTGATATAAAAATAATTCGGATAATAAATTTCATTACGGTTATTTATTTTTGTTGTTGCAGAAGCTTAATCTGATAAAATATTACTAGGCTCCTTAAAAGGTACGGCTTACAGTTTTTTTACTTTTTTATCACAAAGTATGGTTTGCAACTAAAATTAAAACTTTCTACTTTTAACCTTTAACTTTTTTCTAAACTACTACTGTTATGCCCATTCAACAACTGGATAATTATCTTTATATACAACTTTTGTAGGATATATAGGTTCAACAATTTCGTCTGGTTTAAACCACAACTTTATTTCTCTTTCAGCAGCTTCTTCTGAGTCAGAACAATGTATCACATTTTCCATAATACCCTTTTTATTTATCCTACCATAAGCACCGCGTATTGTAGTAGGATCTGCTTCAAGCGGGTTTGTAGCTCCTGCTATTTTCCTTACACGTTCAATAGCATCTTCACCTTCATAAACAAACACTAAAATGCGCTCATATTCAGGACCATATGCTTTGCCAGAAAAATATTCGTAAAGATCTTCAAAAAATGGTTTGTCTTTTAAATGAGCATAGTGTTTTTCTGCAAGTTCTCTTGTAACTTTTACTACTTTTGCACCTATTATTCTTAATTTTGCTTCTGATAACCTTGTTAATATGTTACCAGTCAAAGATTTTACTAGTGCATCAGGTTTAATTATTACTAAAGTGTATTGATGTTTTTTCATAGCTGTTGAAATTAATTAAGGTAATTTTCTATATAAAATTATACAAAATAAAAAATTCTAAAGTCAATAGGAACATTTTGAGTTTTTTTTCTGTCTATAATTTAAATGCATGGATAAAGAAAAAGAATTAATAATTCGTTCCCAAAAAGGAGATATAAACGCTTTTGAAGAACTTATCTCAATATATCAGCAAAAAATTTATAACATAGCATATTTTAAAACTCAAGATTTACACCTTGCAGAAGATATTTGCCAAGAAGTAATATTAAGAATTTTTAAAAAAATAAATTTATATAAGTTCCGTGGTCCTTTTGATAGATGGGTTTATAGAGTCACTTGTAATGTGATAAATAATATTGCCAAAAAATTTAGGTCTGTTGCAGAAATTAGTTTTGAAAATGTTGGTCATGAGGTATATGAAAGTGAAAAATTTGATGAAGATTTAGATAAAAAAATAAAAGCAGAAAAGTTAAGAAAATTAATTCTTAAAATTCCACATAAGTTTCAAATAGTATTAATACTTTATGAATTTGAAGGAAAATCATACGAAGAGATTGCGGAAATTTTGGGAAAGAATTTGAATACTGTTAAAACAAGGTTATATCGTGCAAGGCAGATTTTAAAAAGTTTAATATTAAAAGAAGCGAAGGAACTTTTAGAATAATGAAAGTTTTGATGTTTTTTTTGGTATTTGTTTCTTATTTGTTTTCTAGCCAAGATGATTCTTCTTATATAGAAGGTTTGATAAAATCGCAAAGATATGAAGAAGCTATTCGAATTCTTTCTTCTAAGAAAAGCAAAATAGAGGAAGATCCTAAGATAGGATATTATTTGGGCATTTGTTATTTTAAAATTGGGAATTATACTTTAGCAGAAGAGTATTTTGAAAAATCTTATTATTGCGGTTATTCTTCGTCAAGTTTATTCTATAATTTGGGTGTGACAAAATTTAAACTTAAAAAATACAAAGAAGCTATTGGATTTTTAGAAAAAACACATACTGATAGGTTTATTTATGATCAAAGTTTGTATCTTATGATTGTTTCTTATTTGAAATTAAAGGATAAAAAAGCCGCAATTGAAAAATATAAAGTTCTGCAAAAAAATTATCCTTACTCTATAAACTTACTTAAAGCACAAGATGTGTTAGAAAAATTTGGAATTGATTACAGAAAATATGTTGCTAAAAATGTTGTGATATATCTACAGGGAAGCTATGGATACGAAACAAATATAAACTATGTTCCAGAAATGTATTATGAGTTATTAGGTTTAAGCGATTCTTCATACTCAACTTATGTTTCAGTTTTATTTTTTGATGAGACTGTTAGTGTTTCTTTAAGTTCAGTTTTAAAAAATTATTTGAAATATAATAACTATAATTTCAAAAATTTTTTTGGAAGTTTAAAGTTTGAATTAATACCTAAGTTTAATATTGATTTGGTCCTATCTGGAGGGTATTATATTGAAGATAGACCATTGCTAAGAAATCTTGCTTCAAAGATAAAAACTGAAATGTATTTAGATGATTTAATTTTAGAAATTTCTGCAGGTTGTAATACAGATGAATATCTTGATACTAATTATAAGTTGTTAAATGGCGTAACAACAGAATATATCTTATCTTTCAAAATTGGTCTTTTAAAAGCAGATGCTGGTTATAAGATAAAAAATACACAGTCAGATTTATATTCCTATACTAGTTTGTTTCTCAATAGCAGAATAGAAAAAAGATTTAAAAAAGTTTCAATTTCAATAGGTGCTAATATCATAGACAAATCATTTAAAGTTGACAGAAAGGATAAAATTAATTCATTTTATAGCTCCCTACGAATAAAACTAACAAATCAGTTTGAGGTTAGTTTCAATTACACTAATTCAACATCAGACTCATCTAACGCTTTGTATTCTTACAAAACACAAAACTATTCTTTTGGGATAGGTTTATATTTTTAATCTCTGGGAACATTTTTAAAAGATTTCTTGTCTATTATAGTGGAAAGGAGGAAGAAAATGAAAGAATGTAAAAAAATAAAGTTTCTTATACAAAAATATCTTGACAAAGAGCTTACTCAACAACAAGAAGTTTTTTTAAAACAGCATTTAGAAAAATGTGATGATTGTAGGCAAGAATTGGATTATTATTTAAAAATCAAAGAAAATTTGTCGTTTTTAAAAGTTCCTCAATTAAAAGAAAATTTTTCTTATGTTCTTCATTCAAAATTGAGGCAGTTAAGTTATGAAAGCATGTTAGAGAAAAAGTTAGGTGTGTTGTTTTTAAGATATGCTGTTGTTATGGTGATTATTTTTGTAATTATTTTTGCGATATTTCTAAACAAAGATAGAATAACTTTTGTGCAACCTTACTCATACCTAAGATATTCATATGGAGAGTACAATTTGGCAGGTTATGAAATTAGGGATAATTTGTTACTTCAAGAAAGGGGATATATAAGGATAAAGCTTACTGCTAAAAAAGAGTTAAAAAATGCAAAAGTTGAAATAGAACTTCCTGAGGGAATTGTTACTTCTGAAGGAAAGAGAGTGGTTTATTGGGAGGGAGATTTGAAACCTCAAGAAAATTATTTGGTGATTAAAGTAAGAGCTGTTAAAGAAGGAGAATTTCCAGTAAAGATTAGGATCAAAAAAGGTTCTTTTGAAAAAGATGTGGTTAAGAAAGTTAATGTTGTAAGAATGTAATTTTTGTCTACTTTTTTCTTCCAATTTATAGTGGGGAAAGGAGGTGATGAAAGTTTTATAAATCCACTTCGGAAGAAAAAGTAGACTAATAAAAAAGGAGGTAGCCAAAAATGAAAAAAATAATTACACTAAGTTTAACAATGTTATTGACATCTTTACTATTATTTAGTACCGAAGCTGATATAGATGTTGATGTAGATGTTGATGTAATTGTTGAACCTCAGCAGTTTAAAGTAGATGTTGATGAAATAGTAAAAATAGTTGAAGCAAGGTTAGAAAAAACAAAATTAACTGAGGAACAAAAAGAACAAATCATTGCAAAACTAAAAGAAAAAATTGAACAAGCAGAAGTGCCACCAGTTCAACTTGCTGTAAAGATTTGTGAACGTGTGGAAAAATGGGTTGGTACTAATGATGTTAAAAAATGTGAGAAAGATATTGAGAAGACAACAAATATGATAAAAAGACAAATTGATAAAGCAAAACTTGAGTTAGAAAAAGAGATAAAAAAACATAAAGGTGAGAGAACATCTAAGTCTGTTGAAGTATTGGAATCTCTTGTAGAACAAGGTATTCCTGTGGAACATGCTTTGGCAGTAGTTAAAGAGACAATGAAAGGTGAGGAAGGAGATGTTGATGTTGTTGCAAGACAAAAAATTCTTTCTGATATAAAGGAAGGAAAAATCGAATTACCTGTTGAACTAAAAGAAGAAATTATGGCACAAATTCAGCTACGTATACAAACTCAAGCTCAAATTCAAGAACAACTCTTAGAACAAAAACAAATTCAAAATCAGCAACAATTAGAGTATTACCATCAGCAATATCAGCAAGGTGAACAACAATATCAACAGGACTATCAGCAATATCTGCAGGGTGATCAACAATATCAACAGGACCATCAGCAATATCAGCAGGGTGAAATGCAACAATAATTTAGATAAAAGCAGGGGGTATCTAAAAAGTACCCCCTGCTTTTATAATTTTTTTTTACCTATTGACAAAAAAAAATTTATTTTGTATTTTCTAAAAAGTATATAACTTAATAATTTCTTTCCTTATAATTTTTAGTTTGTGTGAAAACAAAAATTTATTCTATTCATTTTTTGAATATCATGTCTAAATAAATCAGACTTAACAATGTTTTTAAAAGATTTAACAAAAGTTTTCATAAAAGATGAACCTTCCAAAAGGTATAAGCAATGTGGTTGAAAAATCTTGTCAAAACTAGTTTTTATATAAACTTTCTTATCAGGGGGTAAAAAATTATGCCAATGCAACAAGTAACCTTTGATATGTCATCTTTAGCAAAGATGAAGATGCAAGAACTTACAAAACTTGCTAAAGAACTTAAAATAGAAAATATTGAAGGATTAAGAAAACAACAGCTAATATCAAAAATTATAGAAGTACAATCACAGACAAACGGTCTTATGTACTCTGAAGGTGTGTTAGAAATTTTACCTGACGGGTTCGGTTTTTTAAGATCACCAAACTTTAATTATCTACAAAGTGATGAAGATATTTATATCTCGCCTTCTCAAATAAAACGTTTTGGATTAAGAAAAGGTGATACTGTTGGTGGTTATGTTAGGCCACCAAAAAATGATGAAAAATATTATGCTTTATTACAAATAAAAACTGTTAATGGAATTGAACCTGAAGAACTTCGTGGAAGACCTTTGTTTGATAATCTAACACCTTTGTATCCAAACAAACGTATTGTATTGGAAACCACACCTGATGAAATTTCAACACGTATTATAGATCTGTTGACTCCTTTAGGTAAAGGACAACGTGCTCTAATTAACGCACCACCAAGAACCGGAAAAACAGTACTATTACAAAAAATTGCAAATGCAATAACAAAGAACCATCCTGAGATAAAACTTATAGCATTACTTATTGATGAACGACCTGAAGAAGTAACCGATATGATGAGGTCAGTAAAATGTGAGGTTATATCTTCAACTTTTGACGAGCCTGCTGATAGACACATACAAGTTGCAGAAATGGTTTTAGAAAAAGCAAAACGTTTGGTAGAACATAAGTATGATGTAGTTATTTTACTTGACTCTATTACGAGGTTAGCACGAGCATATAATACAGTAACCCCTTCAAGTGGTCGTGTTCTTTCTGGCGGGTTAGATTCAACTGCTCTACAACGGCCAAAAAGATTCTTTGGTTCTGCAAGGAATGTTGAGGAAGGCGGTTCTTTAACTATTATAGCAACTGCGCTAGTAGAAACAGGGTCAAGAATGGATGATGTTATTTTTGAAGAGTTCAAAGGTACTGGTAATATGGAGATTTACCTTGATAGAAGATTAGCTGATAGACGTGTGTTCCCAGCTATTGATATCACTCGTTCTGGGACAAGAAAAGAAGAACTTTTGATACCTGAAAAAGATCTTAAGAAAATATGGGTGTTAAGGAAAGTCTTAATGCAGTTGCCACCTATCGAGGCTATGGAAAAATTGATTGCTGCGTTGAAACAAACAAAATCTAATGCTGAATTTTTAAAGTCAATAAGTGAAAAATTAACTGAAGAAGAAATGGAAGAATTTCTTAAATAATTAATAATTTAATTACCCATCGCTTTTCTCTTCATATGAATAATTCAAGAAGTTTATATTACTCATTTTTGGATGGTATTTTTGCTTCTATAATGATGGGTTTTACAATGAACTATATTATTCCGTTTGGGTTGATATTAGGTGCAAAAAATATTCATATTGCTTTATTAAATGCATTACCTCAACTATTTGGTTCTATTGTTCAATTGAAAGTTGGTGAAATAGTTGACAGATTAAAAAGTAGATTAAAAATTATAACACGGTTTGTATTCATACATGGAATAAGTTATGTGTTTATTATAAGTTTGCTTTTTGTTCCACAAAATGTTAGAATAATTTGGTTTATAATCTTAACTATAATTTCTTCTACTGCAACTTCAGCGGCAGCCCCAGCTTGGTGGTCTTTAATGAGTGATACTGTTGACAAAGATAAGTATGGCAAGTATTTTTCTTGGCGTGGTAAAGTTTTAGGATTTATTAGTTTAACTGCATCCTTTGTGGCAGGATGGTTTTTATCTGTTGTAAAAGATAAGTTTTTAGGATTTGTAGTTTTATTTTTTTTAGCTGGTATTGCAAGGTTGATTTCAGGTTATTTTATTAGCAAAATGGATGATATTGAAATAAGAATTTTACCAGAAAAAACTTTTTCATATTTTGATTTTGTTAGAAGGATTAAAGAGAGTAATTTTGTAAAATATGTATTTTTTGTGTCACTGTTAAACTTTTCAGTTTTTATTGCAGCTCCATTTTTTTATGTATATATGTTAAGAGAGTTAAAGATGTCATATTTAGAATATACAATTGTGTCATTATCAGCAGTGTTAACAGGATTGATATTTTTGCCGTTTTGGGGCAAAACTGCAGATAAAATTGGTAATGCTAAAGTGATTAAAGTAAGTGGATTGTTAATTTGTATATTACCGATATTATGGATTTTTTCAAAAAATTTTTTATATTTGATTTTGATCAATAGCTTTGCAGGATATGTTTGGGCAGGATTTAACTTATCAACTGTGAATTTTATTTTTGATGTAGCATCTCAAGAAACAAGAACACGTTGTGTAGGGTATTTTAATTTTACAAATGGATTGTTTATATTTTTTGGTACAATGCTTTCAGGTTGGTTGGCAAACCATTTACCAGCTATAGTAAACGGTTCTAAGTTGTTAACTTTATTTTTGTTATCAAGTTTATTAAGAACAATAGTCGTTTTTATTTTTAGAAACAAATTTTATGAGGTAAAAGAAGTCGAACATGTTGATACAAAAGAGTTTCTTTTGACAGTTTTAGGAATAAAATCCGTTTTAGATTTTAGTAAAGAATTGTTTTATCCTTTTTTGTATAAGTTGAATAAAAGGTAAAAAGTTTATATAGTTTAAATTATGAATAAAAAGCTTATAGTTATAAAAATTGGTTCCCATTTGATAATAAAAGGTGGGGACGATTTTTTAAAATCTATTGCTGGACAAGTTAAAAAACTAAAAGATAACGGTCATCAAGTAATTATAGTATCTTCAGGTGCTATTGCTATGGGCCTTAAAGAATATAAAGTTGCTGTGAAACCTAAAAGTGTTGTTGAGAAACAGTCATACGCGGCGATAGGTCAACCATTGTTAATGAACAAATATATTGATGTGTTTAGACCATATGGTATAAAAGTAGCACAAGTTTTGTTAACAAGAGAAGATTTTGATATCCGTCAAAGATATCTGAATATAAGAAATACTTTAAAAAATTTAATAAAAATGGATGTTGTGCCTATAATAAACGAAAATGATACTGTTGCAGTTGAAGAAATCAAGGTTGGCGATAATGATACATTATCAGCTGTTGTTGCAGCAAAACTCGATGCTGATATGTTAATATTGTTGACGGATGTAGATGGTATCTATGACAAAGATCCTAACAAATATCCTGACGCAAAAATTGTTGAAGAAATAGATAATATTGAAGAAATAGAAAAAAGATGTATAATTTCTTCTAAAACAAAATTTTTCTGTGGTACAGGCGGGATGAAAACAAAACTTGAAGCTGCAAAAATATGCGTTTTAAACGGTGTGGAAGTAGTTATTGCAAACGGATTAAAAAAAGATGTTGTTGTAGACATTGTTGATGGTAAAAAAGTTGGTAGCAGATTTTTAGTAATGTCTGCTTCTAAAATATCATCACGGGAAAAATGGATAAAATATATCAGTAGACCTAAAGGAAAAATTTTTATAGATAACGGTGCTGCAAAGGCTATACTGGAACAAAGGAAGAGTTTACTTCCTGTGGGAATAAAAAAAGTTGAAGGTTTTTTTAACAAAGGCGATGTTATAAGTATTTGTTCTATCGATGGAGAAGAGATTGCTCGCGGTATTGTAAATTATGACGCTCAAGAAGTTGAATTACTTAAACAAAAGAAAACACAACAGATTAAAAAATTATATCCACAGTTTGTTTATGAAGAAGTTGTACACGCAGATAATCTTGTGGTTGTAAAAAAATAAAAAATGGAAATTGGTATAATAGGTTTACCAAATGTAGGGAAGTCTTCTCTCTTCTATTTACTTACCAAAATTTCTGTGTCAATAGAAAAATTCCCTTTCACTACTATACAACCTAATATAGGTATTGTTGAAGTTTATGATGAAAGGTTTGAATTTATAACTTCTGTTTTAAAACCGCAAAAAAAAGTTTACCCAATAATAAAGTTTGTAGATATTGCAGGGTTAGTGAAAGGTGCATCAAAAGGTGAAGGATTGGGAAACAGGTTCTTAGCTAACATTCGTGAAGTAGATGCAGTGGTACATGTGGTAAGATATTTTTTTGACGACACTGTTCCAAGTTCTATTGGGAAAATAGATCCTATCGAAGAGATAGACATTATAAATTTTGAACTTGTTCTTGCTGATATCGAAGTTATATCCAAACATCTTGAAAAACTTAAACATAGACAAAAAGTAGGTAATAAAACTGTCACAGAAGAAGAAATACTGTTTTTGGAAGAAATTTTTAAGTTGTGTAACAATTATGGAAACAGTAAAAATCTTGCTGAAATAAGAGAATTTATAAATAAAAACAAAATAAAGTTTCAAAATAAAGAACTTCTGTCATTTATTAACCAACTGTTAATAACAAAAAATTTTTTATATGTGCTAAACTATGATGAAAATGTTGACAGAAAAGAACTTGAGAAAAAAATTGTTGAAATCAGTTCTTATACTAACTGTTCAGTTTTGCCTTTATGTGTGAAATTTGAACTTAGTTTAGCAGATTTTTCTAATGAAGAAAAAGAAAGTTTAAGGAAAGAGTATAGTGTGCCAAGTTCAGAATTGAAAAATTTCATTAAAAATTCAGTGAAAATTTTACATCTTATAACTTTTTATACTATAGTTGGGGATGAACATCGAGCATGGTTGATAAAAGAAAATTCATCAATTTTAGATGCAGCTGGTAAAATACATTCAGATCTAAAAGAAGGGTTTATCAATGCTGAAGTTATACCATTTGAAAAATTTAAACAAACGCCGGATTTAAAACTTTTGTACCAAAATGGAGATGTCAAAATTTGTGGTAAGGATTATATTGTGCAAGATGGAGATATTATAAAAATAAACTCTCGTATCAAAACTTGACATTATACTGACTGATTTTGTATCATAAAAAGTATGAAACTTAGTTCATTATTTTTTATGTTAATAAGTTGGAGTATAGTTATAGGTTTGTTGATATATTGTCTTATAAAAGTTACAAAAAACAAGTAAGAAGTTTAAAAATGAATAAAGAGAAACGTCTTCAACTTGGTTTATTAAAAATAGGAGAACTTGCTGAACGTGCTAACGTCCCCATATCAACAATAAAATATTACACAGATATAGGTTTACTACGTGTGGTAGATTACATGGAAGGCGGGTTTAGATTGTATAATGAGAAAGAGTCGTTGTTGAGGTTAAAACGTATAAAAGAGATGTTGGCACAAAATTATTCAATTAAGGAAATAAAAGAAAATATTGATAAAATAATCGTATATAAAATCTTGGTTGTAGATGATGAACCTTTTGTTCACGATTTTGTTAAAGAAGCGTTAAGTGATTTTAACAATATTGATGTAAAATCAGTATATGATGGGTTTTCAGCAGGAATTACTGTTAACGAATACATGCCAGATTTAATAGTTTTAGACCTTCTTTTACCCGGTGTGGACGGATTTAAAGTGTGTACAGAGATAAAAAATAACCCAAAACTTAAAGAAATAAAAATTTTGGCTGTTACAGGATACGATTCACCTGAACACAGACAAAAAATTTTTTCAGCAGGTGCAGAGGATTATTTAGCAAAACCTATTGATCTTAAAGTTTTTAGAGAAAAAGTTAAAAAATTATTAGAAATTTGAAGATAGTAAAAAAATCCCTTCCTTTTTAGTTTAGTTTTTTCACATCTTTTTTTCATAGGTTTAATCTCTGCAATAGAGGAGTAATAGTATGTATGATGGTGTACTAATGTTAGAGACGGGAGTGTATTTTAGAGGAAGAATTTTTGGTTTTCCCAAAGAAGCCTCTGGCGAGGTAATTTTTAATACAGGTATGGTTGGATACGAAGAAATTCTTACAGATCCTTCATATAAAGGACAAATTGTTATTATGACTTATCCACACATTGGTAATTATGGTATTACATATTACGATTTTGAATCTGTAGAGGTACAAGTTGAAGCCTTTGTAGTATCAGAGTTTTCGAAAAATTTTTCGAATTGGCAAGCAAAACATAATATTGAATTTTTGTTAAAAAAATACAAAATCGTTGGTTTAGAAGGTGTGGATACACGTGCTTTGACAAAATATATTAGAACTAAAGGGTCAATGCGAGGAATAATTTCGTTAGAAAAAGATCTAAAAAAATTGTATGAAAAAGTTCAAAAAGTTCCTCCTATCATAGGGCAAGATCTAGTAAAAAAAGTTACTTGTAAAGAAATTTATGAACCTTTTAAACAAAAAGGTAAGGATGATATTATAAACTATGCGTTAAACAAAAATTTATTTGTTAACTTTGATGATGAAACACAAAAATATAAAGTTGTGGTTGTAGATTGTGGTTGTAAATTTAACATATTAAGATGGCTAAGAAAAGTAGGATGTGAATTAGTTGTTGTCCCTGCAGATACTTCATTGGATAAGATTCTCAATCTTATGCCGGACGGGATATTTTTTTCAAACGGTCCCGGTGATCCAGAAGGTGTGCCATATGTTTATAAAATGTTGGAAAAATTAATCTCGTATATGGTCAATTACAATAAGTATTTACCTGTTTTTGGTATTTGTTTAGGCTGTCAGATGATAGCTTTAGCTTTTGGTGGGAAAACTTATAAACTAAAATTTGGTCATCATGGGATAAACCATCCAGTAAAAAATTTTGATACGCAAAAAATTGAGATTACTTCGCAAAACCATAATTTTGCTGTTGAAATTGAAGAGGATGAAGGTAATTATTATGTTAAGGGTAATAAAGATTTAAGGGTTACACATATTAATCTAAATGATTATTCTTGTGAAGGAGTCGAACATAAAAAATTACCAATATTTGCAGTACAATACCATCCAGAGTCAGCTCCTGGACCAAACGATTCTAAATATTTGTTTTATAAATTTGTTGAATTAATCAAAAAATACAAAAATGCCAAAACGTAAAGATATCAAAAAAATACTTATTATTGGTTCAGGCCCTATTGTTATTGGGCAAGCATGTGAATTTGATTATTCTGGTACACAGGCTATCAAAGCTTTAAAAAAGGAAGGATACAAAGTAGTACTTGTCAATTCAAATCCTGCAACAATTATGACAGATCCTGAATTTGCTGATACTACTTATGTTGAACCTCTAATTCCTGAAATTTTAGAACGTATCATAGAGAAAGAACGGCCTGACGCGTTATTACCAACCTTAGGTGGACAAACAGCTTTAAATCTAGCTGTTAAACTTTACGAAATGGGGGTTTTAGAAAAATATAATGTTGAACTTATTGGAGCAAAAGTTGATGCGATACGTCGTGGTGAAGATAGAAAGTTGTTTAAAGAAACAATGATGAAAGCTGGTCTTGATTTACCGAAAAGTGGTTTCGCATATAGTTTAGATGAAGCGGTAAAAGTTGCAAAAGAAATTGGTTTTCCTTTGATAATACGTCCTTCGTTTACTTTAGGTGGGACAGGTTCAAAAATTGTTTTTAATGAAGAAGAATTTGTTGAAGCAGCAAAAAATGCGTTACAATCGTCAATGATTTCAGAGATACTTATTGAAGAATATCTTGATGGATGGAAAGAATATGAGCTTGAAGTAATGCGTGATTGTAAAGACAACTGTGTTGTAGTCTGCACTATAGAAAATTTTGATCCAATGGGAGTACATACAGGGGATTCAATAACTGTTGCTCCAGCACAAACATTAACTGATAAAGAATATCAGAGGATGCGTGATATGGCGTTTAAGTGTATTCGTGCAGTAGGAGTTGAAACTGGCGGGTCAAACATACAGTTTGCTGTTAATCCTAAAACAGGCAGGATCGTTATAATAGAGATGAATCCGCGTGTGTCAAGATCTTCAGCTTTGGCGTCAAAAGCAACTGGTTTCCCTATTGCGAAAATAGCTGCTCTTTTAGCTGTTGGATATACTTTAGATGAAATTCCTAATGATATAACTAAAAAAACTCCTGCATGTTTTGAACCAACAATAGATTATGTTGTTGTAAAAATTCCGAAGTTTGCTTTTGAAAAGTTTAGGCCTGTTTCAAAAGATGGTAAAAAAGACTATTCTTATCAAATTTTAGGTTCACAGATGAAATCTATTGGGGAAGTAATGGCAATTGGACGAACATTTAAAGAAGCATTGCAGAAAGCTTTACGTGGGTTAGAAATTGGAAGGAGTGGTTTAGATACAGAAAATTTTATTGAACAATTTGATAGTTTACCTGAAGAAAAAAAACAAGAGATACTTAAGAATATTGAATATAAATTAAGAAACCCGAATTGTGACAGAATTTTTAACATCAAATATGCCTTAATGTTGAATAAAACACCCGAAGAAATATTTGAACTTTCAAAAATAGATAAATGGTTTATATATCAAATTAAAGAAATTATCGAATTGGAAAAAGAGATTAAAAGTTTAAAAAACAAAAAAAAGAATAAAGAATTTACTAAAGTTTTAGTTAAAGCAAAAAGTTTTGGGTTTTCAGATAGACATATTGCAAACTTGATTAAAACTACTGAAGATAGAATTGCCAAATTTAGAATAAAAAACAATTTGTTCCCGAATTATAAAGTAGTAGACACTTGTGCAGCAGAGTTTGAGTCGTATACCCCATATTTTTATTCAACATATGACGGTGTTTTATATAGAGAAGAATATTCTTTATCTGATAAAGAAGAATTAATACATTGCTTCAATGAATCAATAGAGTATCATAAAAATAAAGACAAAGTAATAGTTTTAGGTTCGGGACCTAATCGTATAGGTCAAGGGATTGAATTTGATTATTGTTGTGTTCACGCTGTTATGGCTATAAAAGAAGAAGGGTATGAAGCGATTATGATTAACTGTAATCCTGAAACAGTATCAACTGATTATGATACAGCAGACAAACTTTATTTTGAACCGATCACTTTTGAAGATGTATATAATGTATATAAAACAGAAGAAGAGATAGCTAAAAAGACAAGAACTAAACTTTTAGGTGTCATGTTACAATTTGGAGGACAAACACCACTAAATATATCAAAAAAATTAAAAGATTATGGTGTAAAAGTTTTAGGTACACAGCCTGAAAGTATTGCTTTAGCTGAAGATAGAGAACTTTTTGCAAAAGTGTTAAAGAAACTTAAGTTGCCTTATCCTGAACATGGTTATGCAAGAAGTTATAAAGAAGCATTAATGATTGTTCAAAAAATTGGATATCCTGTTATTGTAAGACCTTCATATGTTTTAGGTGGACGGGCAATGGAAGTTATATACGATGAAGATTCTTTAAAAGAGTATTTATCAGAGCTTTTTGAAACTTCGTTAACAAAAGACGTTTCAAATGTTGTAATAATTGATCGGTTTTTAGAAGAAGCTATTGAACTTGATGTAGATGCAGTATGTGATATTGATGAAGTTTTTATTGCAGGTATTATGGAACATATTGAAGCTGCAGGTGTACATTCTGGAGATAGTGCGTGCGTGATACCACCAGTTTCATTAACAAGTCAACAAATACAAACAATATGTAAATATGTAAAGGTTCTATCAAAAGAGTTAAAAGTAAAGGGATTGATGAATTTACAGTTAGCAATCAAAGATGGTGTTATATATGTATTAGAAGTTAACCCACGTGCTTCAAGAACTGTGCCCTATGTTTCAAAATCAGTAGGATTACCTATTGCAAAAGTTGCTACAAAAGTAATGTTGGGACATAAGATTAAAGATTTATTAAAAAAATATAATTTTTCACAAGACAAAGTTTTCAACCTTAAATATTACACTGTAAAAGAAGTTGTTTTACCATTTCAAAAATTTGCTGATGTAGATATAGTTTTATCACCTGAGATGCGTTCCACTGGCGAAGTTATGGGTATTGACAAAACATTTCCTTTAGCCTATGCAAAATCACAATTTGCTGCTAACAGCAACATTCCACTAAACGGTAAAATATTGTTTAGTTTAAATAATAAAGATAAACCAAAAGCTTTAAAAATAGCAAAAGAACTTTTTAATTTAGGTTTTAAACTTATCGCTACTTCAGGTACTGCCGAATTTTTTACAAAACATGGTATCCAATGTCAAAAAATAAACAAACTTTCCGAAGGAAGGCCAAATATAGTTGATATAATTTCCAACCATGAAGTACAACTTGTGATAAACACGCCTACAGGTAAAGGAAAATCTTTTTCAGACGGTTTCCTTATCCGTAGAACTGCTACTGTTAATAATATTCCTGTAATCACAACATTAGAAGCAGCAAAATCTGTCGTTGAATCTATTAAAGAACTAAGAAAAAATTATAATGAGCAAAAACAAAAGATAAATTTCGATGTCCTTCCATTACAAAAATGGTTCCAAACAAATATGTAGATATATAGTAGAATTATAGCAGAATTATAGTAGCCGACCCTTAAGGGTCGGCTACAGAAAAAAACTTTTAACCTTCAACTTTTGACTTTTTTACTCTTCTTGACAATTAATTTTTTATTTTGTATAATTTTGCCCCCACCTATTATGAGTATAAAAAAGGAAATTATATCATTACTACCAAAAATTGACCTACATAAATATTTAGATGATTCTGCCCGAGTTGAGACGATTTTTGAGTCAGCTATAAAACATAATTTTAAACTGCCAACATACTATGTTGATAAACTTCGTGAATATGTTCAAGTATCACAAAATGTAAATCACTTATAGAGTTTCTTAAAACTTTTGACTTTTTTATGATATAATAAAATTTCCAGGTGTGTTAGAACGTGTAAGTTAAGAAGTTTGTGAAAAGGCAGCAGAGAAAAAATATTAAGTATTTAGAAATAAGTTTCGCTTTAACTTTGCAAACAAATAGAATTCTTCAGAAAAAGATAGATGTTGTTAGAAATGTTCTTACCGGTGTCAAATACTGAGAAAAAAGTTTGCTGAAAAAGTTGGAATAATTTTGTGTCTATATAGGTACACAATTATTGAAAAAACAAAATTGGAAAACAACGAAAATTGCTGAGAAATATTTTGGTGACAGTGTTGTAGGGGATAGATTTAGTTGGAGATGAGTCAAAATATAGTGTTGCTTTGTTTAAAAAATTTTTTGAATATGCGAAAGAATACAGAATGTCCATTATATGTCATGCTAGTAAAGCAAGGGAATCACAGGAAGTTTATCATACGATATAGTTTGCTGCGAAAAGAATTGGAGATGGGATAAAAATATATAAAAAATAATGGAATTTGTTAAAGATAGTTCTGTAATGTTATAAATTAACACAAATAGTGAGAGATATTAAATATCCTCCTATTAGAAAATTTATATGAACGTATGAAATATTGATTTGGATCATATTTTTAAGTTTAGCATTGAAGATTTAAAAAAGTTATGACATATAAAGAATCTGAATTTCCACAAATGTTAGAGATTTTGGTTAATTATATCAAAAAAGGGATACCTGCTGAAGAAATCGTGGAACAAGCTTATAATTTATATAAAAAAGTACCTATTTATATTGGTATTGTGAACATGTGTTTAGAAAATTTAATAAAGGAACAAGAAGTTAGTGAGATAAAAAAAGGAGACCATGTAATTGTAAAAGATAAAATTAACACCTATGAAGCAGTTGTTGAAAAGATTGATAAAAATAACATATATTTGAGAAATGTTAAAGTTATGTCTAATAGTAAAAAATTAAAACTTCGCATCAATAATAAACAGAAAATCTATAAAATTGAAAAAGATATCCTTTATAAACTTTTGCCTTCGTTAAGGTTTAAAAAATAATAAGTTTTAAAAAATGAAGAGAGAAGTTTTTCAAAAAGGTCTATATTTAGTTTCTGGTCCAAACAGAATAAAAATTGTCTCAGGAGAGGTTGAAGCAATTGGTAAAAAATTTCAAAATGAAGAAATTTTTATTCCTACAGGGAAGAGAATACCTATTGAAGTACATACGGAAGCAGTGTTTGAAATTGAAAATTTAGATTTAGTTGAGAAATTGCAAGCAAGAACCATACCTGAAGATTGGGATAAAGTTGTTGATTATTTGATATCCAAGAAAATTAATTCAATGATAATTTTTGGTGAAGTTGACACTGGTAAGACATTTCTCACTACGTATATAGTGAACAAACTTTTAGCAAAAAATTTAATTCCGTCAGTTTTAGACTGTGACACAGGACAGTCAGATATAGGTCCTCCTTCCACATTAGGAGTTGCGATAATTAAAAAACCAGTCCTTTTTATGACTGAAGTTGAACCACAAAAACTTTATTTTGTGGGTTCTCATTCTCCATCAGAACATTTTCTATATTATTTATGTGGATTTACAAAGCTGGTCAAATACGGTATTGAAAATTCTGATATTATAATTATAGATACGCCAGGATGGGTTTTAGGTGATGGTGGAAGGATATTAAGAAATTCAGAAATAGAACTTTTAAGAGCTTTAGGTACAAACTTTGCTGTGGTTCTTCTTCAAAGGAAAAACGAAGTTGAACATTTAGTTACAACCTTACCAAAAGATAAGGTTATAAAACTTACTGTGTCAAAAAAAGTAACACCTACTTCTGCTGAAGAACGAAAGAAGTTACGCGAGTTTGTTTATAAAAAATATTTTTCACAACTTGAAAAGATTATGTTTAATTTTGATGATATAAAAACAGACCGCGTGTATTTTCTTACAGGAGAACAACTTCAAATACAAAAAGAAATATCATCCAATGTTTTGTGGATAGAAAAACTGTCAGGGGTTGAAGGTTTATATGTTGTTTCTGAAAAATTTTTAAACCAAAAAGAAATAGAAGAAATAAAAAAAATTTATGGTGTTAAAAAAATTAAGAATGTAATAAAAAACAATTTTAACGAAGTCATGGTAGCATTGTTAGACGAAACACATGAGGTTATTAGTTTAGGTATAATTGAAAAAATTGATTTTGCGAATAGAAAGATTTATATATATATACCAAAGGAAAATTTAAATAAGAACATTAAAATAATTCAGTTTGGTTCTCTAAAACTATCTTTAGATATAAAAGAAGCAGGTTTCGTAGAACCTGGGAGTTTATAAAAATAAGTTGTATTGTGATAAAAAGGAGAAACAAAATGGGGATAAATTTGTTTCCTAAAAGTAAAGATTTTTTAGGTATGCTGATACAACAAGCAGAAAAAGTTCAACAGGGGACTGAGTATTTGTTAGAGTTCTTAAATAATATAAATGATGAAAATATGAAAAAAGTTGCTAAAGCTGAAGAAGAAGCAGATGAATTAAGACGTATTATTATTGACGATTTGAACCGTGCGTTTATTACACCTTTTGATAGAGAAGATATTTTTGCGCTATCACGTGCAATTGACGATATTGTTGATTATGCAAAAAGTACTGTTGAAGAAATGATGTTGTTTAAAATAGAAGCAGATGAGTATATGAAAGAAATGGTGGAAGCAATAAACAATGCTGCAAAAGAAATTGTTTTAGCGTTAAAATGTATAAAATCGCATCCGGCCGTTTGTGCTGAACATATTGTTCGTGCAAAGAAAACAGAAAATTTTGTTGAACATAAATATCGTGAAGCACTTGCTAAATTGTTTGAGTCAGATGATATTAAAAAAATTTTAAAAACAAGAGAAGTATATAGACATCTGTCAAACGCAGCTGACCGTGCTGACGAAGCCGCAAATATTATAAGTGATATTTTAGTAAAAATTACTTAAAAAATTGTTCTACTAAAAAGGAGGTGAACAAAATTTATGGAAGAAAGGATAGGTGTAGTTGAAGATTATTATGCAAAAATTTCTGTTATAGCAGTGAAACTTGAAGGAGAACTCAAAGTAGGAGATAAAATTCATATAATAGGACATACAACTGATTTTGTACAAACAGTAGATTCAATGCAGATGGAACATAAACAAGTTGATGTTGCAAAAAAAGGTGATTCCGTAGGGATCAAAGTTGAACAACGTTGTCGCAAAGGAGATGTCGTATATAAAGTGATTGAATAGAATGCATTATATTACATCTTCTACTGTACAAACACATATCGTTGCAAACAAAATCTTAAAGTCTTATCTTAAAAATAACAAAGTTTTATTTTTTTTATTATACGGAAATTTAGGAAGCGGGAAAACAGAGTTTGTTAAAGGTATAGCAAAAGGGCTTGGTTTTAATGAAAGACAAATTAAAAGTCCAACCTTTTTGTATGTCACAGAAATCATTAATAAAAAAAATAAACTTTTTCATATTGATTTTTACCGTATTGAAAAAAAATTTGTTAGAGACATAATTTATGATCTAATAGAAAATGTTGATTTGGAAAAAAGAAACCAAGTATTTTGTTTTGAATGGGCGAACAAAATTTCTTTCAAAACAGAATCTTTGTTGAGAAATATCAAAAATTCAAAAATAGTTAAAATTAACTTGAAAATAGTTTCTTCTTCAAAAAGAGAAATTATTGTAAATGAAAGTTAGAAATACAATTCTTGCAGTAGATACTTCAACACATCTTCTTTCAATGGCTGTATACAAAAATGGCAAGATTTTTTGTTTTTCAAAAAATTCGTTAGACCATTCTGAAAATTTAACGAAAATTTTAGATAAAATATTGAACAAATCAAAACTTTCTTTAGACGATTTAAATTTATTAGCAGTTAATGTTGGTCCTGGAAGTTTTACTGGATTACGAATAGGACTTAGTTTCATTAAATTGTTGGCAAAATATTTAAAAGTAAAAATTGTTACAACAACTTCGTTTTCAATGTTGTTGTACGAATTTGTTAAAAAATATGAAATTGAAGATACTACTAAAATAACGATTTTGTTTCCATCGGTAAAAAACGAGTTTTATTTTTGTGATTATATAATAAAAAACAAGAAGGTACAAAAAATATTAAAATACGGATATGTAAAACAGAACAAGATAAATTTTAAAAATGCTGACTTTTTTATAATACCTAACTTTGTTGAAATTAATGCAAACCTTTTTGTCAAGCTTAACTTTTCATCAAAGCAAATTATACAACTGTTTTTAAGCAAATATGAGAATTTATATGAAGTCATAGATTATAAACAACTTGTTCCATTATATATTAGACACACATATTACTAAATTTTTGTATAAAAGATAATAATTTTTAAAAAATTTTGGCAACTATTGACAAAAGAAAATAAAATTTGGTAAATATAACAAAAAGATAAAAATTTAATTTCTAATATAAAATCAAAAATTTTTTAAACTATGAAACAAAATGATTCTGCAACATTTAAAGAAATAATGGATGTAAAAGAACTTTCAAAATATTTAGGCATTGGTAAATCAAAAATTTATAAACTTATTAGAGAAAAAAAAATTCCTGCTTCAAAAATTGGTAGACAGTACAGGTTTTCAAAGTCTGTTATTGACAGTTGGCTTAAAGAAAATCTTATTACAAGAGAAAATTTGCAATATTCGTTAGACAAATTTTTTAAAAAATAAATGAGTTTAGAAACAAGTTACAAAACTAGTTTACAAAAAGTTCATCAAAGTTTTTCACTAAATTGGTTTATACAACTTAAAAATAGAATTTCAGATTATCATAAACTTATCCGCGAAATAAATCTTACAATTGAAGAACAAAGAGGTCTTCTACATACCAAGTTTAAATTTGCTGTCACAAACTATCTTTTATCTATTATTGACAAAAATGATCCTAACTGTCCTATAAGAAAACAATTTATTCCTACAATAAATGAAATAAAAATCTTGCCCGAAGAATTGACTACTCAAAAAATACAAAGTGATAATAAAAAAAATAATCCTTTTCTACCACCAGAAGTGATTCATTTTTATCCAGACAGAATTACAATTTTGTTAACAAACCGTTGTGCTGCATATTGTAGGTTTTGCTCGTTTAAAAATTTTGTTGGAAAAGAAGAATATGAAATAACAAATAACGAATTTCAGTTTGTATTAAGATATCTTAAACAACATCAAGAAATTAATCATGTAATACTTTCAGGAGGTGATCCTTTAACTTTGTCTGACGAAAAATTAGAATATATTTTGAAACATCTAAGACAAATTTCACATATATTTGTTATTAGAATAGAAACAAGAATACCTATTGTTCTGCCTCAAAGAATTACATCTAAATTATGTAATATTCTGAAAAAATATCAACCCATATATTTGAACATCATGGTAAACCATCCAAAAGAGTTAAACAGTTATACTGAATATGTTTGTCACCAACTTTGTGAGAATGGTATTGTACTTTCTTCAAACACTGTTTTGCTTAAAGGAATAAATGATAAAGTTCAAATTTTAACAGAGCTGTTTAATAAACTTTTAAGATTAAGAATAAGACCTTATCAGTTATTACAGTGTGACATTGTTGAAGGAACTTCCCATTTTAGGACACCTTTTTCAGTAGGGGTAAAAATTATAAGACAGTTAAGAAGCCAAATTTCTTGGTTTGCAATACCTAATCTTGTTGTTCATACAACAGAAATGAGTAAATCTATTGTTGAACCTTCAACTATAATTTCGAAAACAAGAAATTCTGTGATAATAAAAGATTTTAATGACAACATTTTTGTTTATCCTGAAATCAAACTTTAAAAAATTAAAAAATTCTAAAAAAGGAGGTACAAAAAAATGGCGGAAAAAGTAGCAAAAGTTGGTGTAAAAAAAGAAGAAGGATATTTGTACTATGTGGATAAAGATGGTGATGTATCAAGAGTGAAGATGGCTCGCGGTAGAAAAAAAGCTGGTAAACCACAAAAAGTAGCAAAAGTTGGTGTAAAAAAAGAAGATGGTTATCTTTATTTTATAGATAAAAATGGTGATATATCAAGAGCAAAAATGGCACGTAAAGGGAAAAAAGGTAAAAAATAAATTTAATAAAGATTAACTAAAGATTTTGTTAAACTAAAAATTTCAAAAAATATTTAAGTTTATTATTAGTCGCCATTAGGTATTTTAGTAAGGACTTTTATTGTGAAAGAAACAAAGTTATTCATATCTTTTTTACTTTTTTACATATTATTTTCTTCAATAGGGTATACAGCAGTTATAACTTCTACGGGAACAGCTGGAGTACCACTTTTATGGAATTCACCTAATACTTGGGATAGCGGGACTATTCCTACAGTAGGTGATGATGTTGTAATTTCACAAGGATTTATAATTATAATTGATACTACTGCAATATGTTCTGCAGCATCATTAACTTTAGATAAATATGCTACATTAAGATTTGTTTCTGATGGTGTTACAGGAAGCACTTTAACAATAAGTGGTGATATATATTGTGGGAATGCTGCTCAAATAATAATAAATTCATCTAATGAAAACGATAAGTTCTACCTTTCCTGCCAAAAGCTTAAGTTGGTAGAAAATAACGATTTTGTAATCAATATAGATACATCAGATGTAAGGGTAGATATCAACATCTTTTCAGATATAGAACTTGCAAAAAATGAGTATAATGGGTCAAAGTTTGAAGTTGTTTTTGGTAGTAATTCTTTAAACTCAAATGTTGTTATTAACACTTTAAATCTTACTATAGATAAAGATTGTATATTTAAGGTAGTTTCATCTACAATTGTAAATTTTTCTGTATATGGTTCTGGTAAGCTAATAAACAACGGTATGCTTTTAATAAACACGCCGGGTAGTTTTATTTTTGAAGAAATAGAAAATAATAAAAACATATATTTCTATAATCCAATTATCAATACAACATTAGATTTGTATTTAGGTGCCGCTACAAATTTAGGGTATATGGAAATTGTAGGAATCGATCCTAATCCGGCAAATCATGACAAACCTGATCCTGAATTTGTTAAAAGGACAATAAGTATTAGTGCTGATTATATTTTAACTTTGAAGCGAAATAAAGAAACATCTGTAGGTATGAGAATGGAAAATGTGGTTGTTCATCATACAGGATTGTGGGATACAACGACACCAGAAGGATATGAATTGTATGGGATAGTTTTCATTGGTGTTGGTGCTCCTATTGATGGTACAAAAGATTATATAAAATTTTATAATTGTGACATTTCTTCTTCACCTGATACAGGGATATTGTTTAAGAATTGTAAAAGAATAAATCGTTGGTGGTATTCTCAAGGGATAGTATCAAATATAATAAGAAGTTGTGTTCGTGCTGGTGTGTGGTTTAAAAATACAGAAAAGTCAGATATAAGAAATAACAAAATTTATTCAAATATAGGTGGCAATGTTGGATATGGGATAAGATTTGATAATTCTTCTGAAAACGAAATTTCATACAACGAGATTTATAACAACAAAATCCGTGGGATATATTTTGAAGATTCTAACAAAAACTTAGTTGCTTCAAACAAAGTATATAACCAACTTGCAGAAGAAGGTATTTCGCTAATTAGGTCAAACAAAAATGTAATTATAAACAATGAATGTTTTAACAATCGTGTGTATGGTATTGCTTTGGAGTCAAGTTCAAAATATAACTATGTAGGTGCAAACAAGTGTTGGTCAAACAAGGTTGGTGGTATACGTGTAAGATATGGTTCTGACGGTAATATTTTTGTGATGAACGTGTCTACTGGTAATGCTGGCGATGTTGGTTATGATGTAGGTTATGGTTTTGCGTCACATTCATCAATAGACAATTTATGTGTTGATGAATACTATAGTGATAACAAATGTGGTGATATTTATATAGAAGGTGAAGAAAATACAGGATATGTTTCACAAATATGGTTGAAAAATTGTTTCTTAGGTTCTGCAACAGAATTTGCCAATACACCATATAAACAAGAATTTACAAAAGAAAATTCTTGGGTTATAAGTCAAAATCATGATAGAATTCCGGGTCTTACAAGAATCTGGGGACAATTTTCAATGCCGCAAGCGGCTCATGCTTGGCATACCTCAAATATGTTAAAATTTAATTATTTAGATCAACTTTATGAAACAAAATCACATGGGTGGAATACTATACTGTTTTCTTATGACACACCAATGTTACGTTACGACGATGGTGGTGTTGATGGCCCTGGTGGGACAAATGATATAACATCTGTTACAACAAGTTCTACAACAAAATCAGAAGTATGGATTGTAAGTTATGGTTACGGACCTGATGGAGATAAATGGCAAGTTTATGGAACAAAATCAGGTGTACAGTCAAGGTTGTTAACTCATGATGAGGATTATATAAGTGATAATGGAGAAGTTAAGTTTAGGTTAACACATAGAGCATCACCTATATCACCAGGAGAACAGTATGTTTTTGTAACAATCGCGGAATCAAAAGATAAAAATGTACAAAAAATAGTTAACTTATGCGATTTTTCAGACCCCAATTATATTGGGGCATGTTTTGAAAACAAAGATGGTGCAACAATAGAATTTGTTGGTCATCCTGCAGCCCCTACTATTGTAACGCGAAAACTTGCTGAAGATAAAAGTTATGACATAGTTTCTGGAACAGAATTTTTTTATTACGGACTATCATTAGGTGGAACTATTACTAAAATTGAATATACAAGTTTCACTTTCTTAAATTCAAATGGTCTCACATTTAATAGTTCACCACTCAATAATACAAACAAAATTTATATTGCTAACTTGCAACCCGCTACCACATATACTACATTTATTACTGCAAACAATATCATACATACTTTTGATAATATTGTTCTTGACACAAACACAGCAACAATTTCTGCATGTTTTAATGTTCGTGCAAAAAATTCTGTTTTAACATTTAGAGATTATACAAGACCATTTTTACCTGATGATTTGGTTAACAGCATAATTTATTGGGATCCTACTATTGTATATAGCGGTTTTAGTGGTTTTGTAGATGATGGTGTTGAACCAAATTATATAGATAGATTTGGTTCTGTTGAATTTCAGGTGAAATATTTTGACCTTGGGTTAGCAAGTAATGGTAACCCGCCGACTACTGTCCAAGTATGGGTTGATTTGAACGATGACCTTATATTCCAAACAACAGAACAATTTGGTATGCAACTTAAAGTAGGTGTGGGTAATGATGGCGATTATACTAATGGTGAGATATACCATTTTGTGTTAAGTAATATAAATTATCCGTTTGGTAGTATTGGTAGGAGTGGTGGTAGAATAAAATATAGGTTCTATGCTGAAAATCCATATAGTATAACTATTGCAACGTATTCATATAACATATATTCTACTTCTTTACCAGTAGTTTTATCAATAAACGAAGCGTCAGGACAAGCCACAGAAATTAAGACATTTGTTGTAAGAGGGACACCACCAAAAGTTGTCATTGAAACACCATCTACTGAACAAACAGGGTTGGTAACAATAAAGTATTGGTTGATAGATGAAGATGATAAACCTGAGCCGTATAATTATTGTAAAATAAAAGTAGAATTTCGTGATACAGATGGTAATTGGAAACCAGCTACAAGATGGATCGCTTCAGAACCAACAGAAAACTTACTTGCTTCTTTATCAGGTGAAGAACATACATTCATTTGGGATTCAACAAAAGACCTTCCCAATAAAGATGTGTCCACAGCTATACGTATTACACCTGAAGATGAAGACGGTGTAGGTTTAACAGTTCAAACAGGGAGTTTCCAAGTTGATAATATTATTGCAACAAAACTTGTATTTATTACTGCTGGGCAGGAATTGCTTACTGGGTCTTCATCACAAATAATTATTGTCCAAGCACAGGATGAAAAAGGAAATAAAGATGTTGATATTGAAGGAATTGTTTATTTAGAGACAACATCTTCAGATTATGCTTTTATAAGTTCAACAGCGAATGTAGAGATAGGTAATTCTGTAAATATGGTGTTAGGAGAAGCGCGTTTTAGATACAGAGATAATGAAGCAGGCGTACAAAACATTACAGTTTTTTATCCTGGATTACAATCTGCATCACAAACGTTTTGGATAACAAGGGCAGTAAGTGTATTTTTCTCAAGTGTGACTATTATTGATAGTTATACAAAATATTATGAAGCTGTTGTTGGTTCAACAATAAATGTTGTTATAACATTAAAAGATGTTGCAAATCAACCCGTTGCTAATAAAGATGCGTCAATTTCAGTAACTGGTTCCCAGAATATAATTATTCAACCACAGGATAAAACAAATAGTTTAGGACAAACTTTTGCTACGTTGTCATCTACAAAAGCAGAATTAAAATTTATCACTGCTTATAATATAACAGATAACCAAACAATTTTATCGACAGCAGCTGTTATGTTTTTACCAGGTAGTGATCTTATTGCTGGGAAACCGTCACCTACTGTCTCAACAATAGAATCAACTGCGTATGATGTTTTAATAGGAAGTTCTGTGATTATAACGGTGACACTTAAAGATCAATACGGAAATATCATTTCTTCATCTATACCTTCTATCGGACAAAAACAAGTTTTAATATATGTTGATAGTAAACCACAAGATGATATGTTTATTATTTTATCAAGTTATACAGATGTTAATGGTCAAGTGAAAGCAGTATACACTGGCAACATACCTGGAACAAGGACTTTTTTTGCAAAAGTTATAGATTTTGATCTCACACTTGTTTCCTCTGTTACTGTGAACTTTAAGAAATTACAAGAGCTATATGCAACTGATACTTCATCACCAATAGTTATATCTGTTTGGCCACAAGATGGCGCTAAATTTACTGTTGCAGTTAGTTCTATTCAAATAATTTTTACAGAAACAGGTGGTTCAGGAGTAAATCTTTCAGCACAAAATGTTAGACTTTATCGTCCCGATGGTAAAGAAGTTTCAACAATAAAATCACTAACACAGATTAGCGCAACTACTTATCTTATTTTGTTATCATTTCCCGAGCAGAATATTAATGGAGAATATAGAATAAATATAACATTGGTTGATAACGCAGGTAACACCTCGCCAACTTATATATCGAAATTTTTCATAAATATTATTACAGCAGAGGAAGTTTTTAAAGATAGTGTGTATACTTTTCCTAATCCATCTTCAATTGGTAAAGTGACTTTAAGATATTCATTATTAAATCCAGCAAAAAAAGTTACTTTAAGAATTTATAACATTTTAGGTGAACTTGTAAAAGAAGAAGAACTTGATCCTTCTGCTGGTGAAAATAAACAATATGAATGGTTATGTGATAACCAAGCAAAACAAAAAGTTGGTAGTGGTGTATATGTTTGCAAAATTATAGTTGAAGAAATGTCAGGAAAGAAATATGTTGTTACTAAAAAACAAGTTGTTATTAAAAAATAAAATTATAAAAATAAAATGTATGAAGAAATACTTAATTATAATTCTTATTTTTGTTTATTTTCTTTTTGCTGGAGATAACAAAAGTTCTTCAACAGCATTGTTTTTAAAAATTACACCTGGTAGCAGACCTGCTGGTATGGGAAATGCGTTCGTTGGGATATCAGATGATGTTAATAGTATATATTTTAATCCTGCAGGGACAACTCTGGTTCTTTATCCAGAATTATTTATTTCGTATCTACAATGGTTTGAAGGAATAAATAGTACTTACTTAGGTTTTGTATATCCTTTCGGTAAACAATCAGTAGGTGTTGCTGTGAACTACTTGTCTTTTGGTGGTGGGTTTGAATTTCGTGATGAGAACGGTGGTCTTATTGAAAACGCACAAGATATATACAACGCTGCTATTGTATTAACTTTTGCGAGAAGTTTTACAAAAAATTTAAACCTTGGTATTAGTGTTAAAAGTATTCTACAAAAATATGGTCAATATAATGCAAACGGTTTCGCAGCTGATATTTCAGGATTGTTTTTAATAGAAAAATTTTCTTTTGGTCTTAATGTGCAGAATTTAGGGACACAAATAATTGTTTCGGATGTAGTAAACAACTTGCCTTTCAGTATAAGATTTGGTGCTGGATATAAACCTAAAAATAATATATCTATTGGGTTAGATATTGAAAAACCACAAGATGCAAATATTAAGTTTTATACAGGTGCAGAATATATATATCAAGACAAATATTTTGTTCGTGTTGGATATAACCAAATAGACAATGTTGATCTTCAAAAAGGATGGTGTTTCGGAGTTGGAGTAAAAACAGAAATAGGTAAAGAAACTTCGTGGGAAAAAATCTCGGCTATTGGTGTTAGATCTTCTTTAGATTATGCGGTTACATATTTTGGTGAAGAGTTAGGTTATATTCACAGGATTTCTTTAGTTTTCGAATTTGTAAAGTAAAAATTTTGTATGTAAATATCAAATTGGTAGCAGTAAGTTATATCATACCATATTTTGTTGGATAAATCTGACCACTATACGCTACTAAGGGTCCCATGGATAAAAGAACAATCAAGGATGACACCTATTAAAAAACCGCAGATTTCAAACAAAAAAACAAAACTCTATAACTCAACAAACCCTATAATCCCTTCCATTAACACATTCACTTATCAACTAAACAAACTTATTTTGGAGTGGAGGGGAGTTGAACCCCCGACCTTCCGCACGCCAAGCGGATGTTCTCCCAACTGAACTACCACCCCGTTATTTTTTGTTTTATACTTTATTTTCTTTTCAAATTCAATAAGTAATTGACAAAAAAATTTTAATTTTGTATATAAGTAAGAAAATACAGGCTAGTTGGTTTTTTAAAAATGCATAAAATGCATAAAAAAAATTTTTTGCTGTTCTTTTTTCTTTTTGGTATCATTTTCTACATATTGATAATATTTGTTTCAAAACATTCGATTGTTTTATCTTTTCTTTTATTTTTACTTATCATTACATTTGTTTTTCTTTATTTCAACTTCAAAATAAGTTCTTTGTTGTTTTATAAAAATGTGTACAACGTTATATCACAATTAATCTATTGTACTGATATAAATGTATTATTTAATTTTATTGCTCATTCAATTTCAGATTTATTAAACGCTGAACGAAGCAGCATTTTTTTAGTTAATAAAGAAGCGAACATTTTATGGACAATAGTTGCTGAAGAATTCGTTGAAGAAATTGTGTTACCAATAGGTGAAGGTATTGCAGGATATGTTGCTAAGACAGGCCAAATTGTGAGAATAAATGACGATGTTTATAAAGATAAAAGGTTTTCTCCAATTATAGATCAAAAAATAAAATTTAGGACAAAAACGATTCTTTCTGTCCCAGTATTTGATAAATCTAACAATGTTATTGGTGTGATTGAAGTTTTGAACAAGAAAAGTAAAAAAGGGTTTTCAAAAAAAGATGAAGAAATATTAGTGTTGTTGTGTAATGAAATTACTAATGTTATAATTAACGCACAGCTTTATGGACAAATACAGTTGTTACTTGAAAGTCTATTAAAATCTTTTGCAGCAGTAGTTGATGCACGCGACCCAGCCACTAAAGGTCATTCATTACGTGTTATGAGATACGCTATAAATATTGCTAAAGCAATGAATTTAGATATTTCTGAAAAAAAAGTTTTAGAATATGCTGCAATATTACATGATATAGGCAAAATTGGTGTCCCTGATAGTATTTTATTAAAACAAGGTAGGTTTACTCCTGAAGAATATGAAATTATGAAAACACATGCTACACTAACTTATGACATACTGTCAAAAATACATTTTCCACAAGAATATAAAGATGTACCATATATAGCTTCTTTACACCACGAATTTATGGACGGTAGCGGATATCCGTACGGTCTTAAAGGTGAACAGATACCTTTATTAGCACGGATTTTATGTGTTGCAGATATTTATGATGCACTGATAAGTTATGACCGTCCTTATAAACCACCTTTCTCACAACAAGATGCAATAAAAACACTTTATGAAATGGCAGACCAAGGAAAAATAGACAAAAATATAGTAGACATTTTTGTTTCAAAAAAATTGTTTTCTATTGAAGAACGAAAATTTGTTCGTGTGAACAAAGAAATCTCATTTGCATATAAAAAACTTACAGCTGAAGATATGAAAGCTGTATTTCCCATATTAGCAAAAACAAGAAATATATCTTTAAGAGGATTACAATTTATATCAAACGAAGATCTTCCTGTTGGTACATTTCTTGAAGTCGAACTTTATTTACCTAACTTTACTATAGAGACAATAGCCAAAGTTAAACATTCTACAAGATTAGAGAACAATTATAATCAATACAGAACGGGAATAGAATTTTTAAACTTATCGCCCCAGGCAGAAAAACGTTTACAAGAATGTTTAGAAAAAGAAACGAATTAAATCTTTTAGTCTTTAAAAACAACTTTTCCGTTACAAATCGTATATTTTATTTTACCTTTTAGTTTCCATCCGATAAAAGGTGAGTTAGTACTTTTTGAATAAAATTTTTTAACAACAAACTCTTCGTCTAAAGAAAAAATTGTTATATCAGCATCAAAACCTTCATCTATTCTTCCTTTAGTTTTCAAGTTAAAGATTTTTGCTGGATTTGTTGTTAATTTTTCTAATAGTTTTATTAAAGGAATTTTATGTAAGTGATAAAGATAAGTAATACATAAAGGTAGAACTGTTTCCAATCCAATAATACCAAAAGGGGCTAAATCAAATTCTTTGTTTTTTTCTTCTATAGTATGTGGTGCATGGTCAGAAGATATACAATCAATAACATCATTTTTTAACCCATCAATTATAGCATTGACATCTTCCTGTGTTCTAAGTGGAGGGTTCATCTTTAAATTTGTATCATATGGTCGTTCTAAAAGTTTCTCTTCAGTTAACACAAAATGGTGTGGTGTGACGTCGCAGGTAATTTTTACACCATTTTTTTTAGCTTGACGAATAAATTCTATTGCTCCTTTTGTTGAGACATGGGTAATATGAAGCCTGCTTTGTGTTAAAGATGCTAAAATTATATCACGAATTACCATAATTTCTTCTGCTTCTTTAGGTATACCACGAAGACCAAGTTGTGTTGAAACTTTTCCTTCGTTTATAACTCCATCTTTACTTAAATCAGTATCTTCACAATGCGAGATAACAACCAAATCAAACATTTTCGCATATTCTAAAGCACGACGCATTATTTTAGAATTTTTCACTGGTGAACCATCATCAGAAATTGCTACAACACCAGCGTTCTTAAGTTCGCCAATTTCAGTAAGTTCTTCACCTTTACGTTGTTTTGTTATACATCCAATAGGGAGAACATTTATTACTCCTTCATTTTTTGCTTTAAGCATTACAAGTTCTACTGTTGCTTGATTGTCTATAGGTGGGTTAGTATTTGGCATACAAAATACAGTTGTAAACCCACCAGCTGCTGCTGATTTTGTTCCGGTAGCAATTGTTTCTTCTTCTTCGTTACCAGGTTCACGAAGATGTGTATGAATATCTATCAGTCCTGGACATACAATACAATTTTTTGCATTTATTATTTCTGTTTTTTCTTTTAAATCAATTTTTTTTGCTATTTTTACAATTTTACCATTATCTATTAATACATCTAATTGTTGCTGCAATTTTTTTGAAGGTTCTACTACAATACCATTTTTGATTAAAAGCTTCATTTTTGTTGTGTTAAAGATAAAAGATACAAAACAGACATACGTACAGCTATTCCATTTGTTACTTGTTCATTTATCACTGAGTTTATACTATCTGCTACATCAGTCGTAATTTCTATTCCGCGGTTCATCGGTCCCGGATGAAGGATCAATACATTATTTTTTGCTTTAGCAAGACGTTCTTTTGTCATACCATAAAGCAAACTATATTCTCTTACTGAAGGAAATAAATGTTCAAGCTGTCGTTCAAACTGTACTCTTAAGATATTAATCACATCAGCATCTTTTATAGCTTTGTCTAAATTATATTCAATATCAATTTGTGGAAAAATTTTGTCAATATCTTTTGGTATAAGTGTTGGAGGACCACAAAGAACTATCTTAGCTTTAAGTTTTGTTAACCCCCAGAGATTAGACCTTGCAACACGACTGTGTAAAATATCGCCAACAATAACTATTTTTAAATTTTCAATTTTACCCTTTTTTTCTTTTATTGTAAAAATATCAAGAAGTCCCTGTGTCGGATGTTCATGAAACCCATCTCCAGCGTTGATTATAGAAGAAGAAACATTTTCTGCTAAAAGATATGGTGCACCTGAAAAAAAATGACGAATAACAATAAAATCTGCTTTCATTGATTCTAATGTTTTTGCTGTATCTATTAATGACTCACCTTTTTGTACACTTGATGTTTGTACTGCTATGTTGACAGTATCAGCAGAAAGACGTTTTGCAGCGAGTTCAAAAGAAGTTCGTGTTCTTGTAGAAGGTTCATAAAACAACAAGACAACACTTCTACCTCTTAAAGTAGGAACTTTTTTTATAGTTCTTGTAAAAATTGTTTTAAAAGGTTTCGCAGTCTCAAGGATAAGTTCAATATCTTCTTTTGATAGATGTTCTAAACCTAATAGATGTTTGTGATTAAACTTGTAGGTTTGTTTCAACATATTATTTTTTATATAAAACTATCGTGTCATTGCCACCGGTTTCTTTTAACAATAGTTCAATTTGTTGTGTGTGTGTAGTTTTAATTTTTTTACCCACAAATTCTGCAAAAATTGGTAATTCTCTTAAACCACGGTCAATTAAAACTAATACAGAAATACTTTTTGGACGACCAACTTCAAGTATTTGGTCCATTGCTGCACGAATCGTCCTTCCGGTATAAATAACATCATCTACTAAAAGAACATCTTTGTCTGTTATATCAAAATCAATTTTTGTTTCTTTTGGTTGAAGTATTTCTTTCTTATATCCAATATCATCACGATAAAAAGTTATGTCAAGATAACCTAATTTTATTGTCTTTTTTGTTAATTTTTTAATTTTCTCTATAAGACGTTGGGCAATATATACTCCATTTGTATGTATTCCAATAATAACAAGGTTGTTAAGATTTTTATATTTTTTTATAACTTTTTTTGCAAGTGTATGAATTATCTTTTTAATTTGTTCTTCTTTTAGTATCACTTTCATTTTCAGAATCCTAAATTTTCGTTTATTAAAAGTATTTCATAATCTGTATATTGAGGTCTCTTATAAAGTACAACAAGAATATTACATATTCTTGTTTTTGAATCACAATCTTGGCAAAAACCTGTTGTGATACATGGATTGTTACGTTTAAGACGAATGTTGTTTATAACAGCAGAAACATTTCTTGCACGCCAAATGCCAGTTTCTATATCTTTTACTATTTTATTAACACCACATATAAGAAAAACTTTTTTAGGACCAAAAATACAAGCTGCTACTCTGTTACCATAAGCATCAATGAAAATAAGTTCTCCGTTTATCGTGACAGCCTGTGGTGAGGCAAGATAAAAATCTGCTCTTTGTGCTTCAAGCCAAACATTAATTCTTGTTTGAGCGTCCATTTCAGAAGTGTGGGTTATGATTTTATTTCCTAAAGATTTAAGTTCATCTAATAAACCAATACTGCGTACTGTTTGTGACCCACCAATACCAATTGTTTTGTCTTTTCCTATTTTAGAACAAATATATGTTTTGGCAGAATCAATATCGTCAAAAACTTTTGTTTCAAAACCGTTTTTAATAAGATTTTTTTGTAAAGTTTCTAACAGTTTTTTGTTATAAATTATTACATTTTGTTCTTTTTGCATATTTTTTGTTATATATTTTTTTTATTACGGTGTCAATACTAACAAATGGTTGTTGAATTGAATCATAATTTTTTTGCATTTCAGTTATCTTTTGAGGATTTGTGATTAAATCTAATAAAACTTTGCTAAATTTTGTATACCAGTTGCCACGTTGATATACAATTTTTGCGCATCCATGTTTTCTTAAAAATTCAGCGTTATAATTTTGATGTAACTCAGCTGCTATTGGTAGCGGGATTAATATTGCTGGTTTTTTAAAGTAGATAAGTTCTGTGATAGTCATAGCACCTGCACGACATATAACAAGATCTGCAATTGTGTAAAACTTATGAATATTTTCAGTATAAGGCAACACCAAATTTTTGATATTTATTGTTTGATATTTTGTTATTACATTAGAGAAATCAAATTGTCCAGTAATATGAACAACTTGTAAATTAAGTTCTTTATTTTCTTTAAGGAATTTTGTTACAACATTATTTATACTTTGAGCACCTTGAGAGCCACCAAAAACTAATAAAATAAGTTTGTTTTCATCAAAATTTATTTGTTTTATAGTTTCTTCCTTTGAAACTTTTAAAAGAAATTTCTCTCTAATAGGGTTTCCAGTATAAATATATTTTTTATTTTTTTTAATTTCAAAACCTGTACATACTTTAGTTGCTATGATTGATAAAAACTTTGTTGTTAAACTTGCAACACAATTCTGTTCATGTATCACAATTGGTATAAATGGGAATAAAAGTTTACTACTTAAAATTACAGGGACTGAAGTATATCCGCCTGTAGAAAAAATTATTTCTGGTTTGTATTTCAACAAGATTACGAAAGTTTCTATTAACGAAGAGAAAAACAAAAAGAAAAATTTGAAAAATAATAATAAATTTTTACGAGGAAACTTTGGAGCTGTTACAAATTCAATTTTTATTTTTTGTAACTCTTTAAATTCTTGCTGAATTATATTAAGAAATTTAGTACTTTTTTGGACTACAAAAATTATTTGTTCACAATAAGGTAGAAGTTTCTTACAAACTTCTATAGCAGGATAAAAATGTCCGCCTGTAGGAGAGGTAACAACAAGAAGTTTCATTTTAACAACTTTGTCTTACAAATATTTAAAATAATTCCTATACTTAAAAAGTTCATAATTAACGAAGTACCACCATAAGAAATAAACGGAAGACCAATACCTTTTGGTAAAAAAATCTTTGTTGCTACCGCTATGCTCATAAAAGCTTGTATTATAATGTTTAAGGTTAGTCCTAAAGATAATATACTGCCGTAATATCCTTGATATGTTAAAGATGTTTTATATGCAATAGAAAATCCAAGTATTGATAAAATAACATAAAAAATAATAGTTGCAACACTTCCTATGAAACCAATTTCTTCACCTATCATCGAGAACATAAAATCAGTATGGTACTCGGGTAAGTAGTACTCTTTAAACAAACCTTTTCCAATACCACAACCTAAAAAACCTCCTTTAGATAACGCAAAAATTGATTGTTTAATTTGATAAGAATAAGGGTTTTTTGAATCGTCTAAAGATAAAATTCTTTCAACTCTATATCGTTGCGAAGATAAAGCAATTAAAAATATTAAAATAATCACCATTCCTATCTTAAACAAATGTCTTATTTTTACAGAATAACAGAAAAAAAGTGAAAAAGTTGTAATAAAAATTATCATTGGTATGCCAGCATCAGGTTGAAGCAAAATTAAAAAACAAAATAAAAAAATTATACTGTTTAAAATCCAAAATTCTTTTTTACCATTTGTTATTTTACTTCTGTATTTATCTAAAAATTTTGCTGTGAGCAACACCGAAGTTATCCTAGCAAGTTCTGAAGGTTGAAATGAACCAAAAAACGGTATTTGTATCCATCTATGAGCACCTTTTACCTTTGGGAAAAATAAGACAATGATAAGTAATAAAAAGGTAAAAACACATAAAGGGTATGTTAGCTTTTTTAAAACAGTGGTGTGATTAATATTTGCAAAAATAATACATATCGATATCCCGATAACAAACGCGATTATTTGTTTTTTGATAAATATATATGTTGGAGTTGTTTTACACACAGTTGCTGAAAACAACATTAAGCAACCAAAAATAGATAAAATTATTGAAATAAAAAATAACCCATTATAGCAATACAATTTGGGAATTTTATTTAATTCAGATTGTAATTTTGTCATAACGAATTTACTAATTGTTTAAAAATCCTGCCACGATGTTCAAAATTTTCAAACTGGTCAAACGAACTGCATGCCGGAGATAAAAGGACTATATCACCTGCTTTTGCAATTTCATAAGCTTTTTTAACTGCATTTTCTAAAGTTTCACATTTGTAAATAGAACAAGATTCAACATTTTTTAATTGACTATATATAATTTCAGTTGCTTCACCAATAAGAAGGATGCTTTTCACTTTTTCTTTAATAAAAGGGATAAGCGGCGTATATGGTGAACCTTTGTCTCTACCACCAAGTATTAAATGGATTGGTTTAGAAAAACTTTTTAAAGCAACAAGTGTAGAATTAACATTAGTAGATTTTGAATCATTAATAAAAATAACATCGTTTAATTTGCGGACAAATTCCAACCTGTGTTCTACACCTTTGAAATTTTTTATTGTTTCCTCAATAATATTTGTAGGAATTTTTAATAATCTACTACAACATACTGCTGCTGTAAGATTTTGTAAATTATGTTCTCCAACAAGAGATGTTTCTATTTTGACGCAAGAGTTGTCAAATTTTGAATTTATTATAACCTGCATATTTTTTTTGTCCAACCATGCACCATTGCTAATATAAGTTTCTGTACTGAAAAAAAATATGTTAGATTTTTCAATTCTGTGGATAAATTTTTTTATGTTTTCATCGTCATAGTTTACTACAGCAAAGTTATTATTATCTTGGTTTTTGAAAAGATTAAATTTTGCATTAATATAGTTTTGCATTGATTTGTGATGTTCCAAATGATCTTCTGTAATATTTAGAATACAACCTATGTCAGGCTTAAATTCTATGATATCTTCTAATTGATAACTTGAAACTTCAATTACTACAATTGTTTCGTTGTCAATATCATTGATAAATTTTACAAATGGTTCTCCAATATTTCCACAAACAACAGTTTTTTTATAGTTTTGACAGATGTTACTTAATAAAGATACTGTTGTTGTTTTTCCGTTAGTACCTGTTATTGCAACGATTATCGGATGTTTTTTTGTTTTATATTTTAGTATCTGATATGTGAACTCAAGTTCTGTAAAAATAGGAATGCCTTTTTTTATTGCTTGTTCGATTAAGAAGTGGTGGTATGGGATACTAGGCGACCTTATTATTAAGTCACAATTCAAAATTTTTTCGCTATGTCCTCCACATTCATATTCAACTGTTGGGTCAAGTTTATCAATTTGTTTTTTTATTTTTTCTTTATGTAATTCTTCAGTTACAAAAACTTTGTATCCCAACTTAGCTAAATAGTTCGCAAGATATAAATTACTAATCCCTAAACCTAATAATCCTATTTTTTTGTATGTTTCAATCATTTTTATCGTATTTTTAACGAAGCTAAGGCAATTACTGATAATAATATACTTATTATCCAAAATCTTACTGTAATTTTTGGTTCAGGATAACCTTTAAGTTCATAATGATGGTGTAACGGTGCCATAAGGAAAATACGTCTTTTTGTTTTTTTGTAATAAACTACTTGTAGAATAACAGATAAAGCCTCGGCAACAAAAATACCTCCTGCAATTATAAGTAGCAGCTCTTGTTTTATAAAAACAGCTATAATGCCTATAAGTCCACCTAAAAAAAGTGATCCAGTATCGCCCATAAAAATTGATGCTGGATACGAATTGTACCACAAAAATCCTAATCCAACTCCAGCTAGACATGCTAAAACAATAGATAACTCACCGCTTCCCGCTACATAAATTAATTTTAAGTAAGAAGAGATTTTGTAGTTTCCTGCAACATAACTTAAAATTGCATATGTTATACTTACAAAAATTATATTACCTATAGCTAACCCGTCAAGACCATCAGCAAGATTTATACCGTTAGATGCACCAATAAAAGTAAGCATTATTATTAAAAAATAAAAAATGCCTAAATTGATAAATGTTTGTTTTAGATAAGGGATATGTAGATGAGACATGTAGTGGTAGTTAGCTGGATGAATATATAAGTATATACATAAAATTAAAGCAAAAATTGTTTGGAATAAAAGTTTATATTTTGCAGAGACACCGCGGGGATGTTTTTTTATAATCTTTAAATAATCGTCAATGAAACCTAATATTCCAAGATAAATTATGGTTAAAATACACCATATTACGAACCTATTCAATCTAGCTGTTAGAATAATAGATATAACTAACGAAACAAGAATAACAACACCACCCATCGTAGGTGTGTGTTGTTTAGAAAAATGTGTTTTTGGACCGTCTTCACGTATGGTTTGTACAAACTGTTTTGATTTTACATATTTTATAAATTTAGGCATAATAATTATACAAATAATAAAACCAATCAAAAATCCTAAAAATGCTCTAAAAGTAATATATCTAAAAATATTAAATGCAAAAAATATTGTTGATAAGTTCGACAAATAGTATATCATGTTTGTTGTTTCAATTTTTTTAAATTTTCAACAACTTCTGATAAACCTACCGCATGAGATGATTTAAATAATATATATAATCCTTTGTTTGTTAAAACAAGATTTTTTAAATCGTTTAATAAAGAATTTTTGTCAAAGTAATGCTTTGTTATTTCTTTATATTTTTGTGGTAAACTGTCGTATAATAGTTTCATATTTTCACCAATCAAATAAAGAGAATGAATACGATCAAAATCAATGTAGTTTTTAAGTTTCAAATGTTCACCAACAGAATGTTCTCCAAGTTCTAACATATCACCCAATACTAAAATTTTTTGTTTATCTTTGAAAATTTTAAGAAATTCAGTTATTGTGATTTGCATAGAATCAGGGTTGGCATTGTAACTTTCATCAATAATTATGTTACCATTAAGTTCAAAACGTGTGCCACGCATTAGAATGGGTTCGAATTCATTTATAGATTCACAAATAAAATTTAGATCTTCTGTGCAGAAAAAATATGTACAAGTTATGCAAGCAAGAATGTTGTATACATTATAGATACCCATAAGTTTTGTTTTAATAGTTGGCAGTCTAAATATTAGTCCCAAAATGTCATGTAGAACGACTTTGATTTCTGTATGTGATGAATAAAATTTAATATCTTCAGTGTAAACATCTAAATTATTTGCAAAATTATATATTCCATAACACTTTTTATTACCAGTCCAATGGATGGTTTTTAGATAAGCATCGTCTTTGTTTAAAATTAAGATACCATTCTCTTTTAAATAATTTATTATTTTTTTTTCTTCTTGGAAAACATTTTCTATTGTTTTTAAAAATTCAAGATGCTCTCTGCCAATGTTTGTCATGACAACACAATCTGGTTGGACAGTTTTACCAAGAATATCCATTTCTTCTGGAAGTGATATGCCAAGTTCTAATATACAATATTCAGTTTTAGAAGAAATTGAGAATAAAGTGTAAGCAGTACCAATTAAGTTGTTTTGATTTTGGTATGTTGAAACCACATCATATTTTTTTGATAAAACAAATTTGATCAATTCTTTTGTAGTAGTTTTGCCATTACTTCCAACAACAGCTATAGTTTTTACATTTGGAAAGGAATTTTTGTATAATTGAGCTAAATTATCTAATGCTAAAACCGTGTCTTTTACAATAATAAACTTCTGTTTTTTTCTTTCAATAATAAAATTTGGGTCAGAAATTACAACAAAATCTATTTTGTCAATTATTTGATTTATAAAATTATGACCATCAAATTTTTTTCCTTTTATTGCAAAAAATATACCTCCTTTACCTTCATATGTTCGTGTATCAGTGACAACTTTTGAAATATAATAGTTTTGTTTTAATGGAGACAAAATATTAGCTGATGTTATTTCTAAAAATTTGCTGATCGATATTTTATTTTTTAGTTTAAAATTCATTTTTTGTTAAAAAATTCGTAGACAACTTCGCGTTCATCAAAATGTATTTTTTGTGTACCAATAATTTGGTAGGTTTCGTGTCCTTTACCAGCTAAAAGAACTATATCATTATCTGAAGCAATAGATAACGCTTTAAATATCGCGTCTTTTCTATTAGGTATGATTTCATAATTTGTATTTCCTGCTTTCTTAATACCAAGTTCTATATCTAATAAAATTTTGTTAGGATCTTCTGTCCTTGGATTATCAGAAGTTACAATAACATAATCAGCTATTGTTGTAGCGATTGAGCCCATTATTGGCCGTTTACTTCTATCTCTGTCTCCTCCACAACCAAAAACAACAATTAGTTTTCTATGTGGGATAGATTTTAATGTTTTAAGTACTTTTTCTAAAGCATCAGGAGTGTGAGCATAATCAATTATTACAGAAAAATTTGCTGGTATTTCAACCTTTTCTAATCTTCCAGGAATACACTTCACATTTTTTATACCTTCTACAATAGTATTTACATCAATTTTTTGTGAATAAGCAGCTACAAACGCAGCTAAGATATTCTCAACATTGAATTTCCCAATAAGGTTTGAATAAATTTTTATTTTGTTTAAACAGTTAATAATTTCAAATTCTGTTGATAGAGGAGAATATTTTATATTTATTGCAGAAAATATTGGATAGTTACCATTTTTATTATTTTTATTGTTTATACGATAAAGTAAAATATTCTTTATGCTACACAGATTTATAAGTTTTTTTCCATATTCATCTTTATAATTTATTACACAAGTTTTATTACCTAAGCTTGAATTAGCAAAAATTTCTTTTTTTTCTTCTTTTAGGTTTTTAAACAACAAACTTTTTGCTTCAAAATAGTTCTCCATTGTTTTATGATAATCCAAATGTTCCGAAGACAAATTCGTGAAAATAGCAATATCAAATTCACATCCTTCAACACGTTTCTGAACTAAAGAATGAGAAGACACTTCCATTATCACAACTTCTATTTTTTCTTTGACCATCTCATAAAGAATCTTTTGAAGGTCGCAAGAAAACGGTGTTGTGTGTATAGCTTCGAACAATTTTGTATTGTATCTATAATTAATTGTTCCAATAACTCCAGTTTTGTATCCAGCTGCTGAAAAAATCGATTCTAACAAATAACAAACAGTTGTTTTTCCGTTTGTACCAGTAACACCTATCAACAAAATTTTCTTTGATGGATAATCGTAAAAACTGTTTGAAATTTGTGCTAAAGCAGAGTTTATATCAGCTACCACAATTATAGGACAATTAATTTTTTGTTGTATTACTTCTTTTTGTGTAATAATAGCCTTTGCTCCTTTAGATACAGCTTCGTTTATAAACAAATTACCGTCCGTATGTTCACCAGTTAAACATACAAAAATATCGCCTTCTTTGACTTCTTTTGAGTTATATTTGATTCCAGAAACGACCGTAGTGTCCAACAGTTCTTTATTATAAATTTTTGTAATACTTAGATTTTCTATAATTTTTTTAATATGCTTTTGCATAAAATTTTGTGTTATTATAATAGTTTATTAGTTCAAGCACGACTTCTTTAAATATTGGTACAGCAATTTCTGAAGCTAATTGAACACCTTGAGGTTCGTCAACAAATACACCTATCGTGAAGAGAGGTTTTTCTTTTGGGAAAAAACCGCAACAACTCATGAAAAACTTTGTAGGTGAATATTTTTGTAATTGAAAATCAAACTTTTGGGCAGTACCAGTTTTTGCACAAATTTTTATACCGGGTATTTTTGTTTTTTGTGCAGTACCACGTTCTACAGTTTGATAGAGCATCTCTTTAATTACATTGGTTGTCTTTTCTGAAATAACTTTTCGTATCACTTGTCTTTGTCCTTTGTAAATAACCTTGTTTTTTGTTAAAATAGCTTTTACAATAAATGGTTGTAATAACTCACCATTATTTGCCACCATTGTATAACCATTTACTATTTGGAGAGGTGTAGTTGCACATCCATGACCAAAACTAATATATAGCGGTGTTAGAGAATTACATTTTTCATAAGAAGGCAAGAAACCCTGTGCTTCTTGAGGAAGTTCTATTCCTGTTTGGTTTCCAAATCCAAACAAATTTTGGTATTCTAAAAACTTTTTTAAATTAGCATATTTCAGATATAGTTTTGCCATACCTATATTGGAAGAAAAAACAATTATATCTTTAACAGTTAAGAATTTATAGGGTTTAACATCTTTAATAGTTATACCAGAATATGAAAACTTACCATCTTCACAATCAATTATGTCATCCGGATTGATTTTTCGTTCTTCTAAAAATACTGCCATAGGAAAAATCTTGAAGACAGACCCTGGTTCATAGATACAATTTATTGTTTGATTTATTAAAGGTGCATCTGTTTCTGGCAAGATTGATAACACAAGAATTTCACCTGTGTTAGAATCTTGAATAATGCACATAATTGATGCGGGGGAGTATGTTTTGTAATACTTTTTTAATATATCTGCTATTTTACTTTGAAGATTTATATCAATTGTCAAAACTATTGAACAATTTTGTTTATCATTTACAAAATCTGATAAATCAGCGATATTAGCTAAACGAGCAACACGTTTTTGTAAAGTACCACTTTTATAAACAACAAGCTCTTTTTTTCTTAAAGTAGACAATATATTATCATATTCATATTCTATACCAGAATATCCTTTGTGTTCATAATTTACTCTTCCAACAACATGACTTTCAATAGGAGAATAAGGATATAAACGTTTCAGATATGTATCTATTTCAATACCAGGAATATGTTTAAGTTTAAAAGCGACATCTAAATCCACCTCTTTTGCCAAACAAAACCTTCTATGTTTTTTACATATTGAGAAAAGTGTTTCTTTAGGAATGTTAAATGTTGAACAAATAAGAGAGATATTATATTGATTTGCTGAAGGGTTAGATTTTTTTAATTTTTGTACACCATCCAAAAATTCTTTTGAGTTAAGATAAATACGAGCTACTTCTATTGAAGTTGCTAATATTTTATTTGTTCTATCTAAAATATCGCCACGTGGTATGTTGATTTTGATTTTTGATGTTAGTTGTTTTTCGACAACAGGAAGGAAAACTTCCCGTTGCCAGACTTGAATAACAAATACTCTAAATATAAGTATCAAAGGTAACACAACAATTAAGAAAATCTTTAAAATATAAAACCGTTTCTTATCCATAATAATTATTTAACAAAAATATAATCGTTTTGTTTAACAGGAACAAAATTTAATTTTTTAGCATAATCTTGGAGCCGTTGTGTACTAATAAGTGCTTGAAAAGTTAAAACTAATTCTTTGTTTCTGTTTCTTTCTACAAGAAGCTGTTCATATAAATTATTTATTTCTTTTTGAAGTTTAATTATAATATATTGTTGCCTTAAATAGAATAGTACTGCAATAGCTAAAAATATACTCGTGATTATATAAATTCTTCTAACATTATTTTCTTTTTTATGTTTTTTCATACTTTTTGTGCAACACGAAGTTTAGCACTACGAGCAGATCTGTTTAACAGTATTTCTTCTGTTTGTGGTGTTAAAGGTTTTTTTGTTAAAACCTTTATATCTTTTCTTGTTTTAAAAATGTTTTTAACAATTCTATCTTCTAACGAATGATAACATATTGTTATTATTTTTCCGTTTGGAGCAAGGATATCAATAGCGTTATTTACGCCATCATATATATTTTTGAGTTCGTTGTTTATATAAATTCTCAATGCCTGAAAGATTTTTGTTGCAGGATGAAATTTATATTTGATTTCTTGTTTTATATCTCTAAGAAAAACTTTTTTACATTTTTGTTTAAGTATAGAGCAAACTACTTCAGCAAGTTCTTTCGCAGAAGATATCTTTTTTGTTTTTCTATATTCAACAATTTTTTTTGCTATAAGTTTACTATGCTTTTCTTCACCGTATTCTAGAAAAATTTTTGTTAACTCATCTTGGGGAAAAGTATTTACTACATCGTAACCTGTTAACAATAGATTTGTATCCATCCTCATATCTAAATTATCGTCATTGAAACTAAAACCACGGTTCGTTTTTAATTGTAAAGTTGAGATACCAAAATCAAATATCACACCATCAACTTTTTCTATATTTATTTTTTTAAGAATTTCTTTTATATTGACAAAGTTGTCTTTGAAAATAAATAAATTTTTTTGGTCCAAAAATTGGCTAAGATGTTGTTGACAATATTTTACTGCTTGTTCATCAAAGTCAATGCCAACAACAATACATTTTGGTGCTACAGAGAAAATTTTTTTAGTATGACCACCACAACCTATCGTTGCATCAACATAAATTTTGCCATTTTCTGGTTGTAAAAATTCAACAATTTTGTCTGCAAATACAGGTATATGCATTTAATGGATTAGATTTCGATTTGTGATTTTATTTGATTTAAAATTTTTTCTGCATTTTTATAATATTTTTCCCATTCTTCTTTTGACCAAAGTTCAACTTTGTTTCTGTTTCCTACTAACACAACTTCGTTTGATAAAGAGTATTTGTCTTTAAATTTTTTAGGGATGAGTAGCCTACCTTGGTTATCAAGTTCTACAATTTCTGCTTGAGCAAAAAATATTCTGTTAAAAATTCTTTGGTATGATTTATCTTTTAAAGATATATTTTCAATTTTTTTTGTTGTCTTAAGCCATTCCTGATAAGGATAAATCGCAACACAGTTGTCAATACCATAGGTGAGGACATACTTTTTTTTAAACCTAAATTTTTGAGGTAAAAAAATTCTTCCTTTCTTATCCAATGTGAGATACGATATACCAATAAAAACTTTTTTCATTGTTACCATTTTATACCACTTTATACCACTTTGTACACAAAATGTCAATAGGTAAAAAAATTTTTTAAGTAATTTTTTAAAAGTAAAGTTGGTTGGAAAGTGTTATATTTAGGTAGTAAGTTTTTCTATTATTTTCTTTACTACCGCTATGTTTTTTATATCCATATAAGAAGTTTGGTCAAAAGGACACTCTTTTGGTGTTTCAAGGATAAGAGGATAATTAGAAAAGTATTTTAGTATGTGTTTAAAACCACCATTACCAATGTATCCTTTCCCTATATGGTAATGTTGATCAATTTTGCTTCCTAAAGGTGTTTTTGAATCGTTTAAATGAATTACTTTTATTTTTTTTGTTCCTATGGTTTGGTTTATTTCTTCCAACATAGACTTAATTCCATCTTCTGTTTTTATGTTGTATCCGTAAGAAAAAGCGTGTGCTGTGTCAATACAAATGCCGATGTATCTACTGAATTTGCTTTTATGTATTATCTCTGCTAACTCAGTAAAAGTTCTGCCAATTTTGCGACCATTGCCACAAACATTTTCTAATAATAACATAAAAGTTATTTTGTTGTATTTTCCCAAAATATATTCAAAACAATAATCTATACATTTTACTATTTGCAAGACACCATTTTTAAAAGTTTTACCTTCAGAATAACTACCCGGATGCATTACAATATAATCCGCATCGAAAAGAAAAGATAATTCAAATTCTAATTTTAACAACTTTTTTGTTTTTTGATAAATCTCTTCGTTAGAACTTGCAGGATTAGGAAGATAAGCTGTGTGTAGTACTAAGGGTGATAAATTTAGTTTCTTTCTTAACAATTTAAATTCTTCGATTTCTTGAATAGTTGGCAACGAAGTTTTCCATATACGGGGTGAATGAGTAAACATTTGTAGACAGTTGCAACCAAGATAGTTTGCTTCTTCTAACGCATGTTTATAACCGTTTCTAATTGAACAATGAACACCTATTTTCATTTTTTATAACCTTTTTTAGTATAAAAAAAATCTTTTAATGTATTAAAATCAGTTGTAATTTTACATTCAGGTAATGATTTTAGAAAATATTTACCATACCATTGAGTTGTTATTCTAGGGTCTAATATACTTATTATACCCCAGTCTGTTTTACGTCGTATCAACCTACCAAACCCTTGTTTAAGTTTTAAAATAGCATTTGGTAAAAGATATTCTTTAAAAGAATCTTTTCCTTCTGATTCAATTTTTTCAGTTTTTGCTTCTATGATAGGATGGTCTGGGACATCAAAAGGCAGTTTCGGTATAATTATAGAGATAAGTTTTTCGCCAGGGATATCAACTCCTTGCCAAAAAGTGTTTACACCAAACAAAACTGAGTTTTCAGTCTTTTTATATTGTTCTAACAATTTGTACTTTGAAGTTGTTTGAACAAATAATTTATAATCTAGTTTGAAATGTTCAACAACCCAGTTCATAAGTTCAAAACTTGTAAACAAAACAAATGTGTTGCCTTCTGTAAGTTTAATAAGTTTTTCTATTATATCAATAATCACTTCTTTAAATTCTTCATACTCATGTTTTGGATTAGGAACACCTTCTGGGAGATAAATTACTACATTATTTTTATAATCAAACGAGGAACTAAGAATAAGTTCGTTAGATGTTGTAGAATTTGGTATTATTTCTGGAAATAAACCTACAGAAGATTTAAAAAATTTAAAGTCGTAGTTTACACATAATGTAGCTGATGTGAAAACAATTTTGTCGTATACAGAATATACGTATTCCTGCATCTCTTTAGTAAGGTCAATAGGTGTAATTCTTAGTATTATTTTTAATTTTTTTCTTTTTGTTTCTTCTTTTTCAACCCAGTAGATATAATTTTTTGTATCTTCACATTTTAGCCACATTGCAATAATTTTTATAAATTTTACTATACGTTTTGTAAAAACAGTTAGTTTAAAAACTTCTTCACGTTTTGAGACTAAATTCTTTGCTGAACTTAACAAGTTAAAAAGTTTGCTTAACTCTGGTATTAAAGTATTCTCAACAATGTTTGGTACAAAGATCCTTACTTCGGGTTTAGCTTGTAACAATTTGAGATTTATTTGTGCAAAAAATTCCTCAGTTTGTTCTAAGACTGATATTACAGAATCTATTATATTTTGTTTTAAGTTTTCGGGTAGTGAATGTAGTTTTGTAACTAATCCACGTTGTTTTTTTATGTTATATACCTGTTTACATAAAAACTTGATTTGATTGTTTGAAATTTCTTCACCAAACCATTGATAAATAACATTTTCTAAATTATGGGCTTCGTCAAAAATGATAATTTCTTCTGTTTCTTTATTTCTTTTTGGAACTAAGTTGTTTAGTGCTAATATGTTTGCAAAAAACAAATGGTGATTTATGATAATAATATCCATGTTTTTAAGTTGTTTTAAATTTTTATAATAAAAGCATTCTGAGTAAAACTTGCAATGTTTAGCTCTACACAAATCACTTTCACGGTTTATCTCATGCCAAAAGTCTTGTTCAACCTCTATCTCTTCAACACAACCTGTTTGAGTTGTTTTAAGCCAGTTTTCTATATTTATAATTTTAAGAATTTCGTCTTGTGTAAGTAAATCTTTTTTTAGTTCATAAAATTTGAAAAGACAAATATAATTTTCGCTGCCAAAAAATGTTGTGTACCAAATTTTATCTTTATATAAGTAATCAACAATTTTCTCTATTAAAGGAAGATCTTTTTTTTGTAATTGTTGTTGCAAAGTTTTTGTATATGTTGACACAATAATTCTTGTATTTTTTTGTAATTCTTTAAGATAAACTACAGCAGGTACAAGATAAGCCAAACTTTTGCCGATACCAGTTGGTGCTTCAACAACAATTTTTTTGTTTTCAATAAAACTTAGCAATATTTGTTTAGCCATATTTATTTGTTGTTCACGTATTTCAGAAGAAGGAAGGTATTGAGGTAAGATATTTATAAAAATTTCTTCTATCAAAGATAAAAGTTGTTCTTTTGTATCTAAGAATTTCATTTTAACACTTTGATAACTGGTACTTCTTTACAGTTTATAAAAAAGGGACAGTTTATACATTCGGTCCAAATTTTGTAGGGGAGGAGTTCTCGTGAAATTGTTTCATATCCAAGTTTATGAAAAAAATCGGGTATATAAGTTAGAGCAAATATTTTTTTGATACCTAATTTTTTTGCTTCTTCTTCTAATTTTTTAACAAGTGCTGTCCCAATACCTCTGTTTTGATACCTTTTCTCTACTGCTAAAGAACGTATTTCTGCAAGAACTTCATCTTTTTTACCGGTCCATATAATATGCAACGATGCGCAACCAATAATAATATTTTTTTTCTTAATTCGTGCAACAAAAAATTCTTGTAGTCGTTCATAGATTTCGTTAATAACCCTTGGTAACATCAAATTTTTTTTAGCATACTTATTAATAAGGTTATAAATGTGTGATACATCAAATACAGTTGCTTTATTAATGGTATACTTCATGTGATTCTCCTTCTAAAATATAAAATTTAGTTCACAAAAATTCAATATTTAGAATCTTATGATAACTTGCCCTTTTAAAGAAAACCTATAGTTTGTTTCTGTTTTTACTACACGGTTTATATTGACATTTGTTGCTAATTCAACAGTGAGGTTAATATATTTTGACACATCGTAATCACCACGTGCAGAAAAAGAGAAGTTGTCCGTGTTATTATGTGTAATATCAATAGGACTTTCTTTTCGTGTATATGATAAGTTAGAATTTATTCTTAATCTGTTTTGCAATGGGATAGTTTTGCCAAACAATTTTATTCCTTGTTGAGGAGTAATGTCAGCGTAATAAGTTAGAGTTAGTGAATGAGTAGTTATATTTTTAGTTGGTAATTTACGAGCATCTTCAGCGTAATCTTTTCTAAACTCATATTTTGGTGTTAATCTTTGTCCGAAAAAGGGGAAACTTATTTGGAATCCAATTATATCTGTAAATGACATAAGAGTTTTTAAAGAATGAATAAAACTGTAGGTATCTAAATAATTTCTTTCATAACTTGAAACAATTTGATAGTCGTCAAATAAACTAAAGCTTAGAACTTCTTTATGTTTTATATTTTGTTCAAGATTTACTTTTTTAGTTTCGGTTATTTTGTATGAGTATGACAAATCCAATCTAGTATTTTTTATCTTGTTTTGTTTAACAAAGAGATTTATTATATTTTCTATATCGTATAAAGTAGAGGTTAAATCAGGCCACATTTTTGTATAAACGATAGATTTTGATAAGGTTTCCTCCTTTTCTTCAACAGAATCAAAATAAGTGAGATTTATGTCTGTTTTCGCAAGAAAGCTTAGATTACCTTTTAATGAAAGACCTTCAAATAATTTCCAACTACTTGTAATTCTTTGTTCTTTTCGTTCAAACATATTCCTTCTTAGCTCTGTAATTGTAGAAACTTCGGTTTTGTACCAAAACAAATCAATGTTTTTAAAATTATAAAGATCTATATATTTTTCGTTTTTAGGTATTTTTTCGTATCTATCACCGGCAGTTATGTTAAAAGAATAATACAATCGCAGTGTCTGGATAGGTTTAATGTTTAGTACATCTTTAGGCATAAAATTTACTGAGAAATTACCAGATGCGTTCCGTGTTATATCCTTTTTGTCGGAAACAGGAAAGTTGAAATCTTCGTAAATATTCATTCTGTACCCAATGTTTGGTGAGAAAAACTTTAATAAATTTATTGAAGAATTTAATTCGGTAGCATATTCATTTCTTTTTTCGTATCGATCTGTAACTATAGAATTTGTTGTGTAATACAACTGGTATGTTTTTTGTAAATTATAAAGGGTAAAAAAAGTAAGTTTTGTGTAGTAGTCAAAAATATCTGTTTTAGAGTCAAGTTCTGGTATTATAAACTCTTCAGCGGGTTTTTTATAAAATATTCTATTTTCAGAAAATATATTTTTTGTAGAAAATCTTGCATCTAAACTCAGTTTATTCCAAAATTCAAATGGTAAATGTATTCTTATATTTTTTGTATTATCCATGATTGGTGGAGTGGAAGACCCTACTTCCCATGGGTATAACAATAATTTTTCTTCACCATAAGATAAGGATATACTAGTTAATGGTATATATTTTTTTAATGGATTGTAGTAGCTTATTGTAGTTTGATAGTTATCTTTTATATCTGTACGATTTAACGCTGTTGCTGAACTAATAGATTTTGAATATGTTAGTCCGATTTGGGGTAGATGTTTGACATTTATGGAAGTGTTTATACTTCCTTCAGTATAAATTCTTTTACCTTCTTCAAGAGTTGAAACAAGTTCACCTGATTTCAATGCTGACGGAGTGACTGTTTTTTCTTGTTTTCCTTTAAAACTTATCGGCATAAATTTTAATTTTATAAAATCAAAGAAACTGTTCACTGATATATTATCTTGGTTTGTTATAGCACTGGTAAACGTTTCAAACTTTCTGTCTACAGAACGGCTATACCCACCAAAGTTTATCCATCCCGGAATAGACAAACTTGTTTCTATTTTTCTTGCGATACCTTTTCGTTTCCAACTTTCAGAAAGGTATACATCATTAATATAAAGAATTCCTTCTTGAGAAGAATTAAGTGGGTTTTCAATAATAAACTCAATTTTTGTTATACCGCGCAAGTTTGGCGTCCCGTAAGTATGGCAAGATCCACCTGAAGCCGAATTTTCTAGTATTTCCCATTTATCAGGTACATGGTCATTATTTATATCTATTTGTTCTATACTAAATTTTTTCCATTCATTTGTCCATCTTATAGTTTGTGTAGAAAACTCAAGATAGTTATTTTGGTCCGTATAGATACGTAATTTAAATACAATTTCATTGCCAGTTTTATTAAATAAAAAGAAATTAAATTTACGGTGATAAGTAAAATCTTGTCCACGAGAAAATGATAAAGTTATAACTGATGAAGAATAAGTTGGGTCAAGATTATATTTTACAGCTAATGCTTGTTCAACTAGTCTCTCTTTATATTGTGTACCGTATATAGAAGTATATTCTTCAAGTTCTGAAAGTTTTTTATAAGTAGGATCATTTTCGTTGTTGACAGCATAGATTTCTGTATTTTGAGGAGTATGAATTTCAAACTTATTTCCTACAACAGAAATCTTTGCTATTTTCACAACACCATTTTTTCCTTTTCCTTTTATTCTTAATCTCACTTGTTTTATAGATGTCCACATTGTTTTGTCTGTTATTGATATAGGAACGATGGTTGATACCCATCCAGTAAAATTTAAATCAGAAATTTTGTATGTCCCAGCGAGAATATCATTTGTATTTAGTATACCATCACCATCAATGTCTTCAGTGTCCAGTTTACCATTACTTCCGCCTATATAGTATATCTTGTTATCTCTGTTATACTCAAAACCTGTATCTTCATTAAAATCTAATCTACCGTTAGAATTTTTGTCTTCCGTATCTAAAACTCCGTCACCATCAATGTCTTCACTAGGATGACCAAGATCAAGATATAACTCGCCACCACCAGCATTGCTATAATACTCCATTTCTAAATATAACTTTTTTGAGAAATCAAGACCATATTTTGAGAATAAATATGCCATAGCAACTTCTTGTGATGAATACAAATTATAATTTATTTTCAACACTTGTTGTTTATCGTAAGTAGTTTGTCTATTTGGGTTTATTTCTTGTACAGGAACATCTTCGTTTTCCCAGTTTAATTCTCCTTCAACAAGTTTATCAGTTTTATCGTCATACCTTCCAGGAATATATATATCACTACAAGAACTATAATACCACATATGTCTATATGTTGAAACACTATCTTCTAAAGTTATCCCTTCCATGTTTTCAACAACGGCTTTGTCCCATATATTAGGATTTTTTTCGTTTTCAGCATATTCAGCAGAGATAGAATTTATCTGTAAAGGTAAAAGAGGAATTTTAACAGAAGTGATTCTTGCATCTGTTTCCCAGATTTGCAATGATGAAGGCGTTGTTCTTATATCAGGCACTGAAGAACCTTTTGAAGGTAGATTGCCGATCCAGCTTCCACCTATAAATAATTTGTTTGACAAAGGTAATTCTAACCTACTTCCTAATATTGTTTCACCACCTTGTAATCCTAACATACTGTATTCATAACTTACTTCAATTATACTATTTTCTTTTATGTCTTCTTCACGCAAAAAGGAAAGTATTCCAGAATCATAATCTAACCAATAGTCAACATTACGTTGTAGAAGTTTTCCATCAACAACAACACGTTCTGAATAAGGTACAATAAATGGTTTTAAAAAATATGTTTTAGACTTATATCTATACTCCACAAGAATATCATATCTACTTATTGGAGTTTTATAATAACAATCCTCTGCAAAAGGTTTTTCTTGGTCAAAATATATGATTCCGTTTTCAAAATCAACTTTAATATCACCAACATTTCCTGTTTTATAAACAGGGATGTCTTTGTCGTCAGGTTGAATTTTATCTATTTCAGGATTTAAAATACGGCCACTTTTGTCGATAATTCTTAACAAAAAATTACCTGTGCCATCATCACGGATAATGTTTGTCCTACCAATATAATATCTGTTTAACAATTCGGTTGTAATATTTGGTGTCTCATCTTTATCTTTTATTAGGATATAATTTGTTGTATTAGCAAGTTCTCTTAAAGTAAGACCAGAGTTCTCATCAAAGTAGTCAATTGCAATTATATAATTCGGTTGTATGTGTCTATAAAAAGTTATAATACCTAAGGAATAATCGATAACATAATCTTTCCCTAAAGCTAACTGTTCAAATTTACCAGAATAAGTAAAAGTTGATATATGAAAAGCTTGTGCTGTAAGTTCAATAAGTGTTGCAGGATCTCGTTGCGGATCTAAAGTATCTAAGTAAACTTTGACTGTTTCTCTTTTAATTTTATGATTACCGAATAAAATTTTGTAGTATTTTCTTCGTATATACGATGTGTCAGAAATAATTTTTCGTTCAAACTCAGTTTTTCCTGTAAATCTTTTTGTTTCAAAATTACCTTTTGATTGTGAAGCGATTAAATACATTCGTGCACGATCATATTGAACAATAGCTTTTATCCCAAAAACTTGTCTTGAATAACCTACAAATTCTGTGTTTGGTAGGCTAAGTTGAATATCTCCAAAAGCTATTTCTTGGATAAAAGCTCCAGGCTTTGCTTTGTACCCAACAGCTCCAGGCGTTACGTCTACTCCTTCACCACGATATATAATAGATATATCTCGTTTATCAGGTTGTGTGTCATCTATGTCTATATTTACATCTATATTCTTTCCTACTTTTCCTTTCACTGATACTTGTAATTCTTGTCGCATATTTATATCTGTTCTATTATAATTAGGTTTGTATGGATAGTTGACTGATGTGATTTCCATACCAATAAGTTTCCGTCCATTAATAGTAAGTTGTGTTCCTTCAATAAACTCTATAGTTGTTGGAGTAGCAACAGAAGGTTTTGTAACTACTTTTGTTGATTTTTCTTCCTCGTATAATGGGAGATTGTTTTCTATACATTCTCTTATTCGATTCCATTTTTTTTGGTCAAATTTAATTTTGTTTTCCTCTACGTTTTCTTGTGAAAATAAAATATTGTAGGAAAGTATTATAAATATGAATAAGAAAATCTTTCCTTTTAACATGTGTTTGATTTTTTTATATTTTGTGGATAATTCTTTACAAATTGTGTATAGTTATATATAAAAATACACAAGATTTTTACATATTTTTAAAAAATTTTTTGAAATATAAATAATGAAAATAATCAATAAATATATTTTGAAAACATTTTTTTCTTATTTTTTTATTTATTTTGGTGTAACTTCTTTGTTGTTTTTATTAAGTTACATATATCAATTAATTAGTTCTCTACTAACTTACAAAACAGAATTTGTAACAAGTATAAAGCTTTGTTTATATCTTTTACCTTCTATTTTTTCATTGACTATACCGATAAGTTTATTGATATCTGTGCTGTTTACTTTTTCTATGTTAAATGAGACGAGTGAAAGTGTAATTTTACAAACAATGGGTGTTAAAAAAAGTTTTTATTTTAAAAATTTAGTTATTTTATCAGTTTTGCTTACAATAATTATCTTTTATTTTAATACAGTTTATGTTCCAAAAAGTTATAAACAATTTAGGTATACGTTCATAAATTATGTTATATCAAAACCCTATGTGAGTTTTAATAGTTATAGTGTTGTTTTGCAAAATAAAAAAATTGTATATCAAAAATTTGTTGAACAAAAAAAGAATGAGTTTGTCTTATATAACGTATATATTTTTAGTCCAATTGAAAAAGATATAATCCAAACAATATTTGCCAAAGTTGCTGAAGTTTTTATAAATAGTAATGTGGACATCATATTTAATTTGCACCAAGGAGAAATTTTAACTTTTGATAAAACTCTTCCATCTCAGTTGACATACATTAATTTTGATAGTTATAAATTTGTAATACCTAACAGCCAAATTAAAAAAATTGTTACAGAATCTTTAAATTTGCGTGAATTGTCTAATAAAGAACTTCTACAAGAATTTTATAAAACAACCATTATAAATTATAAAAAATTTATTTTGGCCGAATATTTTTTAAGGCATACAATATCTTTAAGTATAGTTGTGTTTACGATTATAGGAATTGTAGTTGGATCTAGGATTAAAAGAAATGCTAAATCACTTAGTTTTGTTTTTGCAATTGTTATTATTTGTGTGTATTATTTTTTGCTTATTGGAAGTATGTCTTTTGTTGAAAATGCTAATATTTCTCCGAATTTTGTTACTATAGCGTTTATTATGTACTTGCCAAATATATTTTTACTAATTTTGTCTTTTATTTTGTCTATAATTTTGTAAAAATGAAAAAGTTACAAATATATTTTTTAAAAGAGTTTTTATCTATTTTTTTTCCTGTACAGGTATTTTTTATATTTGTTTTTGCTTTATCAGAAGTTTTTTGGCGATTTGGTGATTTTATTTTGCATAAGCCAAAATTCGTTGATGTAATAAATTTTCTGTCATTACATGTTTCTCTTTGGTTCGTTCAAACACTTCCAATTTCGTTAATGTTATCAACTGTATTATCCGTTTCTTTTTTTACATATTATAGAGAAATTATAGCGATTAAAACTTTGGGGATTGACACAAAACAATTTTTTGTAACTTGGTTGGTTATGGGGTTACTTTTTAGTATTTTTTCATTTTTTGTAAATGATAAAGTTGCAACAAAAAATTTTTATAAAGCACAAGAAATTTTTTATACTAAGATAAAAAAAGAAAAATTCGAGAAAGATTTTCTTAAAGATTTATTTTATTATTTTTATCATGGAGATCTTTTGACTTATATTTTTATAGATAAATATGATAAAACCAATAACAAAGTTTATTCATTTTTGATGCAGCAATATCAAAATGGGAGAATTAAATTTCAAATTTTTTCTAACGAAGGCATAAAAGATAATCTTTCGCTAATTCTTTCTAATGCTATAATACAACAATTCTACAATAATGCTTCAGTCGTAGAAAAGATTGTAAAAAATTATAGATATTTGCTTCCAGTTGATGTTGAAAACTTTAAATATAATTTTTCTACAATGCAACTTGATCAACTGAATTTAAATCAATTAAAACAAGTAGTAAAAATTTGTAAATTTAGAGGAGAATCTTCAAACAGAATTCTTACAGAGATAAGTTTTAGATATTCGATTGCTTTTCTTAATTTTATTATAGTTTTTTTTGCTATTGCATTGGGTCAGATTTCTTCTTCTCAGCATGGTAAGTTAAATAGTCTTGTTTATGTAATATTAGTATTTATAGTTTATTGGACATTTTTATCCTTTTTGCGTACATTGGGAGAAACAGGGGTAATTAATCCTTATTTAAGTGTTTGGATACCTAATATCATATTTTTTCTAATAGGTACTGTGTTGTATACAAGAAAGTATTTATAGTTCTATTCCAATTCGAAAATTTTGTGAAGAACCTAAATATTGATGAGTTGCAAAAGAATAGTTCAAGCTTACAATTTTGAAATTTATACTTAAACCAAATGTTAATTGTTGTATATAATTTTGTGTACTGAAAAGATAACCTACTCCAAAAGATATATTTTTGATTATAGAATAAAAAACTGGTAGATCAAGCATAGCAGCTAATTTTATTTTCTCATTTAAACTATTTATAAATTTATTTTCATAACCACAAATAATAAATAAAGAACCACTTTTAATCGATACACCACAGTGATAGGTAGCTGTATTTTTTGAAGATATGTTTTTGATTACTGTTCCTAATCGAAGACAAGCGTTTTTATTTTCGTAGTTATAAACTAGTCCAAAGTTAGCATCATAGGTAATTGTTTCGACGTTTATTCTTTCCCAGTTTACAATTCCTGTAATTCCTCCGGCAAGGTTACCAGATTTATTAAAAGTAAATCTTATTGCAGCTGCAAAATTAAATGATGTTAAAGAATAATCTATAGTTTGACCTGTATTAATTCCTTCAATATCTTTTATACTTATTTTTCCTGATGAGAAATTGTTGATAACTATACCAAAAGCTTTTTTACCAATTAGGAAACCAATACTGTCAAAATTTGATTGAGCATAATAAAATAGTTTGTTGTATTCTAATAAATACCCAATTTGTGAGTTGAATGCTAACATTGCAGGATTTGAGATTGCGTTGAAACTATGATTGTCTGTAACAGATTGCTCAGAAGATAGCATATAGCTGTTGGATATTGACACATTATTAATTTCATTAGATAAAGAGAATGTTAACATTGTAAGAATAATAAAAATTAGATAAATAAATTTTTTCATAATTTTTGTTTTACAATAAATTTTTCTACTTTACTGAAATACTTCGACTTAAAGACTACAAAATACACTCCACTTGGTAACTCATTACCATTTTTGTCTTTTACATTATCCCAAATTTCTTCATAATAACCTTCTTTTTCGTGATATTTTTCAAAAGTTTTAATAACATTACCTGAAATAGTATAAACGATAATTTTCACATCAGTTGGCCCTTCAACATTATATCTAAATACAATTTTGTTCAGTGTAGTATAATCGAGATAGTTATTACCAACAATAAACTCATTTTTTGATAAAACTAAACTTGGATCGTATCTTAAAATGACTTTTTTTATTATAAGTTGTTCAGGAAAAATTTCTATAGTTTCATAATAAGTTGTGTAATTTTGTAATGAATAAGTTACGCTCCAAATACCTGTAGATAATTCTATTGCTGTACTTCCTTGCAATGAAGTATAAGTATAGGTAGAAATATTTTCTTTATATTTATATAAATCAATTCTAACATTGTTTAATGGAATTGCATCTAAGCGAGTTACTTTAACATATAAACCTGAAAAACAAATTATGTTAAAATAAGCATTATTTTTGTCTAACTCAATATCAGATATAATCATGTTAATAGGATTTCCATTATAAGCTGTGATGTTATATTCTTGTGGGAAGAACTGTGTAATATTTTTATCTCCAGGAAAAGGATCACCTTCATTTTCAATGTCTTTTCCAGCTGGTGTCATATCTGCTTCAATTAGATCAACTCCATAATGCGGTTCCCCTGAATTTATATTGTTATCTTTTAGCCTATTTTCGTCAGAAGCAATGTTATCATCAATATACCAAATTAATAATCCTTCTGCTGGGAGGAATGCATCAAATCCAATTTTTCTTCTATACTCTAATAAAAAATATTCTTTTTGTGGATTACTAGCTGTTTTAATTAAGATTTTTATTGCTGAAGAATTTCTTTCTATATAAGGCAACGATATGTTCTTTTTAGTAGAAGTAACGGTTTCAACTTCAAGCCAACCTAAAAATTGTTTACACCAAGCAGACAAGTGAGCTGGTGATGAACCTTGTGGTTCTCCATTCCAAACACCATAATCCATTAGACACCATCTACCTACAATACTTTCTTGACCATAATACAAATCTGGCAATCCTAACTGATGTCCAAATTCATGACAAACGACACCTACTGCAGAAGCATAAAGCTCTTTTTCAGGGACAATAGTACCGTCTGTAAAACCATTTATAGCGTCATCCCAATCAACATATACAGACCAAATATCTTCTTTATTATTTGTTGACTCGTTACCATATCCAGCATGTAATACCATCACATAATCATAAGATCTTTTGTCTACAGTACCATTTGTAGCTTTGATTGCATCTTTCACTAATTGTGCTAAGGTATTATCTGTATCTCGACCATAATATTCCATGGGTTTTGGCATTCTAAATGGTATTTCTTGTCCTGTTATTATTTTTGTTGAACCATTTTGATGGAAAAATGTAATATCAAGTTGTAATTTGCCATATGAGACTTCATTGTAATATTCTTTTAGCTTTTGAAAAGTTATGTTTGATTGGGGTAATTCAGTAAATTCTTGATCTGAGAAGTCAACAATAATAACAGCAATTTTTTTTGTGCCAATGGTACCTAAAGTTCTCGCAATTTCTATAGAAGGGGCTCCCTTTTTACGAAGAATATTTGCTTCATTGCAGATTTTAACTCTACTTCTTGGTTGGCCTTTTATAAATTCTCCAGTGATATGAGGAACAACACCAAAAAGATATATCGAAAAAATGGGAGAAAAAAATATTAAATAAATAATAAGAATAAGAAAAGAAAATTTTTTAAACTTTTTCATTATTATCATTTTTGACAAATTTAATTTTATAAAATTTTGAAATAATTTTTCAACATAATGATGTTTTTTAGTTAAGTCTTGAATTTGTTTAATGATTTTAATAAATTAAACTTACAAACATTATATGGCTCCATCGACTAGCCTGGTTCAGGTCAGCGGTCTCTCAAGCCGCAAGCACGGGTTCAAATCCCGTTGGAGCCAAATTTTTTTGGTTATGAAAAAAATAGCTGTTATAGGTGACTATGAATCAATTGTGATATACAAACCTTTTAGTTGGGATATGTTTTATGTAAATTTAGCAAATGAAGATGAAGTTGTTGAAATTTTCAAAAATGTTGCTAAAGATGTTGAGTATGAAAAAATTTTTGTTACTGAAAGTGTTTATCAAATATTAATAAAAACATATCCAGATTTTGATAAAGAAAAAATTGTTATCCCTTTCTCGGATGTTTATGGAATAAAAAATGTTGCCAAACAAAAATATAAAAAATTAGTAACAATTGCTACAAGTATAAAATTAGAGGAAGTATAATTTATGAAAGGAAGGATAGTAAAAGTTTCAGGTCCTTTAGTTGTTGGTACAGGTATCCCGGAGATAAAAATGTATGATGTAGTCCGTGTAGGTAAAGAAAAATTGATTGGCGAAGTGATTAGATTATATGAAGACAAATTTTTTGTCCAAGTATATGAACCAACTACAGGACTATCAGTTGGCGATGAAATTGAAACAACAGGAGAACCTTTATGTGTAGAGCTAGGTCCCGGGTTGATTACTACTATATATGATGGTATACAAAGACCATTAAAAACAATTGAAAGTATTTCTGGTTTTTTTATCTCACGAGGTGTGTCTGCAGTGGCTTTGGATAGGGGAAAGCTTTGGGATTTTGTGCCTACAAAAAAGGTAAATGATAAAGTTGCAGGTGGAGATATTATTGGATACGTACAAGAAACACCAATAGCGAAACATTATATCTTGATACCACCAGATGTCGGAGAGTCTGAAATTATAGAAATTAAAACTGGCAAATTTACTGTTGAAGATGTAATATGTAAACTAAAAACAAAAAATGGTGTTGTTAGAGAACTTAAAATGTATCACAAATGGCCTGTAAGAAAACCAAGACCTTATAAAGAAAAACTTCCACCAAATGAACCTCTTTTTACAGGACAAAGAGTAATTGATACATTTTTCCCTGTAAGCAAAGGTGGTACATCTTGTGTCCCAGGACCTTTTGGTAGTGGCAAAACAGTCCTTCAACATCAACTTGCGAAATGGTCTGATGCTGATATTATTGTTTATATAGGCTGTGGAGAACGTGGTAATGAAATGACTGATGTATTGACAGAATTTCCAGAGTTAAAGGATCCAAAATCAGGATATCCATTACTTTATAGAACAGTTCTTATTGCGAACACATCAAACATGCCTGTTGCTGCAAGAGAAGCTTCAGTTTATACTGGTATAACAATAGCAGAATATTTCCGTGACATGGGATATTCTGTTGCTGTGATGGCAGATTCAACTTCAAGGTGGGCTGAAGCATTAAGAGAAATTTCAGGTCGTCTTGAAGAGATGCCCGGTGAAGAAGGATATCCTGCATATCTACCAAAAAAAGTTGCTGAGTTTTATGAACGAGCAGGTAAAATAAAAACTTTAGGTTTACAAGAAAGAATAGGAAGTCTAACAATAACAGGTGCTGTATCTCCCCCTGGTGGTGATTTATCAGATCCTGTTGTACAGGCGACATTGAAAGTTGTAAAAGTTTTTTGGTCACTTGAGGACTGGCTTGCTTATTCACGACACTTCCCCGCTATAAACTGGCTTACCAGTTATTCATTATATTTGAGCCAATTAGAGGATTTTTATAAAACAAATTTAGGTGAAGATTTCCCACAACTTCGTTCTGAAGCAATGGCTATCCTGCAAAGAGAATCAGAATTAAAAGAGATAGTTCGGCTTGTAGGTTATGAAACTTTATCAGAACAAGATAAACTTGTTTTAGAAATTGCACGAATGTTAAGAGAAGACTTTTTATATCAATCTGCTTTTGATCCTGTTGATACATATTGTTCTGCTAAAAAACAGTATCTTATGTTAAAAGCCATCATGACTTTGTATTATAAAACAAAACAAAAAGTTTTAGCTAACGAAAATACAGTTAAAGAATTGATAACTCCTGAGATAAAAGACAAGGTCTCAAAATTAAGGTTTATTCCTGAAACACAAATTAATCAAATAGAAAGTTTTATTGCTTCTCTATAATTCTCTTATGAAACCTATTTGGCCTGGAGTAATTGAGTATTTTAAAGAAATATTGCCTGTAAACGAAAAAACACCAATCATAACTTTATACGAAGGTAATACACCTTTAATAAAGGCCGTCAACATTGAGCATAAACTTAAAAAAGAATATAATGTTAAATTGAACATATACTTAAAGTATGAAGGAGATAATCCAACAGGATCTTTTAAAGATCGCGGGATGACAGTTGCGATATCAAAAGCAAAAGAAAACAATGCAAAAGCTGTTATCTGTGCATCAACAGGTAACACTTCAGCATCAGCAGCTGCATATTCTGCAAAAGCAAATATACGTTGTATTGTTTTGATACCAAAAGGAGCAATTGCGTTAGGGAAGTTGTCTCAGGCAGTGATGCATGGAGCAGAAGTTTTTGCTGTAGAATCATTGTTTGATACAGCATTAAAAATTGCAAAAGAAATCTCTCAGAACTATCCAATAACACTTGTCAATTCGTTGAATCCACATCGTATTGAAGGACAAAAAACAGCTGCATTTGAAGTTATATTACAACTGCAAAAAGTGCCTGATTACCAGTTTATTCCTGTTGGTAACGCTGGTAATATAACGGCGTATTGGAAAGGATATAAAGAATATTATGAACTACGTAAAAAAAATTATAGGTTTAAAAATAAAAATTTAAATATTGACTGTGAAATCAGATTACCAAAAATGATGGGGTTTCAAGCAGCAGGTGCTGCACCTATAGTAAAAGGTAAACCAATAAAAAATCCTAAAACTATTGCAACTGCTATCCGTATTGGTAATCCTGCATCTTGGAAGTATGCAGAACAAGCGCGGGATGAGTCAGGCGGTGTTATTGATACAGTTACAGATAAAGAAATTCTTAATGCTTATTATCTTTTAGCTTCTTTAGAGGGAATTTTTGTTGAACCAGCTTCTGCTGCGTCTTTAGCAGGACTTATAAAATATATTAAAAACGGATTTTTTGATGATAAAAAAAATGTTGATATAGTTTGTATTTTGACAGGGCATGGACTTAAAGATCCAGATTGTGCAATGAAAACAACTAAAGAAAAAGTTAAAATAAGAACTGTGAAACCAAATTTAGAATCAATTGTTAAAGAATTAAATTTATGAAAAAAATAATTCTTGCAACTGGAAACAAAGATAAAGCAAAAGAGATAAAATATATTTTTGAAATACTAAAGTTAAATAATATAGAACTGTGTTTATATACAGATTTTCTTGGTAAAAAAATAGATATTGAGGAAGATGGGAAAACCTTAAAAGAAAATGCTGTTAAAAAAGCCAAAGTTATAGGTGATTTAATTGGGTTGCCAACTTTAAGTGAAGACACCGGGTTATTTGTTGATTACTTAGATGGTGCTCCAGGAGTTTATTCTGCAAGATACGCAGATACAGATCAAAAGAAACATACAGCTACTTATGAAGATAATTATAAAAAACTTTTAAAAGAGTTAAAAAGTGTACCTTGGCATAAACGTACTGCAAAGTTTATATGTGTAGCTTGTTTTTATCTACCTAAACAAAACAAGTCTTATACAAGGAAGGGTGTTGTGGAAGGATATATTACTTTTGAACCAAAAGGAACAAATGGTTTTGGATATGACCCTGTATTTTTTTATCCACCAAAAGAAAAAACATTTGCTGAGATGAGTTTTGAAGAAAAAAATTCTTTAAGTCACAGATTCTTAGCTTTTAAAAAAATTGTTTCACTGATAAAAAGTATACATAGTATATGCTAAAACAGCTCATCGTAATTAAAGTTCTAGTTAAACAAATACCGACGAAAAAAATTTTAAAAAAATTTTTTTTCAAATCTCTTGACAAATAAATAATATATTTTGTATTTTTAACTTGTAATAAAACTTGTATAATACAGATTTATAAGAAAAATAATATAAAAAAGGAGGTAAAATTGTATGAAACACAAAACAAAAAAAGTAGTTGCAGTTGCAATATGTTTTATGTTGGCAGGTGTATTGTTGTTGAACAGTTGTAGTTCAAGAAGAAGTTCTTCGTCTACAGGTGGAACACAAACACAACAATATACTCTGACTGTAACAGTTAATCCATCTGGCGCTGGAACAGTTTCTTTGAACCCTGCTGGTGGGACATATACTGCAGGAACAATAGTTACATTAACTGCAATAGCAAATAGTGGCTATGTATTTAGTAGTTGGGGTGGTGATTTGACCGGATCTCAAAATCCTACAACAATAAATATGAATTCTAACAAAGTTGTTGTTGCTAACTTTACTCAAAGTGGTGGCAATGGTGGGGGCGGTGGTAGTGTCACCACTTATACACTAACTGTTTCTGTATCTCCTACTGGCGCTGGGACTGTTTCTTTAAATCCTGCAGGTGGGACATATACTGCTGGGACTGTCGTTACACTAACAGCTTCTGCTAATCCTGGTTATACATTTAGTAATTGGAGTGGAGATGTTACTGGCACAAGTAATCCTACTACTGTAGTAATGAATGCTGATAAAACTGTTACTGCTGTGTTCACACAGACTGGTGGTGACGGAGGTGGTGGGGGAGTTGATACAGCAAAATATAATTTTGAAACTACAGTACAAGGATGGCAAGCACAAACTTGGATTGATTCTCAGGCTATTACTGCAGTTGCAAGAGATACTTCAAAAGCAAAGTTTGGTTCTGCAAGTTTAAGATGTACTGTTAATCTCCAAGGTGGTGATGAAACACAACTGCCAAATACAAAAGGGGAAGCATGGGTTGATATGCAAAACAATCCACCTGCCGGCGTGACAGTACCAGTAGATCTTTCAAACAAGACTATTTCAGTATGGGTATGGCTACCTGCAGAAGCAGCTGGGGATCCTAATCGTCCTAATGGTATACAAATCTTCTTTAAAGATGCAAATTGGAATAATAGATATAGTTCTTGGCACAACATAGGTAATCCACCTTATGGTCTTCCTACTGATACTTGGGTAGAGATTACTGTAAATACAGCAACAGAATCTTGGGCGTATGACCAACCAGGATTTGATATGACAAGAGTTCGTGCTGTAGGTGTGAAGATAGGTGCAGGAGGTGGTTCAACTGCAACATTTAATGGTTATATATGGATAGATTCTTTTGATTGGCAATAAAAAATTTGTAATAGTAATAGTATTGTGAGTTTTGTTATAGTAGAAAGGAAAATAAATGTTAAAAATTTTTCAAGTAGTGATCTATTTTGTATTCTTAATAATTTCCATTTGCGAATCTTCAAGTGGATACGGGTTGTTAAAATTTTTCAATGGTGTTAAATCAACATCGTTAGGAGAAAATTTTTGTAGTGTTTATGGCGAGCCTGAAACAATATATTCTAATCCTGCAGGTTTAGTTGAATGTCAAAATTTCGAGCTAAGAACAGCATATCTAAGATGGGTTGCAGATATAAATAAAGGCGATATAATAATTTCAAAAAGAATAAATAATAATGTCAATTTTGGAGTTGGGATAAATTATCTTTGGACAGAACTTGAAAATGTAGCTTTTAGTTTTTCTTTTTCTTCATACATTTTGAGTTTGGCTATTTCAAAAAAAATAAATGAAAATTTTTATATCGGTATAGATGGTAAAGTTGTTAAAGAAGATATATCTTTTGATTCATCATCAAATTTATCTTCAGCAATTGATTTTGGTGTGATACTAAGAAAGCAAAGGTTAGCAGTTGGTGGTTCAATTCAAAATTTAGGTGCTACTATTTCTTCTACATCTTCAGAACCTGATGTTTTACCATTATCGTTAAATTTTTCGCTTTCTTATATTACCTTTTCTAATTCGTTATATCTTTTTGGTATTAAATACATTCCTGTAGATGAAGATGCTACATTAAGTTTTGGTTACGAGTTCGGGTTCAAAAAAACTATAAAAGAACAATTTGTATTCAGGTTAGGATATGTTATGAAATTAGGTGTACCAATTATTAGTGATGATAATGAATTGTTAAATTTTAGATTAGGTGTGGGGTTTAGAAAGGAATGGCTGGTTATTGATTATACATTGATACCTATAAGTTTTGATTTAGGATTTTATCATTATGTTGGGCTAGGGCTTTTATACTAATTTATTTTTTATATAGAAATTCAATTATGAAAAAAATTTTGTTTATAACATCTTATATATTATTCTTACAATTTCTTTTCTCTCAATTAAAACCAAATCAGCTAAGGGTAGATGGTAGATATCTTAAAGATGGGGCAGGAAATACTATTAGGTTAATAGGTATAAACCATCCTCATGCATGGTACAGAGGATATTTAGGTGCAGCGTTAGATGGTATACGTTCTTGGGGAGCAAATTCTGTAAGAGTTGTATTATCAAATGGTGTGAGATGGACAAAAATACCTGCTCATGAAGTAGCAACAATAATTAGTGAATCAAGGAATCGTGGGTTCAAAGCAATAGTTTTAGAAGTTCATGATACAACAGGATATGGAGATCAATCTGGTGCATCTACTTTAGACCAAGCAGTAGATTATTGGATAGAAATAAAAAATGTTCTTGATGGTCAAGAAGATTTTGTTATAATAAACATTGGTAATGAACCTGTTGGGAACAATTCTTCTTATGTTTCTCAATGGGCAAATTGGACAAAATCAGCTATACAACGTTTAAGAAATAATGGGTTCACACATGTGATTATGGTGGATGCACCTAATTGGGGACAGGATTGGACAAATACTATGAGAAACAATGCTGCTGATGTTTTAAATTCTGATAGTTTAAGAAATACTATTTTTTCTGTGCATATGTATGAGGTTTATGATAACGCTTCAAAAGTACAAAATTATATGAGTTATTACTATAATAATAATTTACCTTTATGTATTGGTGAGTTTGGACATTATCATAATGGTAGAGAAGTTGATGAACAAGCAATAGTTAACTATGCAAAGCAATATGGGTATTCAATTTTTGGTTGGTCCTGGTGTGGCAATGGTGGAGGATATGAGTACTTAGATATGGTTTATAATTGGGATCCAAATAGTCCCACGCAATGGGGTAGTTGGTTTAAGTCAAATGCGTTATCAGATGTTCAAGTGTACTATACTCTTACTGTAAATATCTCTCCACAAGGTGGAGGTAGTGTAAGTTTGAATCCATCAGGAGGAAGTTATACAGCTGGGACACAGGTTACGCTTACGGCTGTGGCGAATAGTGGGTATGTATTTAGTAGTTGGAGTGGAGATCTAAGTGGTACACAGAATCCTGCGACTATAACAATGGATTCAAACAAGGTGGTTACAGCAAATTTT
>CAZLOB010000037.1:0-2654 GCA_964561135.1 uncultured Elusimicrobia bacterium | reverse complement strand
CTATGTTGTTTGACACAAAAGCGTTAGCAAAATATTTGTTTCCTAAAGACAAGTGTCATCTTTCAGAATTAGCAAAGTTGTATAACTTAGGTGAGTTTAAAACAGGAGAAGATGCTAAAAAATCGTTGTTTGACGCTGAAGTAACGGGTAAACTATTATTCCGTTTGTTGTGTAGTGATAAAAAGGGTGGTGATTATGCTCAAACCTTTATAAACGAAAATAATAATTATATTGAGTTGAAATATAGAACAAAAAAAGATATAAAACATAATATGATTAACAAAGATTTTGAAGATTTTTTTAAAATTTTAAATCGGAACAATGTGGAGTATTTAGTGATAGGTGGATATGCTCATATTTATTATACTGAACCAAGGTATACAAAAGACTTAGATATTTTAATAAATCCTACTAAAGAGAATGCTGAAAGAGTATACAAAAGCATATGTGAATTTTTTGGTGTAGAAAAATTAGAAGGATACTCTTCTGACATCTTTACTAAAAAATATCCTGATGGACATTTTGCATTTGGCATGGGTGCTGTGCCTAATTGTATTGAAATTTTCACAAATATCCCTGGTATAGAATTTAAGTCTGCTTGGAGAAGACGACAACATGCACGTTATGGAGATGCTGATATATGGTTGTTGAGTAAGAAAGATTTAGAGAAGAATTTTAAAGCCGTTGCTAAAAAAAGTCAATTGTTAGCTAAAAAGTATGGATATTTTTTGAAAGAGTTAAAAAGATATGAAAAATAAAAATTTATCTAAAAGGGGCATATCTACTTGGAAGATAGCAGTTAATAAAAATGTTGATAAGTTTAAGAAAGAACTGTGGCGGGATGTTCCTGGAGATAAAAAATTGAGATATACTTGGGATATGGTAGTAGAAGCGATGTATTTAAAAGGCACACCTGATAGATTGAAATTCAAAAAAGTTTTTGAAATCCGCAAAAAAGACTCTCGTCGTCCAATGTGAAACAAAAGATTATATACTTACCAATTTTTAAACCAAAAACACATCTGAAGTTTTCAACAAAATACTAATTTTCAGAAATTTGAAACTAAATGTTGACTTTGGACGTAATATATTATAATGTATATTCAGTATACAATATAAAATATAAAATTTAGGATGGGAAAAATGGAGAAAGTAATTCGTAATATACAACAACAAATACTTAGGATATTTGCTAAATATTCAAAAACATTTGCACTTTCTGGTGGGACAGCATTAGATTTATACTATTTACATCATAGGTTTTCAAAAGATTTAGATTTTTTTTCACCAAATTACAGCATTAAAGAAATTAATTATTTAGTAGACAAAATAACAAAAGAAGCAAAACAAAAAATAAAACTCAAAGAAGAACTTACTGCTAGAAGGATTGCAAAAGTGCGCCTCTATGTGGTTCCTATTAAATGTTATGATGAGCCACTAAAACTAGATTTTGTAGAAGACGTTATTTTAAAGAAACCAACCATTAAAAGATTTAATGGGATACCGGTATATAGTGTTAAAGATATTTATATCCAAAAAATTTTTGCTATTACAGGGACACATTTAGTAGAAAACCATGTTGGTAGAGAGATAATAACAGGTAGAAAGGTTGCAAGAGATATTTTTGATATTTATATGCTTTCTAAAAAAGTATGTCCGCTGCATAAATTTTTACATAATCTTCCAAGAGAACAACAAAGAGGGATGGTACAGTGGTATCGTTCATATTCAAGACAGGAATTGAAAATTGACTTATTAGAACTAGATATTTATGATAAAGATTTTGATGCGTCAGAAATGATTTTTTATTTAGATAATGAAATAAAAAAATTTATTGAGATGGCACTACAATGAAAATAGAAAAATATTTTTGGAGTTTTAATAAAAAAGCGTTAAAAGAAGTAAAAAAAGTATTAAAAAATCCAGAACATCCGAAATTTGTCTCTTATGCATTTACTTTGCTTTCTCAATGTGATGTTCCGAAAGAAGTTTTCTCTGTTATAAAGAAAGAACATTTTATAGAGTATTGGCCTGAAATAAGAAAATACTGGAATAAAACTGCTGAAGCGGTTGATTTCAAAATCTGGTGGGATACAATCTACTATACTCTGCTACAAAAGCAGAAAATACAACAAAAAATTGAAGCTATACCAATGTCAACTTTTGTAGAGATAGGAAGGATAATCAAAAAAACAAGAATACAAAAAGGTTGGACTCAAAAAGATTTGGCTAAACGTTTAGGTTTAAAACAACCAAATATTTCGTTGATTGAAAAAGGTAAAGTAAATTTGACATTGGAAACACTAACAAAAATAGCAAAGGTATTAGGTATAGATAAAATTGAATTAAAATTTTCTTAAATATACATTAAGCAGAAAAGAAAACCATAGGTACTTTGTATAACAGAGAGGTAGGAAAACTTTAGGTAGGGAATACAAACTATATGCAAAAATTAAAAATTTATTTTGACACAGAGGTAAGCGGAATAAATTTATTGTTAGGATATAGACAGAGACAGATCGCTACACCAATGGAGGTTATCGAAAATGAAGATTGAGGAGCCACCAGCAATGCGTGAGATACATGAAATAAGAATCAAGTTTTGGGAAGGAACTAAACATTTATCAACTAAAGAAAAAATTAAAAAAATTAAT
>CAZLOB010000036.1:0-55526 GCA_964561135.1 uncultured Elusimicrobia bacterium | reverse complement strand
GTCCATATTGCATTCCCTCAACAAATGGGAGATTTTTCTGTTGAAGCTATATCCTCTGCAACACCGTTAACAATATTAAAACATTTTCCTGAACAAATACAAAATATACCACCAATAAAAAACTTAATAATTGGTAACTATTTAGGAAGTTTAGGTGAAACATCAATTATCTTGCTTTTATTAGGTTATTTTTACTTGGTTTTAAGAAAACATATTTATCCTTTACCTACATTAGTGTATATTTTTACTGTCGGGATAATAACATTTTTTGTTGATAAATCTCATTTATGGATATATTTATTCACAGGCGGGTTATTTTTAGGTGGAATATTTATGATAACAGATCCAGTGACAACACCTGTTTCACATAAAGGAAAGGTTATTTTTGCTTTAGGTTGTGCTATACTTACTTCACTTATTCGTTACTGGGGAGGATATCCTGAGGGTGTATGTTTTTCTATATTACTTATGAATTTGCTTACACCTATAATTGATCAATATACTGTTCGTAAAAAATTTGGGTATAAAAAGGTATGAATACTTTGAGAATGGTTTTAGTATTATTTTTTGTTTGTTTATTTTCAGCAGTAAGTTTATCTTTTTTATATGTTAAGACACAGTCAAAAATTGAACAAAATAAAATATTAAAAGAAATAAAACTTAAAAAAGAAATTGTCCCCTCTGCAGAAAAATTTGTTCCAAAACGACTTGACACCATTTCTTTAGAACAGTGTTATGATAAAGAAGATAAACTTATAGGTTTTTTGTTAAAGTCAAGTTGTCTTGGCTATGCAGGAGTTATTGAATATATAGTTAGTGTTTCTTCAACAATACCTTTACAGATTACTGGTATAAAAATTGTTTCTCATAAAGAGACACCTGGATTAGGTGCAAATGTTACAAAAGGAAAATTTTTGTCACAGTTTATTAACAAAACTTCGTCTGAAGTTGTTCTTAAAAAAGATGATATTAACGGTGAAATAGATGCGATAAGTGGAGCAACGATAACATCGCGTGCATTAACACAATCAGTAAAATCGTTATTAGAAAATAAAGAATTAGAAAATTTTGTTAAAGAAATGGCAAAAACACAAGTAGTACCCAAAAGATTGCCTCAGAGAATTTTGATACCAAGAGTTAGTATATCAACTAAAACTTACGAAAATGTACAGCAAGAACAGCAAGAATAAATAATATGAAAAAAGTATTTGAAATATTCATTAATGGTTTAATAAAAGAAAATCCCGTGTTGATAATGATGATAGGTCTATGTCCGTTTTTAGCTTGTTCTACAACAGCAACAGATGCTTTTGGTATGGGTATAGCTGCAACTTTTGTTTTAACTTGTTCAAATGTTATTATTTCGTTAGTAAGGAAAATTGTAGTAAAGGAAATAAGAATACCAGTATTTATTGTCATAATTGCAACATTTACAACAATAGTTGATTATATTATTAAAGCGTACTTTCCTGCGTTGTCAGAAAGTTTGGGAGTTTTTATTCCATTAATTGTAGTTAACTGTATAATTTTAGCTAGGGCAGAAGCGTTCGCTTCTAAAAACAATGTTTTTTTATCGTTTATTGACGGGATAAGCATGGGTGCAGGGTTTTTTGTAACTATTGTTCTTTTAGGCATGATAAGAGAATTTCTAGGTTCAGCGACACTTTTCGGATCTAAAGAATTGTTTTCTAATCCTTTAGTAATTATGATATTACCACCTGGTGGTTTCTTAGCAGCTGGTGTCATAATTACAATAGTTAAATATATAGAGAATAAATTAACTAAGAAAAAAATTAAAAGCAACCTGCCTGAACAATGTGAAGGTTGTGCTTTAAAATCAAGATGTATGGGGTTTTTAAGTAAATGAAAAATTCTACATTAGTTGCAATATTTATTTCATCAATTTTTGTAAATAATATTATTCTTATGAGATTTCTTGGTCTTTGTTCTTTCTTTGGTGTATCAAATAAATTATCTTCTGCATTAGGTATGTCAGCAGCAGTATTTTTTGTTATGAACTTAGCAGCGATTGTTTCTTGGGTTCTTTATAATTTTGTTTTGGTTCCATTAAACTTGGTGTTTCTTAGAATAATAGTTTTTATATTAGTTATTGCTTCATTAGTACAACTTGTTGAACTGTTTATGAAAAAAAATATTCCATCTTTATTCAAAGCGCTAGGTATTTATTTGCCATTGATAACAACAAACTGTGCTATACTTGCTGTAGCATTTCTTATAGTTGACTATAAATTTAATTTTTTACAAGCAATAGTTTTTTCATCTGGTACAGCAATAGGGTATACTATAGCGATAATACTTTTTTCATCTATTAGAGAACGTTTGGAACTAGCACCACTGCCAAACGCTGTTAAAGGATATGGTATCGTGTTTATAACAGCAGCATTGATGTCTTTATCTTTTATGGGATTGATTGGATTATTCGGTTTTTAATAAAATAATTTTTATGAACACAATTATTTATTATTCTATCGCAACATTGGGCCTGACAAGTGTTGTAATAGCATTACTTTTAAGTTTTGCTGCAAAAAAGTTTAAAGTTGAATCTGACCCAAGGAAAGATTTACTTGTTTCGATTTTGCCGGGGGTAAACTGTGGTGCTTGTGGTTATCCTGGCTGTGAACAATATGCTGATGCGATATTAAGTAAAGATGAATCTATCACATTATGTAAAGTTGGTGGAGTACAATTAAGTAAAAAAATTGCTCAAGTTTTAAACAGAGAAGTTGAAACTTCTTTAAATCGTATGGTTGCAGTTGTTTTGTGTAAAGGAGGTGATAATGCAAAAGATGATTTTATATATGAAGGTGTTAAAAAATGTAGTGTCGCAGATAGGTTTTATGGAGGACAAAAGTTGTGTAAATATGGTTGTTTAGGATTCGGTGATTGTGTAGAAGTATGTCCTTTCAATGCTATATATATTAATCAACATAATGTAGCAGAAGTTGATCCTTTAAAATGCACAGGATGTGGATTATGTGTTAAAGCTTGCCCCAAAAATATAATAAAACTTGTGCCTTGTAACTACCAAGTTCATATATTATGTAGTTCAAAAGATAAAGGTATAAAAGTTAAACAAGTTTGTTCTGTTGGATGCATAGCTTGTGGGATATGTGTTAAATCTTGTCCAGTAAATGATATTGAAATAAAAGAAAATTTAGCTGTTATGAAATACGAAAAATGTGATAATTGTGGGATTTGTGTTGAAAAATGTCCTACAAAATGTATTGTGGATATTTCTAAAATTATGGTTTAAAAATTTTTTATAAAGTATTGAAAATAAAAATTAAAATAATATATTTTTAAACACAAAAATTTTTATAAAAGGAGTTTTGTAAGATATGGTAGCAATAAATTTAAAAACATTGTTAGAAGCAGGGGTACATTTTGGTCATCAAACACGAAAATGGAACCCTAAGATGAAAAAATATATTTTTGGTGCAAGAAACAAAATACATATTTTGGATCTACAAAAAACTATTCGTGAGTTACGACACGCATATAGTTTTGTTCGTAATAGTGTTGCTGAAGGAAAAACAATACTTTTTGTTGGTACTAAGCCACAAGCACAACAAATAATACAGCAAGAAGCGGAACGATGTGGTGCGTTTTATGTAAGCTATAAATGGCTACCAGGAACATTGACAAATTTTGAAACTATAAGAAAATCTGTCAAAAAGTTAGAAGAGATTGAAGAAATGTATAAAAGTGGTGTTTTTGAACAGTTAAAGAAGAAAGAAGCTAAATTGAGAACAAAAAAGATGCAAAGGTTACAACAACTACTTGCAGGAATAAGAAACATGGAAAAATTACCTGATATTGTGTATATTGTAGATACAGTATTTGAAGAGATTGCTTTAAAAGAAGCAAAAAGAATGAAAATACCAGTTGTTGCAATTTGTGATACAGATGCTGACCCTGATCTTATCGATTATCCAATACCAGCCAACGATGATGCAATAAGGTCTATTAAACTTATCACTTCTATTATTGCAGATGCTGTGATAGAAGGGAAACAAAAAATGCAAACACAGATAACCGAGTCTACAGAAATACCTGTTTCAGAACCTCTTGCAAAAGAAGATTTAGAAAAAGAAATTGAGTTGTAATACTGTAAGAAAGGATATTAAAAAATGAAAGATGTAAATACTTTAGAACTAATTAAAAAACTTCGTTCTATGTCAGGTGCAGGTTTTTTAGATTGTAAAAAAGCTTTAGAAGAAACAAATTATGATATTGAGAAAGCAATGGTGCTGTTAAGAGAACGTGGTATTGCAAAAGCGTTAACTAAAATATCTAATGTTACAAAAAATGGGGTTATAGTTGCGTATATTCATCCTGGAGAAAGGATAGGTGTGTTGTTAGAACTAAATTGTGAGACAGATTTTGTTGCACGGACAGACGAATTTAAAAGTTTAGCGAAAGAACTTGCAATGCAGGTTGCTGCATGTGCACCACGATGGGTGTCAAAAGAAGATGTACCCAAAGAGGTTATTGAACAAGAAAAAGAAATTTATAGGAAACAACTTTTACAGGATGAAAAAAATAAGAATAAACCACAAACAGTGATTGATAAAATTATTGAAGGAAAATTAGAAAAATTTTACGAAGAAACATGTCTTTTAGAACAACCTTATATCAGAGATCCTCAAGGTAAACAAAAAGTTAAAGATCTTGTTCTACAGACAATTTCTAAACTGCAAGAAAATATCAATGTTCGTCGATTTACAAGATATGTGTTGGGAGAAGAATAAGAAAGGAGTTATTATTTCCTTGCCATTATGTTTTCTTATCTATATTTGTATTAAACTTTAAAATTTTTATTAATGAGGTATAATTATATGTATAAAAGAATTGTATTAAAACTGTCTGGTGAAAGTGTTGGCGAAAAACCTAACAACATTGGTATTTCTGAACATTCGTTAAGAGAAGTAGCAGATGAGATTAAAACTGCTGTTGAGCAAACAAAAGTGCAACTTGGTATAGTTATTGGTGCTGGTAATATTTTACGAGGTAAGGATGTTGAGTTCATAGAACGTACAACTGCTGATTATATGGGTATGTTGGCAACAGTGATAAACGCGTTAGCATTACAATCAATGTTAGAATCTCTCGGATTAGTAACACGGGTAATGACAGCAGTTGAGATACCTCGTGTCGCAGAACCGTATATACGTAGAAGAGCGATACGTCATCTTGAGAAAGGAAGAATTGTAATTTTTGCTGGTGGTACTGGTAACCCATATTTTACTACAGATACAACAGCTGCGTTGCGCGCAATAGAAATTAATGCTGAGGTTTTACTTAAAGCGACACAAGTTGACGGTGTTTATTCTGACGACCCTAAAAAAAATCCTAATGCACAAAAATATAAACAACTGACTTTTATTGAAGCAATAAACAAAAATTTAAAAATAATGGATACAACTGCGTTTTCTTTGTGTATGGAAAACAAACTTCCTGTGAAAGTTTTTGATTTGTATAAAAAAGGTAATTTGTTAAAAGTGTTACTTGGTGAAGATGTTGGGACAACAATTATGTAAGTTTGTTAAGCTAACAATCAAAAATTTTTAAGATTATTGTTTTTCGTTGGAGGTGTTGACAATGATTAAAGAAATTTTTTCTAAAACTGAAGAACTTATGAAAAAAACTGTTGAAAAATGTAAATCAGAGTTCGCTACTGTTAGAACAGGGAGAGCGTCTGTAAGTTTAGTTGAAAATATAGAAGTTGAATGTTACAATACAATAATGAAACTAAACCAAATCGCTAATATAAATATTATTGAAGGAAGAATAATAGAAATTCGTCCTTGGGATAGTAGTATAATTGTAAATATCGAAAAAGCAATACTTAATTCACCATTAGGCCTTACACCAATAAATGATGGTAAAATAATAAAAATTAATGTCCCTGCTCTTACTGAAGAAAGAAAACAAGAACTTATAAAACAAGTAAGTAAAATTGCAGAAAATTATCGTGTTGCTATAAGAAACGAGCGTAGGACAGCGTTGGAAACTTTACGACAACTTAAAAAAGATAAAAAAATTTCTGAAGATGATGAGTATCATTCTGAACAACAACTGCAAAAGTTAACAGATACATATATTAAAAAAATTGATGAATTGCTTGAACAAAAAATAAAAGAAATAAATGAAAGTTAGAGAAAACAAAATGTAGGGCACGGCTTTAGCCGTGCATTGTTAATTAAGTTAAAAAATTATGAACATAGCATTATTGTTCCCAGGACAAGGTGCTCAATATGTTGGTATGGGTAAAGATTTTTATGAAAATTTTAACGAAGTTAAATTTTATTATGAACAAGCAGAAAAAATTTTAGGCTACGATATTAAAAAAATTATTTTTGAATCTGATCAAAATATTCTTTCACAAACCGAATTTACACAACCGTCTGTGTTTCTTACTTCGTTTGTGATGTTTGAAATGTTAAAAACAAAAGTTCCTAAAATAGTAGAAAAAATAAAATATGTTGCAGGACATAGTTTAGGAGAATATACAGCAGTATGTGCTTCAGAAGCTTTAAGTTTTGAACAAACATTACAAGTTGTTTCTGAACGAGCAAAGATTATGGCTAGTGTATCAAAATCAAATCCTGGTGGTATGATTGCTGTTATAGGTGTCCAAAAAGACGAGTTAATCAATCTTTGTCAGGAAATAAAAAATGAAGGATATGTTGTAGAACCAGTTAATTTTAACACACCACAACAAATTGTTGTTGCAGGCGAAGAAAAAGGATTGAACAAGTTACAAGAAATTCTTTCTCTGAAAAGAGTAAAAGTGATAAAACTTAATGTGTCAGGTGCGTTTCATTCTTCATTAATGAATGAAGCACAAAAAATTTTTTCTGGAACACTTGACAAATTGAACATAAATAATGCATTAATACCTATTGTAATGAACTATGATGCTAAACCTCATACAAAAAAAGAAGAAATACTTGAAAACTTAAAATTGCAAATAAATCATCCTGTTCTTTGGGTTGATTCTGTAAAGTATATGCTTGATGATGGTGTAGATTTATTTATAGAATGTGGTCCCGGGAAAATTTTGTCAAACATGGTTAAAAAAATTGTCACTGACTCAAATATAAAAGTTTATAATATAGAAAAACTAGAAGACTTAAATTTTTTTATTCAACAAATTAGTTTATAAAAAACTATGTGTGAAAAAAAATTGTTAAATAAAGTTGCAATAATAACCGGTGGCGCACAAGGAATAGGGAAAAGTATTGTTTTAAAACTTGCTTCTGAGGGAGCAAATTGTGTTATCATTGATGTTGATTTACAATCTGCACAAAATACTGCAAAAGAAGTTGAAGAAAAATATAATGTTAAAACTTTAGTGTTTAATGTTGATGTATCTAATTTTTCTCAAGTACAATCTTGTGTTGACGAAACTGTAGCAAAGTTTGGTAAGGTTGATATTTTAGTAAACAATGCCGGTATTACAAAAGATAATCTTGTTGTGAGGATGAGTGAAGAAGAATGGGATAAAGTTTTAGATGTTAATTTAAAAGGATGTTTCAATTTTATTAAGGCTGTTGCAAAACATATGATCAAACAAAAAAGTGGGAGGATTATTAATATCGCTTCAGTTGTAGGACTTATGGGTAACCCTGGACAAGCAAATTATTCTGCTTCAAAAGGTGGAGTCATAGCTTTAACAAAAACTGTAGCAAAAGAACTTGCTTCAAGAGGAATATTAGTTAACGCTGTAGCACCAGGATTTATTAAAACAAGAATGACTGAACAACTTTCTGAAGAACAAAAAAAGAAATTGCAAGAATTTATACCACTTAATAGATTAGGAGAACCTGAAGATGTAGCAAACGTAGTATGGTTTTTATGTATAGAAGAATCAAGTTATATTACTGGACAAGTAATTTCTGTTAATGGCGGAATGTATATGTGAGTTTTTATTAAATACTAATTCAAAAGGAGGGGCATAAAAAATATGACGGAAGATATTACTGCAAAAATAAAAGCTATAATAGCAGAATCTTTAGGTGTGGACATAAACGAAGTAACGGATAACGCATCCTTTGTTAACGATCTTGGAGCTGATTCTCTTGATACAGTAGAACTTATTATGGCTTTGGAAGAACAGTTTGGTATTGAGATACCTGATGAGGATGCAGAGAAAATGCAAACTGTTGGTCAAGCAATTGAATATATAAAAAATAAAATTGCACAAAAACAATAAAATTGGTTTTTTAGTTGATTATTCATTGATAATTTAATATGACAGAAAAAAAGAAGGTAGTAATCACCGGTATCGGTATTATATCACCAATCGGTATTGGTAAAAAAGAATTTACAGAATCTTTAAGAGCTGGTATAAGTGGTGTTGATATAATTACATCTTTTGATGTCTCTGAATTTGATACAAAAATAGCAGCTGAGGTTAAAAATTTTAATCCTGAAGAATTTATTGATAAAAAGAAAATCCGTAGAATGGACAGATTTTGCCAGTTTGCCTTTGCTGCAGCTAAAATGGCGATTGAAGATGCTGAACTTAGTTTACAAAACGAGAATCTTGAAAGAATTGGTGTTATAATTGGTTCAGGTATTGGTGGGATTGCTACAATAGAAAGAGAGATGAAAGTTCTTTTATCAAAAGGTCCTTCGAGGATAAGTCCATTCCTTATACCAATGGAGATAATAAACATAGCTGCTGGTGAAGTTGCTATACATTACGGATTCAAAGGACCAAATTATGCAGTAACTTCAGCATGCGCGTCAGCAAGCCATGCTATTGGAGATGCACTACGACTTTTAAGATATGGTGATGCAGATGTCATTATAGCTGGTGGGTCAGAAGCAGCAATTACTCCTTTAGGTTTAGCTGGTTTCTGTGCTGCAAAAGCGCTCTCTACTCGCAATGATGAACCTAAAAAAGCTTCAAGGCCATTTGATAAAAACAGGGACGGTTTTGTAATGGGAGAAGGAGCAGCTATTTTTGTGTTGGAAACAGAAGAACATGCTATAAAACGGAACGCACCAAAAATTTACGCTGAACTAGTAGGTTATGCAGCTACTGATGATGCATACCATATTACTGCACCACGAGAAGATGGTACCACTCAAGCATTATGTATGAAACTTGCGTTAAAAGATGCTAATCTTTCACCTCAAGATGTTGAATATATTAATGCACACGGTACTTCAACACCACTTAACGATAAATATGAAACACTCGCTATAAAGTTAGCATTTGGTGAGTATGCATATAAAATACCTATATCATCAACAAAATCTATGACCGGACATTTACTTGGTGCTGCAGGTGCAGTTGAACTTGCAGCTATACTTGTATGTATGGAAAACAATTTTATCCATCCAACAATAAATTATGAAGAACCTGATCCTGAATGCGATTTAGATTATGTTCCTAATGTTGCAAGGGAACAAAGTTTTAATATTGCGTTATCTAATTCATTTGGTTTCGGTGGACATAATGCAGTGATAGTTGTTAAAAAATACAAAAGTTAATTTGGTGTATGGATAAATTTGAAGAATTACAAAAAATTTTAGGTATAAAAATTTATAATGAAGATTTGTTCATTACAGCACTTACACATAAATCATGGGCTGTTGAAAATAAAAAAGATGTCCATAACGAACGTTTAGAATTTTTAGGTGATAGTGTTTTAGCTACAATTGTAGCTGAATATCTTTATAAAACTTTTCCTTCTAAAGATGAAGGCGAACTTTCAAAGCTTAAAGCAGTACTTGTTTCAAAACCACAACTTGCAAAATGGGCAAAACAAATCAGATTAAATGAATTTATTTTGATAAGTAAATCTGAAGAAAAATCTGGTGGAAGAAAAAAAGAATCAATATTAGCGTCTGTCTTTGAAGCAGTTCTTGGAGCAATATATTTAGATTCTGGTATTGAAGAATGCAAAAAATTTATGTATAAAAATTTTCTAACGACCACAAAAGAGATTGAGATACAAGATTACAAAAGCATACTTCAGGAAATTATTCAAAAATATTATAAAAAGTTGCCTGAGTATACTATTGTTAAAGAAGTTGGACCTGATCATGATAAACTCTTTGATTGTGTTGTGAAGTTAGATGAAGAAATATTAGGATATGGGAAAGGTAAAACTAAAAAACAAGCTCAACAAAATGCTGCTAAAGAAGCGATAAAAAATTTAAAATTAGGAAAAAAAGTTTTGCTATAAATCAACCTGTTTATTGACTATTGAATGTTAACTATTAACTAATTCATGCCCCCATCGTCTAGCCAGGTCCAGGACACGGGTCTTTCAAGCCCGCAGCAGCGGTTCAAATCCGCTTGGGGGCATTATTTTTTTTAAAGATTTGTTTAATTAAGACTTATCACATTAAATAAACGTAAAAAGATTTTAAATCCGTAAAATAAAATAAAAAAACTTTCCAATTAATAACCTTCATATATAACACGCTCTTCATGTATAAACTAAAAAGTTGTATAAACTAAAAAGTTATGACTATGATAATAAATTGTTGAAAAATATTTATATAATTTGTAGAATATAAAAATTATGGCAAAAATAGTTGTTGCACAAAATAAAAAAGTTTATCATAATTTTGAAATTATTGAAACATATGATGCGGGTATTGTATTAAAAGGTTCTGAAGTAAAATCAATTCGCGAGGGTAAAATTGATATTAAAGATGCATATTGTTTAATTAAAAGAAATGAAGTGTGGTTGATAAACGCAAAAATTGCTCCATACGAAAAATCAAGTCATGTTAAACTACCAATTGACCGTGACAGAAAACTACTTTTACATAGAAGAGAAATTAATAGAATAATAGGGAAAATGTCACAAAAAGGTTTTCTTCTTAAACCAACAAAAGTGTATTTTAACGAGCGTGGGTTTGCTAAGATAGAAATTGCCTTGTGTAAATATAAAAAACTTTATGATAGAAGAGAAGAAATAAAAAAGCGTGAACTAGAAAAAGAACTTATACGTATTAGAAAAGGAATGTATTAAATTCTATATAAATTAACATAAATTAACATTTTAAGAAACGACTAAATGAATGAAATAATGGTTTTTTACTAAAAATGGTATGGAATTTAGAAAAGATTCTATAATAGATATATTTAAATTATACAACGCTATTCTTGAAGGACATTTTTTGCTTTCTTCAGGATTACACAGTGATAAATATATACAATGTGCATTAGTACTACAGTATCCAAAATTAGCTGAAAAAATTGCCATGCTTATGTTTGAAGAAATAAGGAATAAAAGTAATCTTTGGCAAGAAGTGACGGTTATTGTTTCAGCAGCGTTAGGCGGTATTGTTATAGGGCAAGAAGTTGCACGTATCTTTTCTACATTTAGTGATAAACAAATACGAGCTGTATTTACAGAACGTGATGAAAACGCAAAAATGGCACTACGTCGTGGCTTTCAGCTTAAAGAAGAAGATAAATGTTTAGTTGTGGAAGATGTTGTAACAACTGGTAAGTCTACAAAGGAAGTCATTGAGGTGATAAATTCGTATAATGCAAAAGTTGTTGGAGTATGTAGTATATTTAATCGCAGTGTGTTTGAAGACAATTTTTTTGGTCTACCATATTTTTATGTTGCAAAATTGATTATTAACACATACACTTTAGAAAACTGTCCTTTGTGTAAACAAAATATACCATTGGTGAAACCTGGAAGTAGAAAAATGAATGTGTTATGAAATACAAATATGTTTCTAATGAAATATTAAGCCATCTTAATAAAATGATGTTTGAACTAAAAAATACTTCCGTAGAAGGAAATTATCCTGGTAAACACAAAAGTTTGTTAGTTGGTAAATCGCTTGACTTTATACAACATAGAGAATATTCAAAAGGCGATGATATAAAACTTATTGATTGGAAAGTATATGCAAGAAAAGAAAAGTTTTTTGTTAAACAATATCAACAAGAGACCAATCTTTTAGCATATTTGTTTTTAGATTGTTCATCTTCAATGTGGTACCCAAAGAATAAAATTACAAAATATGAATATGGTAGTTTTTTAGTTTCATACTTAAGTTATATTTTACTACATCAAGGAGATACTGTTAGTGTGATCAAGTTTGATAACGAAATTAAAGATGTGATACAGTCTGTTTCACAAAAAGATTTTTATTCTAAAATTTTAGAATTTTTAGATAATGAAATTTTAGGTGAGAAATCTGATTATACCTGTGTTTTTAATTTTATCTTCAATTATGTTAAAAAAAGAACTTTAATCATTCTTATTTCCGATTTAGTTTCAGAAGAGTATGCAAAAATTGTGAATATGTTGAAACAAATCTCTGCGTACGGGATAAACTTGGTTGTGCTACATATTGTTGATGAATCAGAGATGTTGCTAAATTTAGGTTATGAAAAATGTTTAGTTGAAGATATTGAAGATAAATCTTTGTCTATTACAACGGATGTTTATGAAATAAAAAAGTTGTATCAAAAAGAATTTGAAAATCTTATAAATTTTTATAAACAAAATTTAAATACCAACACTATAAGCTATTATTTTATTGATACATCTTTGCCGATTATTCAAAATCTTAAATTTGTCTTAGAACAAAAGTGATATATTTTTATCATAAAATTTGGCTTATCTTATTACCATTAAGTATTTTACCTATTGTTTTACATTTGTTGTTTGTTAAAAAAGTAAAAAGAATTAAGTTTACTTATCTGTTTTTAATAAAAAAAGTTCTTAACCAGTACCTACCTAAAAAAAGAATAGTTGATATAATTGTTGTAATTTTAAGATGCCTTATAATTTTTTTAATAATCATTTTTTTAAGCTATCCAGTTATGCATTTGTCCCCAAAGAAAAAAACTGTTGATCTTTATGTCTTATTAGATAATTCTTTTTCAATGCGACAAAAAATTTTAAATTATTCAAAGTTTGAACATTGTAAAGAGTGTATATTAAAGCTTCTGTCTGAGTTGAGCGAAATTGATAATCTGAAGGTTAAAATAATTTTGTTTAATGATACTGTTGAAGTTTTAACTCCACAGTTTGTTTCTATAAACAAAAATTTTCTTGAACAGATAAAAAGCTTAAAACCTTCTTTTAAAAATACAAATTTAGTTGGTGCTATAGAATATATTTTAACTGAAATTGTAAAAAAAGCTGAAAAAAATAGTGCCTACAAAATTTTGATATTTACAGATTTAGCAGAACATATTGTTGAAAATTATACATTATCTTTAAGTTCTTTACCAATAAATTTTGCAAATATAGATATAGGATTTTGTTATCCAAAAATAGAACAAAAAAATTTTTATTTTAACAGTGTTAATATGTTTTATGATGACGGCTTTGTTGAAATAAAATATATCCCTGAAAACTCACCTGAAAATAAAGAAGAGGTTATATCAGAATTATCAATTTCCAACCAACCAACGGATATTAAAAAAGTTCGTACTTTTGAGTTAGCAAATTTTAGGTTTGCAACAGATATCTCTAAAAATTTATTTGGTAACCTTTGTTTGAACATAAATGATACTTTAGTTGATGATAACAAGTTTTATTTTAGTTGTAAAAAAGAAAAACAGAAAAAAAAAGTTTTATGTATAATTAACGAACCGGTATATTTGAAAGGTTTTGGTAGCAAAAAATTTTATTTTGAAAACTTATCTTTTCCAACTGTTTTTCTTGAGATTAAAACTTTTGAACAAGAGGAAATGTTATTAGAAAATTATGGTGCTTATATTTTTGTGGATTTGCCAAATTTGGACTTAATTGAAAACGTTTCTGACAAAACAATTATAATTTTTCCTGGAGAAACAACTGATATTGATAACTATTCATCTGTTTTAGATGGAATAGAATTTATAGAGTTAAAGGAAGGCAAAAATAATGTTTCTATAGGAGAAGATGAAGAGTTTAATGAGTTTATAGAGAAGTTTGAGTATAAAAATATAAGTGTAAGTAAAAGATTTTTGATTACAATTACAAATCCATCATTATGGAAAGTTTTGTTGACTTATAATGATGGTACTCCAGCTGTTTTGAATAAAAACAACATTTATTTATTTAGTTTTTTAGCTGATAAAAATTGGAGTAATTTTGTATTTAAACCAGCTTTTGTTGGAATGTTGAAATATATTATTGAAAAAAATGAAAAAAAAGAAGAAAAACTAAAAGAATATTATTTTGTTGGGGAAGAAATTGAAATCCAAAATGTTGTATCAATTAAACAAGTTGTCGGAGAAAATAGTTTTGAATCAAAAGAAAAATATAAAGTCTTAGTAGACAATAAATTGACATTTTTTGTTCCGGGAATATACGAGATTGAAGAAGAAAACAGGAAACAAATCGTTGCAATAAATATTAATCCGGTTGAAAGCAAGATTGCTATTGTGAACCAAAGTATGCTTAAAAAAATTTTTAGCCAGTTTAAAAATGTTAATATAACACTTTTTGATATTAAAGAAATGAAAATAAAATCTTTAATACAATGGATTTTAGGTAAAGATGTATCACATGACATAATTTATTTGGTCGTTATTTTATTTATTTTAGAAACAATTTTGTCACGATTGGGTAAAAGAATGGTATAAATTATGAAAAAATTTATAACTCTTATTTTAATTTTTAACTGTAGTTTTTGTTTTGGAACAGATAAATTTGTTTTTGCACAACTTAAATATCCAGGTAATTGGGATCCTTATCCTCATGTATACTTAGATGTGCTTGATATCTTAACTTTGACAACAAGCGTAAAAGCAGAAAAAGAAAGAAAAATTATAGATGTAACTTCGGATAATTTAAAACAAGAACTTGCAAAAACACCATTTGTTATTATTTTAGGAGATAGTGAAGTTAGAATACCGTCAAAAAGTGTTAAAATATTGCGGGATTATGTTTTAAACGGAGGGACAATTTTTATTGAAGATACATCAGAACTTTATTTTAGCAAATTTGACAGTTCAATAAGAAATTTTTTAAAATCTGCTTTTGCTGAATATAAACTTAAAAAAACTACTTCTGATCATGTTTTAATGAAATCGTTTTATTTAATACGAAATGTAACAGGTCGTGTAGCAATGTTTCCATACTTAGAATATATAGAACATGAAAACAGGCCCGCAATAATTTATTCAAGAAATAACATTCTCGCATGTTGGGCAAGGGATAGATTCGGAAAATATATTTATAACTGTGTACCATTAGGAGAACAACAAAGATTTAATTCGCAAAAATTATTTCTTAATATAATAATGTATTCACTTTGTGGGACATATAAAATGGATAAAGTTCATCAACCGTTTATTGAACAAAAATTGAGATATAAAAAATGATATCATTAAAGTTTACCTTTTTTTCAGTTTTTTTAATAACAATTTTATTTGTATTAGTACTGTTTGTTTTTGTTAATGTAAAAAATAAGTTTGTAAGGTTAGCCAGAATAGTATTAGCTGTAATTTTGTTAGTGTTCTTATTAAATGTGAGATATAAAGAGCTCAAAAAGTTAGATAAAGTAAATGTGTGCTTGTTAGTTGATACTTCTTATAGTATGAAATTTAACAATAGGATTACAAAAGTTAATGAGTTTATGCAAAAAAATATTACAAAACTTCAACAATTGTATAATCTTACATTGTATAGTTTTGACACAGAATTATATAAAACAACAATGTCATCTTTCGTTTATACAACTGCAGGGACAAAAATAAATGATGTTATAAATAAATTACTTAGTGAGTTAAAAGAACCATATTTTGTATTTTTATTTTCTGATGGTATAAATTATGCAGAAGAATTGCCATCAGTAAAAAAAGAAAATTTAGTAGTTATACCTGTTGTTTTTAATGAAAAAAGTTTTCAAGATGTTTCAATTTACAATGTAAGATTTAGTAAAATAGGGTTTAAAGATATTGAACATGAAATTAAAGTAGAGTTATATTCGTTTGGGTACCCCAACCGATATTGTAAAGTTAGATTGTATAATCTTTCAACAAATGAAGTTTTGCATACTAGCGAAGTGTTACTAAAAGATGGTGTTGTAGAGACAACACTTAAATTTGTTCCAAAATCTATAGGTAAAAATAAGTTTAAAGTAGAAATAACAAAATTGCACAACGAAGTTACTTATGAAAATAATAGTTATATTTTTGATATAGAAGTTAAAAAAAATAAAATAAGAGTTTTATATCTATGTGGTCAACCTTCGCCCGAATATTTTCATTTACGGAGTTTGTTAAAAAACGATCCTAATATTGATTTGGTATCTTTTGTTATTTTACGTAACCCGGAAGATATTGTAATTGTCCCTGATGAAGACCTTGCATTAATTCCTTTCCCAACATACGATATTTTTGTAAAAGAGTTGTTTAACTATGATTTGGTGATATTGGAAAATTTTACTTATGTTAGGTTCGGTATCCCATTACATTATTTGGATAATCTTAAAAAATTTGTTTTATCCGGTGGTGGGTTAATAATGATAGGTGGTGAAAATTCATTTTTTTTAGGCGGATATAAATATACTCCTATTGAAGATGTTTTGCCAGTTATTTTATCTGAAAAAGAAGAATGGGTATATATTGATTTCAGGCCTGAGGTCGTGGATTACAAAAGTCCATTTGTAAAAATTTTTGAAGATAAGAAAGAAAATGAAAATATATGGCAAACAGTTCCTATGCTTGGTAATTACCAAAAAGTTGGTGGGGTAAAAGATGACACAATTGTTGTTTTAAAATATAAAAATTTTCCTATTGCATGTTATTCAGAAAAAGGTAAAGGGCGTGTGTTTGCTTTGTTAACCAATACAACATGGCGGTGGTGTTTAGGCAACCTATTTCAAGAAAAATATGATTACAAAAATCTATATACAAAATTTTGGAAAAAAGTAATTTATTTTACATCTTCAGCAGAAGAATTAAAAAATATCTATATCTTAGCAGACGATAATTATAATACTAACCAACAGGTCAGTTTACAAATAATTTCAAATCTTAAAGAAGAAGTAAAACCTGAAGTGGTTGTATTTCATCCTGATAGAACTAGTAAATTTTTATCTGTAAAAAAAATTTCTGAAGGAAAATTTATAGCAAATTTTACTCCAGTAGTAGAAGGAAAATATAAAATATCTGCTATAGCTAGGGTTGCTAAAAAAGTTTATACTGATGAAAAAGAAATTTATGTTGGTGATACTGCAATAAAAGAAATTGCTGTATTAAAACCAAATTTGGAATATATGCAAAAATTAGCAGAGTATTATGACAGTAAAACAGTGGATCTTGAAAAATTAAATATTGAAAGTATAATCAAAGAATTTAAATCAAAAATTTCTTCTAGTGAAGTTGTGTCAATATTTGAAGTTTATCGTTTACCATGGTTTGGCATTGTCTTTATAATTTTGTTTCTTTTAGAAATTTTTGTGGTAAGATATAAATTATGAGATTAAAAGCATTAATCTTTGTATATGCTACAGTTGTTTTTATAATTTTGTTATACTGCATGTCTCCGTCGGTAAACAGTGGTGATAGCGGAGAGTTTATAACCACTGCTTTAACTCTTAGTATCGCACATAGTCCTGGCTATCCTTTGTATTCGTTGGTAGGAAAAGTTTTTTCTATTTTTTTACCGTTTGGTAATCCTGCATATAAAATAAATCTTTTCAATGTAGTTTTGGCTATAGGTTTATTTATATGTGTTATTTTGTGGTCTATAAAAAATTATAAAGAAAAGGTAAAAATCTGCTGTAGCATTTTTTTAATCTCATCATTAATTTTTTCAGAGTCATTTTTTAGAAATGCAGTACAAACTGAAGTTTTTATATTAAACTCTCTGTTAGCAACAATTATATTACTTTTGTTATACCAAAGTTTGGAATATAAAAATTTTCGTTTTTTATCTCTTACAAGTTTTTTGTTTGGTTTGTCATTTGGTAATCATCATACAATAATTTTTTTATTTCCAGCTTTTATGTATTCTTTTTTTAAAAACAAACTTAAGTTTAAAGACGTTTTTATTATTTTACTTTTCTTTTTATTAGGATTTAGTGTTTATTTAATGTTGCCAATAAGAGCAAAAAAACAGCCATATTTTAATTGGGGTAACCCAACAAATGTATACAACCTTTACAGAGTTATAACAAGAAAAGATTATGGAACTTTCCAGTTGACAGTAGAAAAACCTTTAAGACATAATTTTAATAATTTATTTTTTCAAACAAAAAGATTTGTGTCTCATACAATAAAAGACTTGTCATTGTTTTTGTTTTTATTAGGACTTGTTGCTTTTTACATAATATATAAATATAACAAAAATCTTTTTACTATCTTATTTGTTTCATATTTACTTTCAGGCATAGGATTTTTTATGTTGTCAAACTTGCCATCGGGAGCTTTATACGATGGTATCATGGAAAGGTTTTATATTCTTGCAAATACAATATTGGTGATAACGATTATTTTTTCTTTAGTATATCTTAATAAATTTCTTTTTGTTGTTTTAATTTTATCAGTTTTTTCTGTCGGGACAAATTTTAGCAAAAATTTTGTCCGTTGCAATTATAGAAATTATTTCTTAAACTACGACTATGGAACAAATATTATGAGAACTTTGTTAAAAAACAGTATTCTTTTTATGGACGGTGGTGATGATACTTTTTATACACTTGGTTATCTTCAAGCAGTTAGAAGAATACGAGTTGATGTTAGTTTACATGACCGTGGAGGTTTAGTATTTAAAAATATTTATGGTAGCGATTTTAGAAGTCTATCAAAACAAGAAAAAGAACAAAGAAGAGTTTCAGTTGAAAAAAATTATCTTCTATCAAAACCTGTATTCTATTCCACTTTTAACAAAAATATTTTGCCTAATTATAGTTTACTTTATGCGGGAGCAATATATGTTGTTGATACACCATTTATTCCACATTGGTATAAAAAAAATAATTTATTTAAAGAGTTGTATTCTTTTAGGAGTGTGTATCAAAAATATTTTGATTATAGAAGTAAGGCTTTAGTACCTATATATTATTTTATGGAAGCGACAAATGAACTAGATAATTATAAAAAATTTTTGATGTTAAAATATTGCTATTTTTTATGGCCTGAAGTTGAATGGTTAAAAAACAATATAAAATTTGAACTTCACAATTTAGGGTATCAAATGTTTAATGGAAAAAATTATGAGTTTTGTAAAGAAATATACGAGTTTTTATCAACAGTTGATAAAACTGATATCTATGCACTACTTAATCTAGGTGTAGCTTATGAAAAACTTAACAATTTTGATTTAGCTGAAAATTGTTACAATAGGGTTTTGGATATAGATAAAGCTAACCCAACAGCATATTATAACTTAGGAGTTTTATACTGGAATAAAAATGATTGGGATAAAGTCATATATTATTTTAATCGTGTATTGGAATTACAGCCAGATAACCAGGTAGTGAAAAATTATATTTATCGTGCAATGATAGAAAAAAACAAAACAAAATGAAACTTTTTTTAATAATTTTTTGTTTATTTTTATTAATATACATCTGTCCACCAACAGTAACAATTGGCGATGTAGCAGAACTAACCGGTGCTGCTTCAACGTTAGGTATTGCTCATTCACCAGGATATCCATTATTTTGTAATGTATATAAACTGTTTAGTTTTTTTATTCCTTTTGGTGATTATGGATATAGGACAGCAATAGGATCTGTTGTTTTGTTTGTTTTATCAGCAATAGTGTGTTTTTTACTAATTAAAAATTTGTCTGATAGATATATAACGTCTATTTTTTGTTTTACATATTTTTTATCGCAGGAAGTGTTAATAAGGCAAAGTATTGTAAGCGAAGTTTTTGCTTTACACAATTTTTTGTTTGTTATAATTTTGTATTTTATGTTTTTTGACAAAATGTCTTTTAATAAAAAACTTTGTTTTGTTTCTTTATTACTAGGATTATCTTTTGGGAACCAGCACATTGTTGTTTTTGTTTTACCATCAATTTTTGTATGGATTATATACGAAATTTTTGTAAGACGACAAAAACTTAGTTTTAAAAACACAATGTATTCTTTTTTATTTTTTATACTTGGTTTCGCAATTTATCTTTATGTACCAATAAGATCTTTGAAACAACCTTTATATGACTGGGAAGATCCACAAACTTTTGATAGGTTTTTTTATCTTATAGCCAGAGGAAGATATGGCACTTTTAGTTTAGCTCAGGGAGGAAAACTTTCTGTTAGTATTGAAAATTTATATAAAGGAGTGAAGTTATTTTTTCACATAATAGGTGTAAGAAATATAATTTTGTTTTTATTATCTTTTATTTTTTTAGTTTTAAATTTCAAAAAATTTAGCAGTAAATTATTATTTTTTTTAACAACGACATTTATAACAGTTTTCTTTGCAGGACCAGTAATAATTATGTTGTCAGGATTAAAAATGCCATCCACTTCAAATATATATTTGCTTGAAAGGTTAATTACAACATCTATTGTAAGTATGGTTTTATTTGTTTCAGCATCTTTACTAGTTTTACAAAAAATAAAAATTGTGTTTTTTGTACTTATTGCAATTAATATTTTTTATTTCTTTAATTCTGTTGTTGAAAACAATTTAAGAAATAATTTTTTTCTTTATGATTATACTTATAACATATTTCGTAATACAAGTTATAACAGCATTCTGTTTTCAGACCGTGCTGATGAAAGTGAGTTTTCTATTGCTTATTTTCAAAGATTAAAAAATTTTCGTAAAGATATAAATTTCATAGATTGTAATGCATCTGTCACAAGAAGTATTTATGGTAATGATTACTATAAAATATGGGGTGAAAAACGGCTTAAAATACGGACAATAGTTGAACAAAATATTATAAATAATTTTCAATCAAAAGTTTTTTATAGTACCGTTCTACCACAACAAACAGATATTAAGAAATTTAAATTTGGATTATTGCATAGTATAACCCCAATTACTACGACTATTCCTTATGAGATTTTCTTTATTAGAAATATTTCATATAAAAGTTCACCTCGCGAAGTTTCTTTATACCTTACATATCTTAATTTGTTGTCCGATTATTATGTTTCTGTTGCAGAAAAGAATGAACAACTTTTTGATTTCGCAAAAAAATGTTTTACAGAAATGTTTTTGATAACTTCGGATCCACTATATCTAAGCTATATAGCATATTACTATTTTACAAAAAATAAATTTGAGTTGGCAAAAAAAGTTTACCAAGATATCCTAAACTATGCAACACAAAAACCTTTGTATGTAGAGACATTAGTGAATTTAGGTGTAGTGTACGAAAGATTAAACGATTTTTCTTCCGCTAAAGATTGTTTTTATAAAGCTATAAAATTAGATCCATATTTTGCACAAGCATATTATAATCTTGGAAGTTTGTATGTTAAAATTAACAAAAAAAAACAAGCCTTAGAAATGTTTGAACAATATTTAAAATTAAAACCGTCTGATGAAAAAATTAAAAGATATGTAGAATATCTTAAACAAACTGACTAAGTTATGAGTTATATTATTTTGTATTTTAACATATTCATAGTTTATTTATTAACACTTTTTCCAACGGTTGCAGCGTATCGTGATGCGGGCGAGCTTGCTTGCGTTGGATATTTATTAGGTGTTGCACATCCACCTGGGTATCCATTGTATACTTTATGTACCTACATCTTTGGCAGAATCATACCATTTGGTAATTTTGCATATAGAATAAATATTTTTTCTTCAATTGTTTCCGCAATAAGTTCGACTTTGTTGTTTTGGTTGTTTAATTATTTTGTTAAAAATTTTTATGGTAAAAGAAATTTTGTAATATTAGCAATCGGGTATTTATTAAGTTTAGTTTTTTCTTTTGGATATTTACAATGGTATCTTTCTTTGGTATCAGAGATGTACACTTTTAACGTTTTGTTTGCAACTTTGTTACTCATATTTTGTAGTAGATACTTTTTTTTATCGAAAAAATCGATATATATTTTATTTTTTATTTTTGGTTGGGGTATCACAAACAGAATAGATTTAATTTTTTTTGCACCAATTTTAATTTTTGTTTTTCTAAATTATATAAAGCAAGGGAAAAATTTGAAAAATATTCTTAGCTTAGCTTTTCTGTTTTTATTAGGAGTAAGTTGTTATCTATATATGCCATTAAGATCAACAAAAAATCCGTATATAGATTGGAATGATCCACAAACATTCAACCGTCTTTATTCATCTTTGGTTAGAAAAACTCACGGCTCTACTTTAGATCTTATTTCTACTGGATATAAAGAAGCAGAAAATTTTGTTGACGGAATAAAATTTTATTTCCAACATTTGTTGAACAATTTATCTATTTTTGGTGTAATAGTTCCATTTGTTGGGATTTATGAAAGCTTTAGTTTAAACAAATCTTTTGGTGTTTCTTTGTTATTTAGCTGGTTGTTAAGTTGTATATATTTTATTTACAAAGCTAATATGCCACCAAACCCACATTCGTTCGCTATTCTTGAAGCACATTTTTTGTTACCAAATGTTATTGTATATCTGTGGTTAATTCTTGGTGTTATAAAACTAATGAAGAAACACAGTAACTCTAAATATATATTACTTTTATTTTTCTTTATCCTTGTTGGATACAATTTTTCAAAAAATATCAAAGTTCTTAATAAACGCAAAAATTTCTATGCTTATGATTATACTATAAACATATTAAGAACAGTACCTAAAAATAGTATTGTGGTTTTAAAAGAAGATGTGCAAATATTTTCTATGTGGTATAGAAAATTTGTTGATAAAGTTCGTCCTGATATTTATGTTATAGCTGCGGGGTTATCCGGTTCGGAGTGGTATAAAAAAATGTGTTATAATTATTTTTCATACAACAATTTGCCACAAATTTTTATTACATCTGTCCAACAGTTAGAAACATTAAAAGATTTTATTGAAGAAAACTTCTCCTTAGGGTATAAAACATTTTTTACTCCTGATGTTGAGGTTCCTAAATTACAAGGTTTTAAATTGTCAAGTTTTGGGTTATTAATTGGTTATTTCACACAAAGTGTTCCTGAAAACATTATGTTTTTAATAAACAATATTTATGTTTTTAGAGACAAATATGTTTATGACTTATCTTGGGAATTTTTTTCATCAGACATAATTGAAGATTACTGTAAAGCATTTGGTAGAATAGCTTATGAATTAATGAAAGAAAATAAGAATTTTGATATATGTACAAATTTGTACAAATTTGCAATAAGCATGGTTCCTTTTTATCCTTTCAACTATTTTGAGTTAGGTTATCTTTATTTTACAAAGAGTGATTTTCATAATGCATATTTGTATTATAAAACAGGGTGTGAAAAATTTGAGGAATATTTATTGCTTGCAAAAAAATATAAAACGTTCTCTGATGTTGTAGAAAACATAAAGAAGCAAACAGCAAATTGTTTTTTACATTTAGGAGTTGTATATGAAAAACTTGGCAAAATCAACCAAGCTATTGAATGTTATAACAAAGCTTTGGATTATAATCCATATTTAGCAGAAGCATATTATAATTTAGGTGTTGTATATTGGTATCTCAAAGATTGGCAAAAAGTTATATATTATTTTAAAGAAACATTAAGAATAAATCCTAATCATAAAGAGGCGAAGTATTATCTTGAAAAAATTTTAAGTCAATGAAAGATATAAAACATGTAATTTTTTTGTTATTTTTATCAATTGGATTTTTTATAAAATGTAACGATGTTATAAAATACTTATCTCCAATATATGATGAACCTCTCCATCTGATGCAGGGATATACTTATTTAAAAACAAATTCAATGAAAATTGTTTCTCCGTTTGATCAACCAATGTTAGCAAAAATTGTTGTTGCGACACCTTTGTTATTCTTGAGGCCACAACCATTAGTCTTCTCAACTCATGAATATTTTTATAACAGACAAAGATATTCTTTTGCTAATCTTATGTTATATTATAACAACCACGATGCAGAAAAGTTATTAAATCTTGCAAGAAAAGCAAACGTTTTTGTTTCAACAATTTTTTTGTGGATATTTTTCTATATTGTTAAAAACACTTTCGGTATATATTCAGCAATATTCGCTTCTTTGTTGTACATATTTAACACTTCTATAACAGCACATTCATGTTTGGCCACCCAAGATCTTCTTTGTAGTATTTTTTATTTTTTAGGTGTTTATACATTTTACAAATTTTTAAAAAATAGAGATTTTAAAACAAATTTTATCTGTGCATTTCTAACAGGATTGTTAACAGTTACAAAATATACTGTTGTTGTGTTAATATTTACGTACTTTTGTATTCTAGTATATTTTGTTTTAACTAAAAAAGTAAACATCAAAGAATTTACAATGTTCTTTATACTCCAAATCTTAGGTAGTGTAATAATAGGACTTATTGTGTATAGAAACAATTTTTTTATGTTATTTGAAGGGCTGTATAAGGTAGTAAAAAACTTGCAACAAGGTAGATCAAGTTTCTTTTTTGGCAAGTATTCAACAACAGGATTTAGACTATATTTTATTACACTTTTCTTTTTGAAAACAGAATTATCGTTACTTATAATTTTTTTAATATCCTTTGTAATATTTTTTGTAAAAGTTATCAAAAAAACATTATCAGAATCTGATATTGTTTTTATTTCGTCAGTAATAATTTTTATAGCAATTGCATCTTTTTCTAAAACACAAATTGGACATAGACACATCTTGCCTGTGTATCCAATTTTAATTTTTTATAGTTCAAGTTTAGTAAAAAATAAAACAAATTTTTTTATATACAGCATTTTTGTCGTGTTATATATTCTCGTTTCTTTAAAATCTCATCCTTTTTATTTATCATATTTTAATGAACTTATTGGTGGAAATAAAAATGGTTGGAAATATTTTTCTGATTCAAATATTGATTGGGGACAAGGGTTGAAACAACTTTCATTGTGGCTTAAAAAAAATAAGGATCTTATGGAAAGCGGAATATATCTATCTTATTTTGGTGTTGCTGATCCACACTATTATGGGATTAAATACAGACCAATAGGTATCATTTCAAACTTAACAACCCAAGAACGTATAGGAGATGATATTATAAAAAATAATCCTAAAAAAATTGTTGTTGCAATATCTGTAACAAATTTACAGTCAACTTATTACAAAGATAAAACAATTTTTAACTTTTTAAAAAAAATTAAACCAGTATATATTGCAGCAGATTCCATATTTGTGTATGATATAACAAATAATAAAGATGCTTTAAAAAATTTTGTTACATTGTTAGAAAATCTTGGTTATTATGAAGATGTTAAATATATAAACAAAATTTGCCTTTTTGAAGAATAATAAGTTATTTTATTGAGGAGGGAAAAAAATGAACAAAAAAATACTTATCCTTACTGCAAGTTATGGAACAGGACATCTGACAGCAGCAAAGGCAATACAAAATGCTATAAATAAAAATTTTGTTGAATACGAAACAAAAATTGTAGATTTTTTGTATCATGATAATGATGTTCAACCGACAAAACTTACTTTTTTTCAAAAACTTTACAATTTTTCTATGGAAAAACCGATTTTGTTTGACTTTTTCTTTTTTGTTACAAATAATACATTTTGTGTGACTATTTTAAAGATGCTAATTTTATTTTCTTCATATAAAAAGTTTAAAAAATTGTTTGATGAATATCAACCAGATCTTATTATTTCAACACATCCATATTGGAATTTTATAGTTAAAGAGTATAAAAAGCTAACACATAAAAATATACCGTATCTATGCGTCATAACCGACTCTTACATGGTTCATAAAGCATGGATTGATAAGTTCGTAGATTATTATCTTGTTATAGATGATGATACGAAACATTTATTAATAAACAACGGTATAAATAAAATTTTTGTGACAGGTTTCCCTGTAAATAGCAAGTTGTTTGAAAAAATAGATAAAGAGAAAATATTGAAAGAGCTTGAATTAGGAACTAATAAACTAACAATTTTAATAGTTGTAGGACTTGGTGCTATCAGTAGGTTTGTAGAAATTATAGAATTTTTAAGAAAAAAGAGTGGTGATTTTCAGTTAATTATTGTCACTGGTAAGTATAAAAATTTATACGCATTTTTTTCAAAAATGGAGTTTGTTGTACCAACAAAAGTCATCGGTTGGACAGACCGCATTTACGATTTTATCCGTGTAAGCGATTTAGTTATATGTAAAGGTGGTGGTGCTATTGTATCTGAAGCACTTTCTGCAAAAACACCTGTTTTTATACCAGTTTTTGTTCCAGGGCAAGAACGTGGCAATGTCTATATCATTAAAAAATATAACATGGGTATCTATGAGACTGAAATCAGTAATATTTATAATTTGTTAAATAAAATAATTTCTAAGGAAATTGATCTTAGAGAATATAAAAATAATATTGAAAAATGGATAAAATACGATCCAGCATTCAGAATTGCAAGTTTGGTTCATAAAGTTTTGTCAAATAGAATATAAGATGAAAATAAGAGATTATCTTAAAAAATTTGTTTTTCTAAAAATTGTTTTTTTGTTGATAAGGTATCTTATTACACTTATCAATATAGTAATAGGATGTTTTGTTTTAAGTATTTTGGTTGACAAAATTTTCCCGTTACCAATTATTGTATTTCATATTTATTGGTTTTTTATAATTTTTGTGTGTTTAGTATTTTTTGCAAATTTATTATATAGAATAATTACAACATGTATTCATCCACATGTTATACTTCAAGAAGAACTTCAAAAAAATAATTTTTTGCAGCACAAAGACGATTTTATTAACGCTTATTTATTAGAAAAACTCTTAGAAACACCACAGCCTAATTTCTCAGTAGAGTTAGCAACAAAATTTGTTGAAGATATAAAAAATGTGTTATCTAAAGCTAACATAGCTAAAATTGTTGGATTAGATAAAGTAAAGAAAGTGATACCGTTAAACATTGTGTTATTAGCAATAATATACATCCTTTATTATGCTTCACCACAGTTGATCAGGCCAAGTATACATAAAATTATTTTTACACGGAAACCAGAAATATTAGGTTTATATATTTCTCCAGGAAATATAAAAGTTCAATATGGATCTTTTTGCGAAATAAAAGTTTCAGTAGATAAAGAATATGAAATGTATGTTCCATCATTGTTTCTTAAAACGAAAAATACTAAGAAATTTATTAAATTTAATTTTGATAAAATTGAACAAATTAGTGGAAGAAAAGTTTATAGATATAAAATAAGTTCTGTAGAAGAAGAAATTTTTTATAAAATAAAGTTCAGGGGTGTATTTTCAAAAACATATTTAATACAACCAATTGTCTTACCAGAGATAATTGATTTTAACATTACCGTTGAACCGCCAAGATATACTGGGTTAAAACCGTACAAAATAAAAAGTTTTGCTGAGACAAAATGTTTAAAAGGAAGTAATATAAAATTTGTTTGTGAAACAAATAAAGATATTGTTTGTGCTTATGCAAATATCTATGGAGAAAAAACAAAACTTTTAATTGATGAGAAGGATAAAAAAAAGTTTTATGGTAATTTTGTTGCAAAATATTCTTCAGATATATGGTTTGAGTTATATGATACAGAAGGATTAGTTAATTACGGTTCTACAAAATATAAAATATACGTTGTTGAAGATAAACCACCTAAAATTGAAATAGTTTCTCCAGAAGATGATGTCGTTGTTATGTTAAATTCTGTTGTACCAATTGTTTATTCAGTAAAAGATGATATTTCAATAAATAAAGTTGAATTTGTTTATAAGATACAAAACAACACAGAATTAAAAACTATTTGTGTTAAAAAGTATCCGTATAAAACTTTAGAAAGTATCGACGAATTTTTGTTTGATTTATCAAAACTAAAATTAGATTATGGCGATGTGATTACTTATCATCTTGTTGTTTATGATAATGGCTATAAATCCGATATAACTAAAGAAAACAAAATAGAAATTTTTAGTTATGAACAACAACATCAAAGTATACAAAAAGAAATACAAAAATTTGTTGATAAAACAACCGAGATTCTGGGAAAAGAAATTGAACTTTATGATAAACTCACACAACTTACTACACAACAAATTGATGAATTAGGTGAACTTTATAAAAAACATAAACAGATGTCAAAAGAGTTTGAATTTTTAAATTCTCTTTTATCGTCGTTGTTAGAAAAAATGTCTTTTGATCCCTATACTTCTGTTGATACATATACAGAGTTTAAAAATTTAAGTTTTAATCTGGACAATATTGTCAATAATATAAACCCACAATTGTTAGAAAATTTGCAAAAACAAAATTTATCTTATGCTTCAAAACTACAACAACAAATAATTGATTTTCTTGAACGAGCAACGATGTTGTCACAAGAAGTTGTGAAACAACAAAATATGGAAAACGTTGCTTCTTCTATTAACGATGTGTCTTCTATCTCAAAACAACTGCTTGATACATTGAAAACTCTATCTGATAAACTATCAAAAGAAGATTTAACAAAACTTGAAAATTTGCTAAACGAAATCGCTGATAAACTTAAAAAAATATCTGAATTACTATCTTCTATGCCACAGAAATTGCCGGAAGATTTTGTTAACCGTAGGGAGATAAAAAATTTAGATTTTGTTTCTCCTATGCAGACAATACAAAATATATTTAATGCAATATCAAAAGGAGATATAAATACAGCAATCGGCCTTGCTCAACAGTTGTTAAATCAGCTTGATTCTTTATCTAAAATAATTACAGAAACAACTAGCCAACTGTTAAACCGTTCCAATACCTATTTAGAAGAACAGATTAAAAATTTGGTGAATAAACTTGACAAGTTAATATCTCAGCAACAATATATATATGAAGAAACAAAAAAAATTAATGAGTATAGAATACAACAAGTTATCTCATACCAACAGAGAATGTTGGAGTATATAAAAACAAAAATAAAGGAAGTGTTACAACAAATAGAATATTTGTTAACCATTAAATCTTTAAAATCGGAGCCATTTTACACTTTGTTCCAGAACAACTCAATTTTAGTCAGCGAGTATCTTAAAACTATATTATCAGAATTTGATAAGAAACAGTTAGTGCAAACACCAAAATTAATAAAAGATTCTGTTTCCTTATGGCAACAAAACTGGAATATTGTTGAAAAAGAACAAAATGTTGATCAACATGTTTTAGATACAATAAAAAAAGTTAAGGTTTTATTAGAAGAACTTGAAAAAATAATAAATGAAGAACCAAAAATCGATTATCCAAAAAGTTTGATTGATACAAATATGAGTTTATATGATAAACAAAATAAACTAGCTAAAGATGATACAGAAGAATTTATCAATGACTTAAAACAACTTGGAAGAAAAAGTTTTATTGTTTCTTTGGAAGAGATCAACAATATTGTCCAAGCACAAGATGAGATGTTTTCTTCTGCTGAGTCACTAAATGGTTTCCAGTTCCCAGATGCACTTCAACATCAAAACCAAGCATTGAATAATTTGTTATCGTTAAAAAATAATTTGGTGTCAAAACAACAACAAATCCAACAACTTGCTCAACAACTAGGTCAACCAATGGCTTCTCAAATACAACTAAAAAACATGCCGTCAGGGAAAATAGGTGTGTTAACAGGTCGTGTTTTACTACCGTCTGCAAAAGATTATAAACCACCAAAAGAATTAAGAGAAGATATTATAAAATCGCTAAGCGAAAATTATCCTGAAGAAATAAAAAAAGTTGTTGAAGAATATTATAGGATGTTGTTAAAATGAAAAAAATATTAATGATGTTATTTTTTGTTTGTTTATTGTTTGCAAAAAATGAAGATTTGATAAAAATATTAGAATATGGTAATATTGATAAAGCAAAACAGATAATTGATAATGTTAAAGATGAGGATCTTAAAAATCTTTATACTGGTATATACTATATGTACATAGGTGATTATGTGACTGCAGAAGAATATATGTTAAAAGTTTCATCTGATGTTAATAAGATTTCGCCATCAGAGTTGTTCTTTAGAGAATACATTTTGTTTTTATCAAAAACTATTTCAGAGTATAAAAAATATGAGAGTGAACATTTTGAAGTTTATCTTAAGGATAGAGACATAATCTTAGCAGAGAGTATATTGGAAATTCTTGAACAGATACACAAATATTATGCTGAAAAATTTGGTTTTTATCCTGAAAAAGTAAGGGTTGAAGTATATAATACAAAAAAAGAGTTTGCTATTGCATCTACATTAGGTGAAGAAATTGTTGAAAAGACAGGCGTTGTAGGTATTTGTAAATTTAACAGGATCATGATTATTTCGCCAGAATGTTTACCATTAGGATACAGATGGTGTGATACCTTAGCTCATGAATATATACATTTTCTTTTAAATAGAATAACAGAGTTTAAATATCCATTGTATTTACACGAAGGTACAGCAAGATATTTTGATACACTATATAGATCAAGTATACCTTTGTGTTTCACAGTTGGTAATTTGAACCTTTTATTAGAAGCAAGAAAGAAAGACGAGCTAATCCCATTCGAAGAAATGAAAGGTTCTTTAGTGTATTTACAATCACAACAACAGGTAGAACTTGCATTTGCTGAATTATCAACTTTCGTTGAATATTTAATTAACACATTTGGTGAGGAAAAATTTATAGAATTTGTTAAAAACTATAAAAGCTATGATAAAGAAGAAGTTTTGTATAAAAAAATTTTTGGTGTTGAATATAAAAAAATAATATCTGATTGGTATAAAAGTTTAGAAGAAAAAGAAGAAGTTGTCAAAAAATACCCAGGTGCTGTTTCTGATTATAAAATAACTTTTTTTAATGATGAAAAAAATTTAGTTGGGTTAGATTTGTGGCAATATGTAGAGTTAGGAGATAAATTTTTTTTAAATAAAAACTACAATGTAGCAATTTATCAGTATAAAAAAGCACAGAAGCAACAACCTTACAATCCTGTCATTATGACACGTATAGCAAAATGTTATATTTTACAAAACAAATTTGAGGTAGCAGAGCAAATTTTAAAAGAATGTATTTTAGTAAACCCAAACTATGTGGTAGCATATGAACTTTTAGTGAAATTGTTTTATGAGAAAGGCGAATATGATAAAGCAATGGATTACTATAAAGATGTATTGCAGATAAATCCATTTAATTGGGAGATACACAAAATTGTAGCACAGATGTTAGCAGATCTCGGAAAAGTTAAAGATGCTACTAAAAAATATGAAACAGTGTTGATGTTGAATCCAACAGACTTTGATACAAGGATAAAATATGAAAATCTTAAGAGATACTTGGAATATAAAAAATAATCTTAAAAAATTGTTTTATGGATAAAGAAGTTTATTTAAAACTCAGAAAGAAAAGTTTAGAAGAAGCATATAAAGTTTGTGACAGCGAAATATTTATTGATGTTACTGAAGATGTTATATCAGAGATATGGTATAGACAAGAATTTGACAGGCGTAATTTAGAAACTATTGATGGTAAAAAGATTGTTATTTTATCTCCAGGGGAGAAAGTTTTGGGTTCAGTAGTTGATTTTGTAAATGCAAAAATAAAAGTTGAAAATAAGTTATATACTGGCGATGTGGAAGTACATAAAGCCAGGTCTGATTGGTTTAAGCATAGACATTCAAAACAAAATGGATACAAAAAAGTTATCCTTCATGTGTTTTATGATTATGATACAAAGAAGAAAATTGAGCATGAAGAAGAGATTTTTGAAATTTGTTTAAAAGATAGAGTTAACTTAGAATCTTTGTATTTAGACAATGAAAATGTTTTAAGAGAAAAATTCTTTGTTAAACCAAAATGTGGAAGTATTCTTAAACCACAAGATTATGAGTTTGTTGAAAGATTAGTATCTGTTGCTGCAGAAGTAAGGTTGTTGTTAAAATCAGAACAGTTTAATAGGTTGTTTTTAACAAAATCTGTTGAAGAACAAATTTTGTATGAAAAAATTTGTGAGTCCTATGGATATGTTAACAACAAAAATAATTTTTTAATTTTGGCACGATTTGTACCAATAAAAAAGTTAAGAAAAATAGTAAAAAATTATCCAAAAACTTTTAAAGAAGAAATTATAGAAAGTATATATTTTGGAGTAAGCGGTTTGTTAGAAAACAGTGTTTCACAAAACTTGACAGAAAATATCTATCCCTATAAACTTTATAAATTGTGGGAACAACTTAAAAAATTTTTCCCGAAACAAATTAACAAACAACAATGGGTGTTTTATAAAGTAAGGCCTATAAATTATCCATATAGAAGAATCGCGGCGTTAAGTAAAACAATAGCAAATTTTGTTGAATTTCATATTAACACAATACTCTGTAATTTTCTTAAAAACTTTAATGAAGATGAGTTAATAAATCATTTAAAAAATATTTTCTATCAACCAGCAACAGGATTTTTTGCTAAGATGTGTAGTTTTACAAGTAGATCTCTACAAAAAGAATATCCTTTGTTTGGAGAAGAAAAAGTTGTAACTATAATTACTAATGTTGTCTTACCATATTGGATTTATTATTCAAGGAAACAGAAAAATTCACGATTGTATAAAAAAGTATTGTCTGTATATGATAAACTAAAGTTTAAAGAAAAAAATAGTTTGGTTGAACAGTTTGTTAAAAAACTTATACTCTACCCTGAGTATAGAAAGTATTTTTTATCACATCCAAAATTTGTTCAAGGATTAATACAGATTTATAAAGATTTCTGCCAGCCTGCAAGACATAACTGTAAGTATTGTTATCTTGTAAAAATTTTATTGAATCCTGAAAGGTATAAAAAAGAAGAAAAGTATGATATTATAGAATTATGAACAAAATAATAACTGAGAAACTTGTTAGTAGAACATTACAGAAACTAAAGAAAATAGACGATCTCCATCCTTATGTTGATAAAATTGTCAAAAATTTGATTCTTAACAACTACAATTTTTATTTTGTTGGAGGAGCAATAAGAGATATTTTGATATCAATTTTTAATAATACAAAATTAAAAGAAATTCAAGATGTTGATATTGTTATTGAAACGAATGAGTATAACAAAATTGTTGAACTTGTACAAAAAATTTTTCATACAGAAAAAGATATCCATATAAAAACATATCCACAGTTTTTAACGATATCCATCTTTGTTTCTTTTAAGAACAAAACAAAAAGAATTGATTTGTCAATACCAAGAAAGGAAGAATATCCTTATCCTGCTTCACTACCAAAAGTTTCTATAGGTACAATCTTTGACGATGTTTATCGTAGAGATTTTTCTGTAAATGCTATTTGTTTGAGATACGATCACGAAAATAAAATATATAGCTTTTATGATCCGTTTGGCGGGATAAAAGATATTATTGAAAAAAAAATAAAAGTTTTACACGATAAAAGTTTTATTGACGATCCAACAAGAATCTTGCGAGGAATACGATTCGCCGCTTTACTTAAGTTTAAATTTGACCAAAATACAGAAAAACTTATCAAAGAAGCAATTAAAAAAAATATTTTTGCTTGTCTTTCAGAAACAAGACTTAACTCAGAGTTTGTAAACATTTTAAAAAAGGGGAAAAATTTAAAACAACTTGTTAAACTTCTTAAAAAATATAAAGTCGATGATTGTTATAAAAGTATAAAAGAACTTATTGGAAAATTTTTAATATATGCAAACAAAATAGAGTTAAAAAATATCAAAGATAACAAAATAAAATTTTATCTACGATTGTTGTTTCTTTTAGAAAAGACTTTTGGAAAAGTGGGAATATTAGAAACTAATAAACTTGGAGTCTTTAAAGAATGTCTTGTAAAATTAAATATTACAAAAGAAGAAAGACAACCTATCTATGATGCAGTCAAAATATTCGCTTACGGACAAACTAGAAAATTGCCAAAGTGGATCAAAATTTATTCTCGAGTTTTTAAAAGAAAAATAATTAAGCTGCCTATTAAACCTGCAAAACTTATAAGCTTGGGAGTGCCTAAACAGAAGATTAAAGATGTTGTTTTATATGTTCTCTCTCATAAACTTAAACATTTATCGAATAAAAAAATTAAAAGTATTACTTTAAAATTATAATTTTAAAGCAATACTTCAATTTTTTTGTTTATCTTTCAGCTACCATAGAATTCTTTTCAGTGTTTAGATAATAGATTCTATTTGCATAACTCTTTTATTTATGATTATTTATAATTATAATGATAATTTAAATGATAATTGATTAAGAGAGGGAGGGGGTAATAATGTAAAATTTTAGTAAACAAAATTAATTTTTGAAATTCGTCGGAAAATCAGTTTAAAAATTTTATTGTTAAAAAATTTTAAAAAAATGTTGACATTTTTACATTTTTTATTTAATATATATATTTGGAAGGGAAAAATGGGGCAACCGATATAAGTAAAACTTGTTAGAAACAAGATTAAAACATTTTACTTAAGTTAAATTTTTTATACTATGAATAATTTTTTTTTAAACAGAAAAATAAAATTTTACAAAAATTTTACATTAACCCTTTTTTTATCTTTTTTATTTAACTTAAATTTACCTTTATTTTCAGAAATAACTGAGAAAACAAGAGAATTTCAAAGTAAATATAATGTAAACAACTTTCAAAACTCGCCAGTTCTAATTAACTTTCCCAATCCATTCTCTTCACAAACATATATTTATATTCGGTTGCCCCAAAAAAATAGTTGTTTGTTAAAAATTTATGATTTGTTTGGCAACCTTGTAAAAAAATATGTCCTTGATGGACAACAGGAATACATTATAGTTTGGGACGGGACAGATGAGAATAACAAGAAAGTTTCCTCTGGTGGATATATTAGCGTATTAGATTATCAAAACATTCGCGTTATTAGAAAAATAGGGTATACAAAAAGATGAACAAAAATTTTGCTGTAAGTAACAAAACTTTTGGTTTGTTTATAAGATTGTCGATGATGGGAGTTATTTTGTTACTTACAGCAAAAAACATTTTTTCTGCTTACACAGGTGGACAACCAGCAGAATTTTTACAATTTGGTGCATCGGCACGTGCAATGGCTATGAAAGCTTTCTTTGGTATCTCAGATGACGGAACCGCTGTATATTATAATCCAGCAGCACTTGTTCAATGTGAATATAAAGAAATATCTGCTTTGCATACAGAACTTTTCCCAAATACTCAAACTATTTATGATTATATTGGTTTTGTATATCCTACAATAAAATATGGAGTGTTTTCAGTTGCAATAAATCAACTTTTATCCACAGGGTTTGAAAAAATTGAAATTGAATATGACCCACTTTCTAAAGACATTATAAAAATAGAAAACAAAGGTACTTTTGATGATAGACAACTCGCATTATTGTTAGGTTATGGTAAAGAAGTTTTTGAACATATAAATATTGGTATTGGGTTTAAAACAATTTATAGAAAATTGGATGTTTATTCAGACATAATGACAGGATTAGATATTTCATGTTTGATCACCGGTCTAAACACACGTTTTCCTTTGCTTAATATTGCTGTTGGTATAAAAAATCTTATTTCTACATCTGTTGGTACTGAAGATAAACTCCCCGTAATATTTAAACTTGGTGCTTCACATAAGTTTTTTAAACGTATCATAGGAACAGTAAAAAAAGAAGAGGGTACTGAAGAAGAAAAATATTATTACCGTCTTGTTGTAGGATTAGATTTGGAGAAAAATGTTAACTCTGAGATTAAATGGATGTTAGGTACAGAATATTGGCTTATGGACTTTTTAGCGTTAAGGTTAGGATTCGAAGGATTAAGTTATTTAAAAGAAACAACAGCTGGTTTAGGGTTTAGATATCGAGGATATTCAGTTGATTATTCATTTGCTTATCATGAACTTGGTTTCTCACATAGAATTTCGGCTAATATGAAATGGGGTAAATCTGTTAAATTTGATAAAGAAAAAGTTATCAAAAGTCTTATAAACGAAGCAATTGCGAGGTATACATCTGGACAGTTCTTAGAAGCAGCAAAAGTTTTACAAACAGCATACCAACTTGACCCCAACAGAAAGGATATCAAAAAAATGTTAGATGTTTTACTTTTAGTAACAGCATACATACCTTCAGCTACTGAAGAAGAAAAAGAAGAACATCAAGGTATAAGAAGAGCAGTTTCAGCGTTGATGGAAAACGATTTAACTACTGCAGTTAACTCGTTAAGGTATGCGTATTACAAAAATCCTGCAAATAAACCTTTATTACAACTTTTGAACCGTTTAGAACAAATGGCGTCAATGCCACTTACCGAACCGTATAGAGAAGAAATTGCTGGCTGGACTATTATTGATAAAAAGATCTATGAGGCAAGAGAGGATGTGTTAAACGGTAGATATGCAGACGCTATTAGAAAATGTCAAGAAATACTTAATCTTGAACCAAAAAATATTACTGCGCTTGAAATCATGGGTTCAGCATTTTTTATGATGAACGAAGTAGAAAAAGCAAAAAATGTATGGAAAAAAGTGTTAGAGCTTGATCCAACAAATCGTGTGGTACAACAGTTCTTACAAGAATTAGAATAAGTTTTAGGAGGTTAGTGATACATGAAGTTAACATTGAAAAAGGAAGACAAATTTTGTAAATTAATAATGATGAAAAAAATACTAATTTTTACTACTTTCCTATTAACAACTTCGTACAACTTTTTTGCTCAAACTTCAGCTTCTCGTACAACTACAGAACCACAAATTTCGCCAACTGCTCTTCTTGAATATGAGACAAAACTCGAACTACAACGAGCTGAATATATACAAAAAAATATTCTTGACAAAATTTTTGGCCCTAATAAATCAACAGTAATTGTTGATATTACCTTAGGTATAAGAACAACGACTACAAGACAACAAGCTTCTGAAAAAAGGTTAGATGCAAAACGTAGACTTGGCGATGTTGAATATTTGTTGCCAGGAATACCAAAACCAGGTTCAATAGCAGAATCAGCTGTTCCTACTGAAGCTAAAGGTGAAGCATCTGATACAGAAGTTGTTGGTGTTAGGACTGAGATTGTTGTGGAAAGACAAAATATTACAGTAATTTATGATGAAAAAATTAAAGATGATAAAGTAGAACTTGCTCGTGAGGCAATTGCATCAGCTATGGGTATAAGACGACGTGAAGATATTATATTTAAAAAAGCAAAATTTACTACTGATATTTGGAATAGATTTTTTGAAAGTTTGATGTTACCAAAATACTTTATTCCGCTATTAATTACTCTATTGCTACTAATGTTTTTATTTGGTCCTGTTGCTAATTTTTTAAAGAGTTACATTCGTATGTTAAGAGAGCGTGCGCCAACTGAAATCTCTATTGACTCAAAACTTGCCCGTGAGGGTGAAGCAGGCCCTGAAGAGTTAACAGGTGCTACTGGTGAAGGAGGTGTTGGTGGGGTTGGGTTTGGTAGCGGTATCACAGAAACTGATCTTAGAGAAAAAGAAAAAGAATTAGAAGAAGGCAAATATGTTCCTTTTAGTTACATTAACGACGAAAATATAAAACGTTTGGTTTATCTTATTGCAAAAGAGAAACCTGAAGATATTGCAATTGTGTTAAGTTATTTAAAACCTGAATATGTTAAACAAGTTATAGAAAGTTTTAAACCACGTTTGCAAGCAGAAGTTGCTGTAGCGTTAGCACAAGCAAGGGAAATACCTCAAGAGGATGTTATCAGAATGGATAATTATGTTAAGGAACGTATTGACTTTCTTGTTGGTGGGATACATCATCTTATTGAACTTTTGCAAAAAGTTGATAAAACAACAAGGGATAATATTCTTGAGTATTTAAAAAATGAAAAACCTGATATATACCAAAAAGTTAGGCCTCAGATATTCTTATTTGAAGATATACTTGAAATACCTGATATTACATTACAAACGATTATCCGTGAGTTGAAACCTGAAGATATCGCACGTGCATTAAGAAATGCACCACAGCCTTTAATCGATAAGTTCTTTAAAAACATGTCTGAAGGTGCACAAGCTTTGGTAAGAGAAGAAATGGATTATGGTCGCCCTATGACTAAAGAACAGATTGAAGAAGAACAAAACAAAATTGTTGAACTTATTAAAAAATTAGAGCGAGAAGGAAAAATTTATCTAAAAGAAAGAGAAAAAACATTTTTAATAGATGCTTCTGAAGTAATAGTAGAGAGACCAAGGAAGATTGAAGAATCGCCAGGGTACGAATATTATGTTGCCGGAGTTGATTTCTATCAACAAGGAGATTATGAAAACGCAATAAGTTATTTACAATATGCAGTAGAACTCGATCCACAACTTTATGAAGCATATCAGTATCTTGGAAATATATATTATGAAACTGGAAACTATCAGCAAGCATTGGAGTATTATAAGAAAGTTGTAGAACTTAATCCACAAGATAAAGATTTTGCAGAATGGGTTAAAGAATTTGAGAAATCAATATCAATCCCAACTTAATTCGGAGGTAAGGTTTAAATGAACATTTTTGATAAAATTAAAAACAAGTTTTTACAATTAAAAAATAATAATCAAGAAAACGAAAAAGAAACAGTGATTAATAAAGTTGGTGAAACCAATATAATTAGAGAAGATAGTATCAGCGAAGTTTCCATTGAAGAAAAAAGAGATCCAATGTTGGTTAAAGAAAACTTGTTAGCTCAGGTGAGATATCTTGAACAAAAAATTCAGCAGGAACGCCAGGAAATGTTTAACAAGTTGAAATCTTATGAAGATGAAAAAGTTTCATTAGAAATGAAGTTAAGCGCGTTAGAACATAAAATAAATTCAAACAGAACACATTTCACAAAAGAGTTAGATAATATTAAAACACAGGTTGTAAATGAACTAAAGAAACTTACAGAAATGTATAATGAAGAAATATCGTTATGGCAGAAAAAACTTGATGAGAAACATTCTGAAATTGAACAATTAAGAAACAAAATTGTTTTTGAAGAAGCTCAACATAAAATGATTGTTGAACAAAAGCGACAGGAATATAACCAAGAGATACAAATGTTACAAAATAAAATAGAAACTCTTAACAAACAACTTGAAGAAGAAAAAAATAGTTTTAATAAACGTATTGCTGAGAAAGAAGAAGAAATTGTTAAATTGAAATCCTTGTTACAACTTAAAGAACAACAATTAAAACTTGAAGAAGAAAAATTTCTTTTAGCTGCGAAAGATGTCAATGAGAGACGCGTCCAACAAATTACTGAGATGCAACAAAAGTTTAACCAAAAAATTGAACATTATAAAAATCTTTATAAAGCAAAAGAAGAAGAATTTCTAACAGTGAAATATCTTTTAGAACAAAAATATTCTGAATGGGAACAACAGCAGCAAGAAATATTACAAAATCTACTAAAAGCAAAACAAAGTTATGAAGAAAAAATAAAACAATTGCAAAATGATATTACGAAATATCAACAAGAATTTGATAAAGTTTTGCAACAAAAAGATGAAGAAATTAAACAACTTAAAGTTGAGTTAATGCTTAAAGAAACCCAATATAACGCTTTAGTGGAACAAAAAAGAAAAACATTAATAGAAGAAGAGCAAAAAATTAGGCAACAACTTGTTGAACTTGAACAGAAATTTGTTAAAGAATATGAGAATTACAATAAGTTAATTCAAGAAAAGGAAGAACAAATATCTCAGTTATCTGTGCTATATCAAAAACGTATTATTGACTTACAAAATGATTGGGAACAAAAAATTAAAAAATTAAAAGAAGAAAAGACTTTTTTACAACAGCAAATATCACAACTTGTTTCTCAACTAGAAAATATAAAACTTGAGTTAGCTAAAGTTGTTAAAGAAAAAAATGATGTCATTAAAAATTTACGTCAACAACAGAAATTACAATTAGAACAATTTGCTCAACAAATTGAACAGTTTGTTAAACAAGCAATTGAAGAAAAAGAAAAAATTGAACAAGAATATCAAAGAAAGAAAGAAGAGTTTAAGAAACAAAAAGATGAATATGAAGAGATATTAAAAGAGAAAGAAAATGAGTTAGCAAAGCTAAAAATAGTTTTTGAAAATGAAATGAAACAAATAGAAGAAAAGTATAAATATATAGAAGAACAAATAAAAGAAGCAAACAAGCCATGGTATGAAAAGTTAGAATTGCTTAAAAGAGAGATAAAGGCTAAAGAAGAAGAAATAAATAATGTTATTCAACAAAAAGAGATAGAGATTCAAAGATGTATAAAAGAATATGAAGAAAAGAAAGAAAAGATGCAAAAAAAATTTGAAAAAAGGAAAAATGAAATAGAAATAGAAAGAAGAAAGTATGAGAATAAGATAAATGAACTAGAGTTATTAATGAAACAAACAAAGGAAGATTATGAGAAGAGACTTAACGACTTAACTTCAAAAATAGAAAATGTTAACAACGAAATAAAAGATTTAGAAAAAGAATTTGAGAAAAAGAAAGAAGATGCTATTGAACAAAACAAAAAGTTTGTTGCACAACTTGAGTTAGAGATACAAAATTTACAAGGTAAACTTGAAAGCTTAATTAAAGAAAAACAACAGATTGTTGATGAAAAAGATGCTGTAGTATCTTCATGGAAAGAAAAAATTGCTGAACTTCAAGAACAAAAAGAAGTTGAGTTTAGTACTCTTCAACAACAGTGGGAAGAACAACAAAAGGTATTATCTGAAAAAATTAAGGAGTATGAGGATCAATTAAATACTACTACGCAAAAATATAAAAAATTGTTAGAAGATAAAGAAATAGAATTTGTTAAAACTGTTCAACAACTTGAACAGAAAAAAAATGAAGTTCAACAAGAAATACAAAAATTGCAAGAGAAATTACATAATGAAACTATACCATTGATTGAGAAAAGAAATTTAATATTATCTGAAATTGAAAAAACAACGAATGAATATCAGCAGAAAATCGAATTTTATGACCAACAGATAAAAAAGTTGCAATCCCAATATGAATCAGAAAGACAAATGTATGAACAACAAAAAGAAGAAAAAATTAAACAAATAAAAGAATTGAAGTTGAGGATAATAGAGACAGCTAAAGAAAAAGAACAAGAAATTAAATGTTTAAAACAACAATATGAACAAAAAATATTTGAAATTGAAGCTAAACGAGATGAGCTTCTTGAACAATATAATACTAAATTTGAACAGTTAGCACAGGAGAAAGCTAATTTACAGCAAGAATTTGAAAATAAAAAACAACAAATACAGTCAGAAATTCTATCTCTTTCAGAACACTTGTTACATATTAAAGATAACCTACCTAAAATTGTTGCTGAGAAAGAACAACAAAAACAGCTGTTGACTAAACAACTTAATGAGTTGCAGTTAGAGTACGAGATTAAATTTAACAATTTGCAAAAAATTGTTGATACTTACAAATCACGACTTGAGAAAAGAATAAAAATGTTTAATGAAAGTTTAGAAGTTTTAAGAAAAGAATATGAAGCAAAACTAAAAGAAAAACAGAACGAGTTAGAAAGAACAATAGAAGAGTTGAAAGAAAGGGAAACAAAGTTAGTCAATGAGATTCAATCTATAACTGATAGAAATATAAAAGAAATAGAGTTTTTACAACAACAGCAAAATAAGATAATAGAACAAATAGAAAAATTAGAACAGGAAACTAAAGAGGTTACTGAGAAGCTTGATACAGAGATTCTTAAGTTGAAAACAGAGATGTTAGCTAAGAAGGAATCGTTTGAACAAGAGTGGAGTATGAGACAACAAGAGTTTGAAGATTTAAAATCATCTTTAAAACTTGAAATAGAAACATTAAAATCAAGATATAAATCAGAAGAAGATAGTTACAAACTTAAACTTGCTGAAAAAACACAAATGTTAGTTAATATAAAACAAGAGTATGAAAACAGGTATAATCAGCTTGTCTCAGAATATAATAACAAAAAGAAAGAGTTTGAAACAAAAATAGAAAGTTTAAACAAAAAGATTTTAAGTTTAGAAAATGAATTAAAAGAAAAACAAGAAAAGTTTGCTGAAGTTAAAAAGTTAAAAGAAGAAGAAATAAAAAACTTAAAAGCTGAACTTGAACATTGGGAGTTAAACGCAAAACTTGAGCAAGAGAAAAGAGAACAGGCTATGCTTGCTGAACAACAACGATATAAAGATGAAATAGAACTAATTAAACAACAAATTGAGCTAGAACGTAAAAACTATATTGATAAACTTAACCAGCTTGTATTTCAACAACAACAAATTCTCCAAGAATATGAAAATAAAGAAAGAGTTTTAAAACAAGAGTTAGCTGAGATGGAAGCAAAATATCAGGCAAATGTTGCTACGATGTTGTCAGAAATTGAGTCTGTCCAAAAGAAAATAAAATCTTTAGAAAATGAAAGTGAAGATGTTTTAAAACGTTTACAGAAAGAAATTGATGAATTGAAAACAAAGATTGAATTGAAACAAATCGAAATAAGATCAATTAAAGAAAGGATTGAGTTTGAACTTAAAAAAATTGCGTTTCAATATCAACAACAAAAAGATAAAATTATTACAGAATTTAATAGGGAAACAGAAGGGCTTATTGAAAAAATAAAATCAAAAGAAGCTGAAATTAATACATTGCAGATAAGATATAATATTAGACAACAGAGTATTGAAGATGAGAAAAAACGGAGAGAAGAAATTATAAAAAATGAGTTATCACAAATTTCGGAAGAATTACAAAAGTTAAAAAATATTTATGCTACTAAACAAAAAAATTATCAAGTCAAGATATCTGAATACGAAGAAAAATTAAGTCATTTAAAAGAGGAGTTAGAAAACTTGATAAATGTTTTCAATGAAGAGAAACAAGTTATGATGAAACAAAAACAATATGAGAAAGAGAAAGCAGAAAAAAATATAGTTTTACTAAAACAAAAACTTAATGAGTATAAAACACTTATCAATGATTTGTTATCAAAATTAGAATTAAAAGTGAAAATAGAACAAGATTTGTTATCACTAAAAGACCTGGAATTAAGAAAAGAAAGAAAGTTAACAACTACTATCATTGAAAAAATCACATCTTTTAAAGAAAGTTTAGATGTTGAGAAGACTGAGCATACTACTATAGATAATAATCTATTAGAGCAATCAATTGAGTTGTTTAATAGCAAACAATATAACCTTGCATTACAGAATTTTATGAAGATATTGTGTGTAGATGAAAACAATGAGTTAGTAAACCAGTATATAGCATTATGCTACTATTATTTAGGTGATAAACAAAAAGCAGAAGAGTTTGCATTAAAAGTTTTAGAAATTAATCCTGAAAACGACAAAATAAAATCCTGGCTTAAAGAAATTAAAAAATAAAGGAGGATTTGAATTTATGGCAGAAGAAAAAAATGTACCAAAAATACCAAAACCTCCACTACCACAAAATAAACCTCAAACAAATATTCCACCTAAGCCACCAACAAGTGGTATACAAAGACCAACTGTTCCTTTAAAACAACAACCTACTGTAGGTAGTATACCTGGAACAGTATTTACGCAACAACCTGTTCAAACACCACATTTTTCTTCTACTATTGAACAACGTTTATGGGAAGCAGAACAAGCAAAAAGACAAATGGAACAACAACTTATTGAACTGCAACGAATGTTGTTAGAAGAACGTGAGAAGTTGATGATGCAAACCATAAAGACAAAAGAAGAAGAAGCGTTAGCTGCAAAAGTTGAAGAAAGTATCCGTGATATTCAAGAAAGATTAAGAAGAGAGAGAAGAGAACAAGAGTTACTAGAAGAAAAAGAAAAGTTATTAAAGCAAATTAAAGAGTTAGAAGAACGTCTTGCGAAAGAACGTGAAACATGGATTGAAACATTGAAAACTCAACTTTCTCAACGTGATCTACAAGAACAACAAATTGAACAACAGTATCTTTCAAAAATACATGAATTAGAAACTCGATGGCAAGAAGAAAAATATAAGTTTCAGACAATGTTAAAAATGAAAGATGACGAAATTGCTCGTATTAAAAACGAATACAAAGTGTTAGAAGATAAACTTAGAGCTGATGTTGAAAAACAAATTTCTGAATATAAATTCCAATATAAAACATTTGAAAATGAAATAAAACGTCTTAAGGAAATAATTGAACAAAAAGATAAAGAAATTTTGTCTTTTAGAACACAACTTTCAACAGTTGAGTCAGAAGCTGCTATTTTAAAAGAACGTATGGAGTTTGAAATTAAGAAACGTGATGAACAAATATCAAAGTTGCGAAGTATGATAGAAAACTTAAGAGCGGAACTTCGTGTGATGAAAGAAGCTAAAGATCAACGTGAAAAAGAATATTTTATGTTAAAAGCACAAGTTGGTATCCTTCAGGCAAGACATAAAATTGAACTTGAGAGAGTTGTCCAACAAAAATTACAAGATATAAAGTTGCTCCAACAACAAATTGAGAAATATGAAACAAATATAAAAAATTTACAGCAAATAATTGATGCTAAAGATAAAGAAATTCAAGATTTAAAAAAGGAAATTGAAAAATATGATGCAAACTCAGTGAATTTACAACAAGTAATTGATGCTAAAAATGAGGAGATTCAGGATTTAAAAAAAGAAATTAAGAGATATGAAGTGAATATAATTAACTTACAACAAATGATAGATGCTAAAGATAAAGAGATTCAGGATTTAAAAAAAGAAATTGAAGGGTATGAAGTAAATGTAACAAATTTAAAACAAGTAGTTGATGAAAAAAACAAAGAGATTGAAAGTTTTAAAAAAGAAGTTGAAAGATATGAAACAAATACAATAAGTTTACAGCAAATAATTGATACAAAAAATAAAGAAATTGAAAATTTAAAAAAAGAAATTGAAAGGTATAGCAACGAACTTGTTCAGTTAAAAGATGAATATAGAAAATATAAACAAAGTTTTGAAGAAGAGGTAAACAAAGTTGTATCAACAAAACTTGCCCAGTATGAAGAATATATTTCACAGTTAGAAGCAACTAACAAACATCTATTTAATGAGATTCAAGAAAAAGAGAAAGTTATAAATGAGAATTTAGCAGAATATCGTAAAGTTAAAGAGCAATATGCAGAATTGGTGGATAAATATCAGAGAGAAGTTGAACAAATTGAAAATATTAAAAAAGGTTACGAACAAAAAATAGTTGGATTACAACAAGAAATAGAAGAACTAAACAAAAAACAAGTTGCAGAGTTAAACCAACAAAAAATGCAGTATGAAAGTTTAGTTAATGAGTATAATGCTTTGAAAGATAAATATCAAAATGTTAATCTTGAACTTAAGAAAATAAAAAGTTTGTTTGAAGAAACGAAACAGAAACATGATGAACTTTCTTCTATGGTTGAAGAATATAAAAAACAGTTGCAAGATAAAGAAAGATATATTGAAGAATTGTCTAACATTATACAACAAAAAGAACAGATTGCTTCAGAACTTTTGTCAAAATGTATTTCAGTTGAAACAGAAAATTCGTCACTTAAAACTAAACTACAACTGTTAGATAACGAGTTAAACAATTTGAAAGAAACTGTTACAAAACAAAAAGAAGAATATGAGAAAGAAAAAACAATGTTATATAAAAAAATTGAAGATCTTTCAAAACAAAATGATTCACAAAAAGAAGTTATTGCAAAACTAAATTCTGAAAACGAACAATTAAAACAGAAGTTTGAAGAAGAAAAAAACAAAATTGTTCAACACTATAATGAAAAACTCAACGAGTTGGTTAAACAACATGAAGAAACTATCAACAAAATAGATACTGTTTGGAAAGATATTCATGCAAAACTTATTAAAGAATACCGAGAGATGGAGAAAAAGTTAAACATTAAAGATGAAGAAATATCCAAGTTAAAAGCAAGAATTGGGACAATGGAACTCGCTAATAAAATAAAAAACAATAATATGTCAATTGATACCGCTAAAATAAAAGAAGAGAAAAATGTTATTGAAGTTAAAGATGAAATTAAACCACAGTTAAAAAATAAGAAAAAATTGTTATTAAAAATCTGGCTATGGTTATGTAAACCTGTGTTAAGGATTTAGACAAATGTAGCAGTTAACTTTATTAAAAAGACTAAATTTTGCAATTGATAAAAACTTTAAACAATCTTGTGTTTATATTATAACAAAGAAACTAAAAAATTCCAAAGTAGTTGATTCATCAATTTAAATAAAAGAAGCAAAATTTTGAGATGAACTGTATAGATTTATCAAGTATTTTTATACATTGGAACGATAAATTTAGTAACAAAATACTTTTTCTTCCCTTTGGTAATATAAATTATTGATATTATAAAAAATTTAAGCAAACTCTTTTGGGATAATATAACTCTATTCTGTTTTAAAAAGTAAAAATACTGCAATACAGATCAATAATTATTAAGGAGCTAAAATTTGCCTACCGTTTAACTATTATGTTTACAAAAATGTTTACACTTTATAATTTAAACTAAAGATGATTACAGTGTGTTAGCGGATTATTATAAGTTACAAGAAGGAGTATCTATTTACGAAGTTGTCTTTTTACACATTGGACACTCTATTGTTATTAGATTTGGAACTTATTGACTTATTATAAAAATTATTGTATACTTATATTCCTATGAGTTTTTTGTTATTCTTATTATTTTTTAGTTTTTATTCTGACATGAAAAATCCACTAATATTTTTTGATGTTGAAGATAAGCAATTAGTATTAGATAACGGACTTACAGTTCTTCTTAAAAAAACTTCTCAACTACCGGTTGTTTCTGTTCAAGTATGGGTAAAGACTGGTTCAATTTATGAAACAGAACAAATAAACGGTATTTCACATTTTCTTGAACATCTAGTATTTAAAGGGACACAGAAATATTCAGTCAATCAAATTAGTAAAAAAATTGAATCATATGGTGGAATAATAAACGCAGGTACTTCTAAAGAGTTTACAGTATTTTTTGTGGATATTCCAAAAGAAGGTTTAGAAGATGCTTTTGATATTTTATCTCAACTTGTGTTCTATGCAACATTTATTGAAGATGAACTTGAAAAAGAACGGTTAGTAGTTATAGAAGAAATAAAACGGTATGAAGACAATCCTGGAAATGTGCTTTATGAAAATTTTAATAGCAAACTGTTCACAACTACACCATACAAATGGCGAGTAATCGGAAAAGAAGAAAATATAAAATCGCTCTCCAGAGAGGATATAATAAATTATTACAAAACTTATTATCATCCTAAAAATATGGTATTAAGCATATGTGGCGATTTTGATGACAATATTTATGAATTGATAAAAAAATATTTTGATGTAAAATTTTCAACTGAGTTTACTACTATAAATATTTTGTTAGATGAAGAACAAAAAGATAATATTTTCGAAGTTAAAAAACACAAGGTTCAACACACATATTTTTTATGTGGTTTCCTTGGTCCCAAAGTTGATGATAGACATCAGTATACTGGTGATGTGTTATCTATCATTTTAGGTGAAGGGATTTCTTCAAGGTTATATAAAACCTTAAGAGAAGAGAAAAAATTAGTTTATGAAATAGGTAGTGGTTTTTATACTCAAATAGGTCCTTCAATTTTTTATATCTCTGGTGTTTGTGAGCGAAAAAATCTTGAAAAAGTTATTGAAGAAATAAGAAACATTATAACAGATTTAAGAACAAATGGACCTACTGATAAAGAACTTGAGAAAGCAAAACAAATTGTTCTCACAAGATGGTATTTTAATAACGAGACAGTGCATTCAAAAGCTGCAACGGCAGCATGGTGGTTCTTGTTCAAATCTTTAGACGAATTAAATTCGTATATTGAAAACATTAATAAAGTTGACAAAGAAAGTATCAAAGAATTTTTATCTATGTATGGACAAAAACTAGTTACATTTGCGTTAGAACCTCAATGAATTAATGAACAAAAAAATTGTTTTTTTAATCTGTTTAACTATGAATACAATAGTTTTTTCTGAGGTAAAAAAAGAAAGCTTATTCAATGGAATAACTTTTATACATAATTATAACTCTAACCAACCAATAGTTTCTATTATTATATTTTTAAAAATGGGAGAAATTTATGAACCAAAAGAATATGAAGGGATATCGGAACTTTTACAAAGCGTGATAATTAAGGGAACAAAAAATCGTACTGCAGAACAAATCGCTGAAGAAGTTGAATCATTAGGTGGGACAATTTCAGCTGATGCAAACGAAGATTTCTCGACATTATCAATTGCTGTTGGTAGCAGACATTTTGATAAAGCATTAGAAATTTTGTCTGATGTTTTTAAAAATCCTATTTTTCCAAAAAACGAAATTGAAAAAGAAAAAATAAATATTATTGCTAGTATCCTTTCAAGGAAAGATAAAATTTTTGATGTTGCAATTGATGAACTACTTTATAATCTTTATGGTAAAAAACATCCGTATGGAAGAAAGCCAATTAAAGCGATTAGAATTATAAAGAAGATTACACAAAAAGATTTGTTTAACTGGTGGTCAAAATTTTATGGGATTGATAGAAATAAAAACAATATTGTCATTGTTATAAGTGGTGATGTTGAATATAATTTTGCTAAAGAAACTGTGTTAAAATACTTTTCTGACATTCCTAAGATAACTCTTCCCGATATAGTTTGTTATCCTGTAAAAATAAAAAATAGATATATAAAAAAGAAGACGCATTTCAAACAAGGATATTTGATGTATGGATATATTTCACCGAGTCTAAGCAGAGATAATTTATCTAATTATTTACCTTTGAAATTAATCAATACGTATTTAGGTGGTGGTATGAGTGGTAAATTGTTTGAACATCTAAGAGAACAACATTCTTTGTGTTATGAAACAAACAGTTTTTATCCGTCACGATACTTAGATTCACACTTTGTTATTTATTTAGGTTTAGATTATGAAAGAGTATCTATTGCAAAAAACGAAATTGAAAAAATTTTGAACCAAATTGTTGATGGAGGACTTTTAACAGAGGAAGAATTAAAAGAGGTTAAGAGAAAAATAAAAGGTAGATACTTACTTGACCATCAAACTAATTCTCAACAAGCTTGGTATTTAGGGTTTTGGGAGATAATCGGTTTAGGTTGTGAATATGATGAATTATATTTAAAAGATCTTGAAAAAATATCTCTTGAAGAGATAAGAGATATTGCAAAGAAAGTGTTTAGTTCACCAAGAACAGTTGTTGAGTTAGTACCAAAAAGAAAAACAAAATGATTTTTATTATTTTATTGTTTTCATTATCTCTTTTCTGTCAAGATTATGGTGATATTTTTATTAGTGCATCTTTAGGAGATGCTTCTTATCTTAATCCTATTCTTGCAACTGATTCCGCATCTGCAAGCATAAATTCTTTAGTTTACAACGGTCTTGTAAAATATGATAAAAATTTAGTTTTAGTTGGTGATTTGGCAGAAAGATGGGAAATAAAAAGAGGTGGTAAAGAAATAATATTTTATTTAAGAAAAAATGTTTATTGGCATGACGGAAAAAAATTTACTTCAAAAGATGTTAAGTTTACCTATGAAAAACTTGTTGATCCTAATGTTAGAACACCATATTCGTCTGATTTTGAACTTATAGAAAAATGTGAAATTATAGATGATTATACAATAAAATTTGTTTACAAAGAACCTTTTGTCCCCGCATTAGAATCTTGGGGAATAGGTATTATTCCAAAACATATTTTTGATGACCCACGATACGATTTTAACACTCATCCTGCAAACCGTGCTCCTGTTGGAACAGGACCTTATAAATTTGTCAAGTGGGTTACAGATGAAAAAATTGAACTTGTTGCATATGAAAATTATTTTGAAGGGCGACCTTATGTACAAAAATATATTTTTAGAATCATTCCTGACCAAAGTGTACAATTTTTAGAGTTGTTAAATGAAAGCATTGATTCTATGAGTCTTAATGCTGAACAGTATTATGCTTATTCTGAGTTCTTCAGAAACTATAACAAATTTAGCTACCCATCTTTTTCGTATACTTATTTGGGGTTCAATCTTAAAAATCCATTGTTTAAAGATAAAAAAGTTAGGCAAGCAATTGCTCATGCAATAAATAAAAAAGAAATTATTAATGGTGTTTTATTAGGTAAAGGGCAGCCTGCTACAGGACCGTTCCCACCGCAATCTTGGGCATATAACCCTGATGTTAAAGATTTTGAATATGATTTAGATAAAGCAAAAAAGTTGTTAAAAGAAAGTGGATGGTTATATAACGAAGATAAAAAAATTTTGCAAAAAGAAGTTATAAATAATGGTAAAAAACAAATCGTAGAATTTAGTTTCACATTGATTACTAATCAAGGTAACAAAGCAAGACAACTTATCGCTGAGATTGTTCAACAACAACTTAAAAAACTTGGTATAAAAGTTGATATTTTAGTTTTAGAATGGTCTATTTTTATAAATAACTATATTGTACCGAGAAATTTTGACGCAGTAATTCTAGGCTGGTCATTATCTCGTGATCCTGACCAGTATTCAATTTGGCATTCATCACAAAAAAAGCCTGGACAGTATAACTTTGTCTCATATGAAAATCCAATAGTTGATAAATTGTTAGAAGAAGGCAGAAAAGAATTTGATTTTGGTAAAAGACAAAGAATTTATCAACAGATACATAAAATAATACATGACGATATTCCCTATGTATTCTTATATTATCCTGATGCTATGCCTGTTGTTCATAAAAGATTTAAAAATGTTGAACTTGCAAAAGCAGGTATCGGCTGGAATTTCATAAAATGGTATGTTCCAAAACAACAACAGAAGTATCTTATCCATTATTAGTCTTAAAAACAATTACTTTTTTAATTTTAAGCCCCAACTTGACATATTTTTTAGAATATTATAATTTATGTATTATAAATTCCTTGCCAAATTTAACAAAAAATTATTAAGAAGGTAACAAAAATGCCTAAAATACCTTCAGATTTAGAAATAGCACAAAGTATAAGATTAAAACCAATCCTTGAAATAGCAAAAAATGCTGGTATCTTGCCAAACGAAATTGAGTTATATGGCGACTATAAAGCAAAAGTCAAACTTGAGATTTTAGAAAGAATAAAAAATAATCCATTAGGTAAATATATCGATGTTACAGCAATAACCCCAACTCCGCTTGGTGAAGGAAAAACTGTTACAACAATAGGTCTATCCTTAGGTCTTGCAAAACTTGGTAAAAAAGTTTTCACTTGTATCAGACAGCCGTCATTAGGACCTGTTTTTGGGATTAAAGGTGGTGCGGCAGGCGGTGGGTATTCACAGGTTTTACCAATGGAAGATTTTAATCTTCATCTTACAGGCGATGTTCATGCTGTCTCGGTAGCACACAATTTAGCAACTGCTTTCCTACATAATGCGTTATATAGAAGACAAATAAACATAGATCCTAAAAAAATTTTGTGGCGATATGTAGTTGATGTTTCAGAAAGATTTTTAAGAAGTATAGTTATTGGTGTAGGCAGTGGTGATGATGGTATACCATTGATGAGCGGATTTGATATTTCAGTAGCTTCAGAAGTTATGGCTATTTTAGCGTTAACAACTTCGCTTAAAGATTTGCGTGAACGTCTTTCAAAAATTGTTTTAGCTTTTACTTATGATAACAAGCCTGTTACAGCAGAAGATTTAAAAGTTGCAGGTGCAATGGCTGTGTTACTTAAAGATGCTATAAAACCTAATCTTTTGCAGACAACAGAACATACACCTGTTTTTGTCCATACGGGCCCTTTCGCAAATATTGCACATGGGAACAGCTCTATTATTGCTGATCTAATTGCTTTAAGATTAGCAGAATATGTTGTTACAGAGAGTGGTTTTGGTGCTGACTGTGGTATGGAAAAATTTATGAATATAAAATGTAGATATTCCGGACTTAAACCTGACTGTGTAGTTATGGTTGTTACAATACGTGCACTTAAGATGCATTCTGGCAAAGTTAATGTTGTTCCGGGCAAACCTTTACCTGAAGAAATAACAAAAGAAAATCTCGCACTTGTAGAAGAAGGATTGGGTAATTTAGAAAAACAAATTGAAAACGCACTGTTACATGGTGTCCCTGTAGTTGTTGCAATAAACAAGTTTGAAACGGATACAGATAAAGAAATAAATTTTGTTATTAAAAAAGCAAAAGAATTTGGTGCAGAAGATGCAGTTGTATCCGAAGCTTGGGAGAAAGGTGGTGAGGGGGCAAAAGAGTTAGCTTATGCTGTTATAAAAGCAGCAAACAAACCTAACAACTTCAAGTTTCTTTATCCATTAGATATCCCAATAGAAGAAAAAATTCATATTATAGCAACAAAAATATACGGTGCAAAAAGTGTAGAATATTTACCTTTAGCAAAAGAAAAAATAAAACTGTTTACAGAACTTGGATGGGGTAACCTTCCAATTTGTATGGCAAAGACACACTTATCCCTTTCTCATGATCCAAATTTAAAAGGAAGACCAAAAGATTTTGTATTACCAATAAGAGACATTCGTGCATCTATTGGTGCAGGATTTTTGTATCCATTATGTGGTGAGATGAGGACGATGCCGGGGTTACCTTCTCTTCCTGCAGGGACAAAAGTTGATATTACAGAAGATGGTAAAGTTGTGGGCCTATTTTAAGATTGTAGACTTGCGCAGTTAAACTACGGATTGCGCAGAATAGAAGTTCACACAATTAACGCAAATTATGAAATGCCCAGAGCAAAGAAACAAGTTATACACTGTTTCGAACTTATAATTCTAAACCCAATGAAGATAGCGGTTTCAGGTAAAGGTGGTTCTGGGAAGACAGTATTTTGTGCATGTTTAGGAAAAGTTTTATCAAGAAATCAAATTGTTTATATGATAGATGCTGATCCTGATGGAAATTTAGGGTTAACTTTAGAATTTGATGAAGAAGAGCTAAAAAAAATTAAGCCTATCTGTGAACTTAAAGAACTTATCAAAGAAAGAACACAACAGGATTCTTTAGGTTTCTTTCTACTTAATCCTGAAGTAAGTGATATACCTGAAAAATACTCTTTAAAAAAGGGTAATATTTATCTTTTAGTTTTAGGAGTAGTTAAGAAAGCGGATACTGGATGTTATTGTCCTGAAAATGTATTTTTAAAATCTTTAATCTCATCTTTAATATTAGATAAAAAAGAAGCAGTCATTATTGATTTACCTGCTGGAGTTGAAGTTTTAACACGTGGTACCGCAAAAAATGTTGATTATCTATACATCCTTACTGAACCAACAATAAAAAGTATTCAAACAGCACAGCATATAGAAAAATTAGCTATTGAGTTAAAAATACCTAAAATAGTTTTTGTTGGAAATAAAATTTCCTCTGAGCATGATATTAATTTTATAAATCAACAGTTGAAAAACAAGATGAATAAATATATATGTTTTGATAGCTCACTTAAAGATTTTGAACAGAAAAAAATTTCTCTTGAACAAACAAGTTTTTATCAACAAATAAAAAATGAATTTCACAAAATTTGTTCTGAAACAAACTGAAGAAATTTATAGATTATTAAAAGATAAAAAAAATCTTGGTATTATCTTTTGTAAAGAATGCTATAAAGAGTATAACTCATCAATCCATTACGAATGTCTAGAAATAATAAAAACTGTTGGTAATAAAGATATAGAATGCTTGCCTGTCAATTTTTTATGTAATGATTATTTAAACAAAGATAAAATTCTTTCTTTTATAAAAAACATAGATACAATTTGTGTAGCAAGTTGTGGTATAGGAGCACAATTTGTTGCTGATATTGTTGAAAAAGAAGTTATTGTTTTAGCTGATTCTGTTAAGCCTAAAAAAACATATTCTGGTTCAAATATATTTCATGGGATATCAATTAACAATGATACTTTTTGTGCTGCATGTGGAGAATGTTGGCTTAATATAACAGGTGGTATCTGTCCTATTACAGAATGTTCAAAATCACTTCTTAACGGACCATGTGGTGGTGCAAAAAATGGTAAATGTGAAGTTGATAAAGAAAAAGATTGTGGTTGGGAAAAAATTTTTAATGTTTTAAAAGAAAAAAAATATGAAGTAGATAAAAAAATAAATATAAGAAATTTTTATACACAAAAATTTTCTGAACTAAAAAATGAAATAAAAGATAATGTTTATAATAGAATTGAAACCTTCTATGGCGGACTTCATCCACAGGAAAAAAAAGATCTTACTGAAAATTTAGAAATACAAAAATTTTTTGTAGAACCACAAATTGTAAAAATTTTCCTTTCTCAACATACAGGAAAACCCGCTATACCAATCCTTAAAATAAAAGACAAAGTATATGTTGGTAGCAAAATTGCCATTTCAGATGGATTAATATCAACAAATATTCACTCTTCTGTTTCGGGCAAAGTTTTAGATATAAAAGAAGAATTACATCCTATAATTCAAAAACCCGTCCCTGCAATAATAATAGAAAATGATGGCGAAAATAAAATAGATGAAAGTATCTTTACAACAACTAATTGGCAACAATTAGATAAAGAAAAATTATTATCTGTTATTTTAGATAAAGGTATAGTTGGTTTAGGTGGTGCAGGGTTCCCAACACATGTAAAACTAAACCCGCCAAAACCTGTCGATACTTTGATTATAAATGGTTGTGAATGTGAAGCGTATATAAATGTTGATAATAGAATAATGATCGAATATACTAAAGAAATTTTTGAAGGGATAGAAATTGTAAAAAAAATTTTAAATGTTGAAAATGTTATAATTGCAGTTGAAGATAACAAAAAAGAGGCTATAAAAAAACTAAATGAATACAAAAAAAATGGTGTTGAAGTTGTAAGTTTGAAAACAAAATATCCACAAGGTGCTGAAAAAATTTTAATAAAAAAAGTTTTAAAAAGAGAGGTACCCGTTGGTGGTCTTCCGTTTGATGTTGGTGTTGTTGTACAAAATGTTTCAACCATATATGCAATATATAACGCTGTTGTTTTAGGTAAACCTTTAATTGAACGAGTTGTGACTATAAGTGGTGAGAAGGAGTTTTTAAAAAATTATGGCAATTTTTTAATAAAAATAGGAACACCATTAGAATTTATTGTTGAAAAATGTTTCAATGATAACTTAGAAACATTAAAACTTTCAGGTTTTATGATGGGTATAGAAATTAAATCATTTAACACAGCAACCATAAAAACTATAAATTCTATTTTGGCTTTGAAAAAAAGATTAGGTTATGAAATATCTAACAGCTGTATAAAATGTGGGAGATGCATAGATGTTTGCCCAATAGAACTTGAACCATTAGAATTTGTTTTTTCATACCAAAATAAAAGTTTTTTAAATCTTGAGAGATTAGGTGTTAAAAAATGTATTGAGTGTAGATGTTGTGAGTATATTTGTAGTGCAAAAATACCTATTGTGGAAATGATTAAAAGTTTAAAACAAAAGTGTTAATGAGTGAATGTTTTATAGATAATGTTTTGTAGGGCACAG
>CAZLOB010000035.1:0-3361 GCA_964561135.1 uncultured Elusimicrobia bacterium | reverse complement strand
CTGCCGTGTCAAAAAAATTTACCCCTCGCTCTATACAAAAATAAAAAATCTTCTTCGCTTCTTCTTCAGAAGTCCTTGCACCCCAAAACGCTGTACCATAACATAATACCGAAACTTCTAAACCCGTACTACCAAGCTTTCTAAATTTCACTTCTATCCCTTAAAACTTGTATCTACTTGTATTATGCTTGTCTAATTGTATTATACAAAACTAATATATGTTTGTCAATATATCATAAAAAATATTTTTATTTATCTTTTTCAGTTTTTATTATCTTTTCTTTTTTTCTCTTTTTTTTCAGTTTTTATCTTTTTCCCTTTCGACCATATTTTTTCTAACGCATAAAATTCACGAAGTTCCTCCAGCATTATATGAACTATAACATCGATATAATCAATCACAACCCAACGGTTATATTCTTCACCTTCAGTATGGTGTGGCAAAATATCATATTTTTTCTTTACTTCTGTAATAATATATTCCGTCAATGATTTTATATGTATATCTGCAGTACCTGTCATTATCACAAAAAAATCACAAAAATTACAAACTTTTCTTAAATCAAGGATTACGACATCTTCTGCTTTTTTATTTCTGGCAAGTTCAGCGACAAGTTTTGCAAGTCTAATTGAAGAAATTCCTTTCTTCTTTTTTATTTTATTATTCACCCCTTGTATTTTATCCTGAAATTTTTGATGTGATTTCAAACATTGGTAAATACATTGCTACAACCATACCACCTACTACTACTGCTAAGAATACAATTATCAATGGTTCAATCAATCCAGCTAAACCTTCAACTGCGTCAGCTACCTCTCTATCATAAAAATCAGCGATTTTCGCTAACATTGAGTCAAGTGCGCCTGTTTCTTCTCCTACTGCAATCATTTGTATCACCATTGGTGGGAAAACATCACTTTTTTTAAATGGTTCAGCAACACGTTCTCCTTCACGGATGGCTTCCCTTGCTTCCAGTATAGTTTTTTCTACAAGTTTATTGCCTGCTGTTTTCGCAACGGTTTCTAACGCTTGTAAAATAGGTACACCTGCATGTAAAAGTGTACCTAATGTTCTTGTTACCCTTGCGATTACAGTCTTTCTAATGACATCTCCAAAGATAGGTAAATTTAACAACATACTATCAACTTTTAATGCAAATTTATAATTCATTTTATATATTCTACGAAAAATAATTACAGCTGCAACACCTATTAAAATAAAAAGCCAGATCCATTTTTTCAAAAAATTTGATATGTTTACTAACATAAGTGTAGGAGCGGGCAATTTCGCTCCCATCTCTGCAAACAAAGCTGCAAATCTCGGTACAACCACAGTCAACATTATTATAGCTGCACCAATAGCTACAATTGTTACTATTATTGGATACATCATTGCTGACTTAATTTTTGACTTTAATGCTTCTGATGATTCAAGATATGTTGCTAACCTGTCCAACACTTGGTCAAGTATACCGCCAACTTCGCCTGCATGTATCATACCTACATATAGTTCAGAAAACACATCTGGGTGTCTACCAATTGCTTCAGAAATTGACACACCTGCTTCTATATCAGACCTAATTGCACGAATAATTTTACGAAACGCAGGTGATTCAAACTGTTCTTCAAGGATTGACAACCCTTGAACTAATTGTATCCCAGAAGATACCAATGTTGCGAGTTGTCTTGAGAAGAGAGTTATTTCTGAAGATTTTATCTTCTTTTTTAAAAACGGAATTTTACTAACAATATTTTTAAAAAAACCTTCTTTTTGTTGTTTAACTTCGATGATAAAATATTTTAGGTTACGTAGTTTTTCAATAACTTCTGCTTGAGAAGATGCTTCTATTACATCAGATACTTCTTTCCCAGTAGGAGTTTTTGCTTTAAAAATATACTTTGGCATAGTTTTAAATTTCTTCTAATATATAAACATTATCATTACTTACATTTGCAGCACTTGCTTCTATATCAAGATAATATTCGACCGTATATTCTTTTGATACAGAAGACATACAACATCACTAAAAATTTTTTCCCTACTTTTACCTTTACTAACCAAAATTTTTACAAAATCTTTATCTTTGATACATAATTTTTCAGCATCTTCAGCTGTAAAATGTATGTATTAACGCAATGATACAACCTTCTTTTAGCTCAATTTTTCCCTTGAAACCAATTATTGTAATCAATGCAGAACTTTCTAAAGCCAGAATCGCGTATTGACAAGTTCATACTTAATACAAAACTATTACCTTTAGAAATCACAACTTGTGTATATTTTCGTAAAGGTTCATCTGTACGAGCATTATCAAATCTCCTTTTCGGACTAAAAATAGAGACAGTTTCGGTAGTAGCAAACTTGTCCCGGCTGAGATAGATCATGATATTTTGTAAGTTAAGCATTTTCACTAGAAAGTATATCAAAATGTTCTTTTGTTAAATGTACATGACGGCCAGAAATATGGACAACTATAGAAAACTTTCAACAAGTTTTCCTTTGTTTAATTTTTGGGCAATTTTATCCACAAGTTCTTTCATTTATCATAACATACTATTTTGTAAAAACTTTCCACATTAAGTGAGGACCCGCCAACAAGACCACCATCTACATCTTTCTGTTCCATAATACCTTTAAAATTTTCCGGTGTTATAGATCCTCCGTATAAAATCCTTACTCTTTCTGCTGGTATTGAACCGTAAAGTTCAGCATATTTTTCTCTTATAAACTGTTGAGCTTCTTGAGCTTGTTGCGGTGTTGCATTTTTACCAGTCCCTATCGCCCAAACAGGTTCATATGCAATAACTATTTTCTCAGCTTCTAAAGTTGATAAATTACATAACGAATTTTTTAGTTGATACTCAAGAACTTCAAAAGTTTTATTTTCTTCTCTTTGTTCTAAAGTTTCACCTATACATACTATTGGTATAAGGCCGTGTCTTAATGCGGACAAAACTTTTTTATTTACAAGTTCATCTGTTTCATTGAAATATCTTCTTCGTTCTGAATGACCTAAAATTACATATTCACAACCTATGTCTTTTAACATAACAGGACTTACCTCACCAGTAAACGCACCTTTTTCTTCAAAATACATGTTTTGTGCACCAAGTTTTACATTGCTGTTTGATAGATGTTTTTTAACAATAAATAACAATGTAAACGGAACACATAACACAATTTCTCTGTCATAAATATTTGACACTAGAGGAATAAATTTACTAACAAATTCTTCAGCTTCAGAAACAGTTTTGTTCATCTTCCAGTTGGCAGCTATTATTGGTCTTCTCATCTTTTAACCTTTCATAATAAAATTAATAAAATTGTTTTTAATAATGTATAAAAATATTTTTTTTCTTT
>CAZLOB010000034.1:0-24483 GCA_964561135.1 uncultured Elusimicrobia bacterium | reverse complement strand
TCTTTAATTGGGCTACCTACTCCTTATGTTCAGTTTACAACATTTTCTGTGTTAGCAATAAGTAGTGTAAAAGATGGTTTTTATTTGACATATAAAAAATCTGTTGTTCAAAAGATAATTTTTGTATGGATTGTTACACCTATTTTAACATTTTTGTTAAGTTATTTATTACATTTAGTAGTTGAAACAATGTTTATTAGTTGAGACATATTATGAATTAGGGGTGAGAATACCATTTAGTAATAATGATTGGTTTAACTAAAGTTTGTATTTTCAAATTTCTCATTAGAAAGGTTTTGTAATGTAAAAAATGAAACTACAAGATTTACACAAGATTATTATAAGAAAAATATGTCACTTAAGACATAGTATACACCTAACATTTTTTATGAAGATATTTTTATTGTTATTTCTTGTGCTTATGTTTTTATTAAACATTGGATATTCCTTTGATTTATGTCCTGCATGTTCACCTGAAGTTATTAGTTCAGAGGATGGAGTAATAGGATATATGCTTGGTAAAGGTAAATTTTCTTGTATATCACTTTATCGTTTTGGTAAAGAATCTGCAGTTGAACATCACGGCGAGTTTGAACGAGCATTGGTTGCTTTCAATTATGGATTGACAAATAGATTTAAGGTAGGATTGATGTACGGATTCACTTCTCAAAATCTATCTTTACAAGTTGACTACTTAATTCTACAGGAAAAAAATATAAAACCTGGTTTGATTTTGGGTTCTGGTAGTTTCAGAGGAATTTTTTCTGAATCACATCCGTATATAGTAGCAGTGAAGAGTTTAGAAAAACAAATAAAGTTGCCAATAAGAATCTCCGCTGGTATAAAACATAAAGGTGATGATTTCTCAAAATTGCAATTAGAGCCCGTCGGGAATTTGATTTTTAATATCTATCGTTCACTTCATCTTATGAGCATATTTGAAGGGACACAGGTTGATTTAGCGATGTATGGAGTAATGTTTAACAAGATTATTGTTGGTGTGCGTATGATTGAACTGAAATTGCCTGCTATTGGGATCGTCTTGAGAATGTAGAAAAAAAGCGGCAGCGAGGCAATCGGCTACTTCAGTGTTGGCATATAGGTTTTTCACAGGGAACTAATTTAAACTTGCTACAGAGGAGAAGCTAAAGAATGGCTAAAAATACCCAGCAACCAAATAATCCTAAAACCACAAAGTTGGTACAAGGTTTCTATAGGATTAAATCTGTGTTAATCTATATTTATCTGTTATTTCTTATCTTGTGTATCAACCATATTTATAGCAAAACTATTTCTTTGGATGAACTTATTGACACAGCTAGACAAAACAATCCGGAAATAATTACTATGCGCAAAAAATGGGATGCTGTAAGATCAAGAATCTGGCAGGAAAGAACTTATAAAAATCCTTTAGTTTTTGTTGAATGGCAGAAATTGCCGATAAACAGTTTTTCTTTGTCTGATGCTGAAGAAAGAATGTTCGGTATAAGCCAGATGATCCCATTCCCAGGTAAACTTTCAATAAAGGGTAAAATAGCAAGTTATGATGCGGAAAAAACTAGATGGGAATACAGGAAAACCGAACTAAAAGTTCTATCAGATTTGAAAATAAATTATGCGATGTATTTTTATATCAACAAATCAGTTGAAATATATAAACAGACTGCTGAACTTATGAATAACTTCAGCAAAATTGTTGAGTCAAAATATGTTGTAGGTAAGGCGACTGTTGGCGATGTTTTGCGTGCACAGATAGAGGCAACAAAAATGTCAAACATGGTCTTAGTAATGCAGCAACAAAAGGAGATTATTAAAGCAAAATTAAACTTTTTAATTGGGAAAAAAGCTGATGAATTTATAGGTGAACCTGAAGAGTTAACACCGAAATATATAGAAATTAGCTGGGAAGAGATAAAAAAAATGGTTATTTCTAACAACCCAGAAATTATGAAACAAACAGCCTTGCTCTCAAAAAGTAAATGGGAAAAAAATATGTCATATACAGAATTTCTTCCTGATTTTGATTTAACATACCGCTACAGAACAATGGATATGAGAAACGATAGCCAAGATTTTATGCTCGGATTCACACTACCTTTATGGTTTTGGAGACCGACACTCAATGTTAAAGAAATGACTGCAGAATTACAGATGGCAGAGTCAGAAAAAGAAAATGCTGAACTTATGGCACTATATCAAGCAAAAGAGTTTTTTGTGAAACTAAAAACTGCGCAACAGTTGATAGAGATCTATCGCACGAATTTATTGCCACGGGCAGAACAATCATTAGAAGTAACTGAAGCGGCTTATCGTGCGGATAGAGAAGATTTTTTAAATCTACTTGAGAGTGTAAGAAATTTGCTAAATTTACGTCTTGAATATTACAAATATATTACTGAATATTATCAGAATCTTGCTAAACTTGAAAGAATTACAGGGGTAGAATTGACCAACTGGCCCAAATAGTCTAAATAAAATTTTTTGAAACGGACAAAAAGGAGAAACAAAATGTTGAACAAAACAATAAATGGAAATCATAAACCAACAAAATTTACAAAGTACACAGCAGTAGTAAAGTTAAAGATTTTTTTTGTCTGTTTACTTTTTGTTGTAGCAGTTGGTTGTGCTAAAAAAAATGTGTTATCTGTTCGCAAAGTTAAAAGTACAGAGGTTGGCTTAAAGGCGGTCTGTCCTGTGACAAAAAATGAGTTTACAGTCACAGAGGAAACCTTAGCTGTTGACTATAAAGGGAAGACATACTATTTTTGTTGTCCAGGCTGTGATTCTGAGATGAGTAAAGATCCTGAGAAATATGTCGGTCAGGAAACAGTAGAGACCAAACCTACAAAACATGAACCACAAACAACAGAGAAAGAAATTCTATATTGGACATGTTCAATGCATCCACAGGTTCGTCTTGATAAACCTGGGAAATGTCCTGTTTGTGCTATGGCTTTAATCCCTATCTATAAAGGGAATGAAAGTGTAATTATTGTTGATGAAAATATAAGAAAGGTTACTGGATTAAAAAGTCAGAGGGTACAAAAAAACTATCTTACAAAAACAATTCGTCTACCAGGAAAAGTAGCAGCTGACTATGAACTCTATTTAGCACAACAGGAATATATTTCAAGTTATAAAAATGGTAATAAAGAACTGATTGAAGCAGCAAAGATTCGTCTGTTTCTTCTTGGTTATACTGAGCAAGATATATCCGAACTTGAGAAGATGGATGAACCAGATAAAAGTTTGATTTATCCAGCTAAAAATGTTTGGGTTCATGCAGATGTGTATGAATATGATATTGGTTTAATAAAACCAGGTTTAGCAGTTAATGTAAATTTCTTAGCATATCCAAATATAACCTTCAAAGGAGTTGTTAGATTTATAGAAAAAACTTTGAACCAACAAATACGTTCAGCTAAAGCAAGGATTTTCGTTGAAGATCCAAAAAACCTTCTTAAACTTGAGATGTATGCTATTGTTGAAATAAAAGTAACTTATGGGAAAGTATTAAGTGTACCTGAGAGTGCCATCATTGATACTGGGACACGAAAGATTGTATATCTTGACTTGGGTGATGGCAGATATAGACCGCAGGAGGTAAAAACTGGTTTTTGGGGAGATGGTTATGTAGAGATTGTAAGTGGGTTAAAAGAAGGCGACTTTGTTGTAACAGACGGCAATTTTATGCTTGATTCACAAACAACATTAACTGGTGGTCAAGCGTTGTTATACGGTGCTGCTGAAGAAATAAAAGAGGAACCAAAAAAAGTTGAACATAAGCATTAAAAAGAGTATTTTTTATAACCTAAAACTTTAATTACAGAAAAGTGTAAATTATGATAAACAAACTTATTGATTGGTGTCTTAAAAACAGGTTTGTTGTTTTAGTTTTTACAGGTTTGGTGATTATCTTTGGGTTTTATGCTATAAATCGTGTCCCTGTTGATGCTATCCCAGATATCGGTGAAAACCAACAGATTGTCTTTGTTGACTGGCCAGGTAGGGATCCACAAACAGTTGAAGACCAAATAACATATCCGCTTACAACACAACTTTTCGGGATACCTGGTGTAAAGACAATACGTGCTACATCCGCTTTTGGGTTTTCGATAGTGTATATTATCTTTCATGATTGGGTTGATTTCTATTGGGCTCGCTCAAGGATTCTGGAAAAATTACAGCAAGCAAAAGAGTTCCTACCTGCTGGTGTTACACCTGTTCTTGGACCTGATGCTACAGGATTGGGTCAGGTGTTTTGGTATACTGTAGAAGGCGATGGATACACTTTACAAGAGTTAAGGTCTATACAGGACTGGTATATTAGATACCAATTAAGTTCAGTTGAAGGTGTAGCTGAGGTTGCTACTGTTGGTGGTTTTGTAAAACAATACCAGATTGATATTGACCCAAACAAACTTTTAATATACGGTGTCAAATTAGGCGATGTATTTAATGCTGTTAGAAATTCTAACATTGATGTAGGTGCGAAAGTTATTGAGAGAGGTGGTATGGAGTTTATAATTCGTGGTGTCGGATTTATTAAAAAACCTGAAGATATACTGAATATAGCAGTAGGTTCACATAACGGCACACCTGTATTAATAAAAAATATTGCTACATTGCAGATAGGTCCTGAATTCCGACGAGGTTTACTGGATAAAGAAGGTAAAGAAGTTGTTGGCGGTGTTGTTGTTATCCGATACAAAGAGAACCCGCTTGAGGTTATAAAAAGAGTAAAACAGCGTATAAAAGAACTTGAGTTAGGTTTGCCTCAAGGAGTAAAAATTGTTCCTTTCTATGACAGAACAGGACTTATAATAGATACAATAAATACTTTAAGAAACACATTAATCTTGCAGATTACAATTACTGTCATTGTTGTGTTTATATTTTTACGGCATTTAATGTCAAGTTTGATTGTTACTGCTACATTACCGATAGCTGTTCTTATATCTTTTATTATTATGTATTTTTTAAAAATTGACTCAAATATAATGTCATTAAGTGGGATTGCCATTGCTATTGGTACACTTGTAGATATGGGTATAATAATGTTGGAGAACGCTTACCGCCATCTTGTTTTAGAAAGAGAAAAAATACAAGCTGCTATAAAAACACATCTTGAGGTAATCTTTGAAGCAGCAAAAGAAGTTGGTTCAGCTGTGCTTACTGCAATACTGACCACTGTTGTTTCTTTTATGCCAGTTTTTGCATTAGAAGCACAAGAAGGGAAGTTATTTCGTCCGCTGGCTTATACAAAAACCTTTGCGTTACTTGCTTCAGTATTCATTGCGTTGACTTTGACACCAGTTTTATGTTTTTATTTACTTCGTGGGAAACTTATACCGATTGAAGAAAATCCAGTAAGCAAAGTGTTAGTTAAGTATTATGAGAAAACACTGCGATGGGTTCTTTCTAATAAATTAAAATTTCTTGCAATACCACTGCTAATTTTAATAGTATCAATTTTTGTTGCTACAAGGATAGGTTATGAATTTATGCCGCCGTTTGATGAAGGTTCTATACTTTTTATGCCGGTTGTTTCACCATCTGTTTCTCTTACAGAAGCACAAAGAATTATACAGATACAGAATAAAATAATAAAATCGTTTCCTGAAGTAGAATCAGTTGTTGGCAAAGTAGGACGTGCTGAAACTGCTACTGATCCTGCACCAGTGGAGATGTTTGAAACAGTAATAAACCTAAAACCGAAAAAATTCTGGCGGAAAGGTATGACAAAAGAAAAACTTATTCATGATATGGATGCAGCATTAAGATTTCCAGGTGTTGCAAACATATGGACACAGCCAATTGTCAACCGTATAGATATGCTTACTACTGGAATAAGAACTCCTGTTGGAGTAAAAATTTTTGGGAACGATCTGAAAAAACTTGAACAGATTGCTGAGGAAATAAAAAATATCGTTCAAAATGTTAAAGGAGCGGAAGATTTATATGCTGAAAAAATTACAGGGAAACCATATCTTGAAATCATTCCCAAGCGTGAAGAACTTGCAAGATATAACTTAACTATTAGAGATGTTATGGATGTTGTTGAGATGGCAATTGGTGGTGAGAATTTAACAACAACTATTGAAGGTAGAGAAAGGTATCCTGTGCGCGTTAGATATCTTCGTGAACTTCGTGATAGCCCTGAAAAAATACGAAGATTGTTGGTCCCTACGCCAGTTGGCTCACATATTCCTTTAGGACAGATTGCTGAGATACGTCTTGTTGAAGGTCCTGCTATGATAAATTCGGAAAATGGTATGCTTCGTGCTTATGTTTTAATGAATGTGAGAGGTCGTGACCTTGAAGGATTTGTGAAAGAAGCAAGTAAATTGGTAGCAGAAAAGATGGCAGGGAAATTACCAGTTGGATATTCTATTCAGTGGTCTGGGCAGTATGAACATTTAGTCCGTGCAAGAAAAAGGTTGTCTATTCTTGTGCCGATAAGTTTGTTCATCAACTATATGATTATCTTTATGAATTTCAAGTCGCATCGTAAAACATTAACAATTTTTACTGCTATACCTGTTACACTATGTGGTGGTATTTTGTTACTTGCAATTTATGGTTTTAATTTCAGTGTAGCTGTATGGGTAGGGTTTATAGCACTTTTTGGTATTGCTGTTGATGACGGTGTTATAATGACGACATATCTTGACCAGGTATTCGCTGAAAAAAAACCAAAAACAAAACAAGAAGTTATAGAAGCAACAATTTCTGCTGGTAAAGCAAGAATAAGACCAGCATTTATGACTACGATCACCACCATTTTTGCACTTTTGCCAATATTCATTTTTCCAGGTACAGGCAAAGAAGTGATGAGACCAATGGCAATACCATCTTTAGGTGGTATGATAATTGAGATGATAACATGGTTCATCGTACCAACGCTATATTGTTGGTTTGAAGAAAGAAAAATAAGATAGAAAAATCTATCGTTTTACAGTAATGAAACCGTCAGATAGAAATGAGGTAATAAGATACTAAAATATCTGTCAGTATCGTTGAAAATGGTTAACAGAACTATGAAAAAGGAGGTTAAAAAATGAAAAAAAATTATATTTTCTTCAGTATTTTGTTAAGTTTTTTGCTGGTTGGTAATAAAGTAACAGCGATGATGTGCTGCCATGCTGGTGAACATCATTATGAGGAGAAAGTAGGAAAGAAAAAAGCAAAAGCTGAAATAAAAGAATCTTTTTACTCTACTATCTACACATGTCCAATGCATCCTGAGATACAACAAGAAAAACCAGGAAACTGTCCAAAATGTAAAATGGAACTTCAAAAGAAACAGATACTTATGACTTATGCCTGTCCAGAAGAAGATTGTGAAATACAAAAAGCAAAACCAGGAAAATGTCCAAAATGTGGTAAAGAACTTATAAAACGTGAGATAAAATCTTTTTGTCAAAAATGTGGTGAAGAAGTTGAAGAATCTCAGTTGATAAAACCCAAAAAAGAAGATATAAAACTTCGTAGTGTAAAAAATGAAGAAATTGGGAAAAAAGTTTTTTGTCCCGTGATGAAAAAAGAGTTTGTTGTATCAAAGAAAACAAAAGCTGTAGATTATAATGATAAATCATACTACTTATGTTGTGGTTTTTGTGAAAAAGAAATATTAAAAAATCCACAAAAGTATATAATTATTTGTCCAAGGTGTGGAGAACAAGTTAATCCAGAAGATTTAAAACAAAAGCCTATAAAGTCGTTAAAATCAGAAGTTCCAAAAGAAGAAAAACCGACATTTCGTGATGTGACCACTGATGAAATTGGTAAAGAAGCTGTCTGTGTTGTGATGAATAAAAAATTCAAAGTTTCACAGAAAGCAAAGGTCGCTGTGTATAAAGGAAAAGAATATTATCTTTGTTGTCCCGGTTGCGATACTGAATTTATTGAAGATCCTGAAAAGTTTATTAAATAAACTGTCTAAACCTCTTATAAACTTAAAACCAAGAGGTGGTGGATAAAATGATATACTTAACAAAAGAGCAGTTTAAAGATATAATAGAACATGCAAAAAAAGAGTATCCTAAAGAAGCATGCGGGATTCTTGCTGGCAAAATAGTCCACGCTCCACAGAACACAGACCACGGTCCACGCTCCACAGTCCACGGTCTAGAGGTAAAGATAGTGGAGAGAGTGTATAAAATGCAAAATGTATCAGAGAAACCAGAAGTATGTTATTTTATGGATCCTAAAGAACAACTCAAAGTTTTTAAAGAAATACGACAGTTAGGTATAGAAATGTTAGGAATATATCATTCACATACAAACGCGCCTGCTTATCCATCAGCAAGAGATTGTGAAATGGCATTTTATCCTGAAGCAGATTATGTGATTATTTCTTTAAAAGATTTTAATAATCTTGAAGTTGGTACGTTTAAAATTACCGAAGGGAATATTAAAGAAGAACAAATTATTGTAAGAAAAAATATTCTTTTTGTATGTATAGAAAATTCCTGTAGAAGTCAAATAGCAGAAGCTATAGTTAATAATTTTTACTGGCAAAAATTTGTTGCTTATAGTGCAGGTTCAAAACCATCTGGTATAGTTAATCCTTTAGCAATAGAAGTGATGAAAGAAATTGGGATTGATATTTCTAATCAAAAAAGTAAAGGGTTTGATGAAGTAAAAGGTATTGAGTTTGATTATGTAGTAACTTTAGGTTGTGGCGATGTTTGCCCATTTTATCCGGCAAAAAAGAAATTCGATTTAAACATACCAGACCCAAAAGATAAACCAATAGAGTTTTTTAGAAAAGTAAGAGATGAGATAAAAAATAAGATAGATGAAATGATAAAAGAAGTTGAGAAAGATGAGGTAGTGTAGTCCAAAAAAGAATGGTATAAAACAAGTTGATACATTTTACCAAAAGATATTTGGATATTCTAATAGTTTAATACGAAAGGAGGTTAAATAAAAATATGAAAAAGTTAAGTAAAATACTTTTGGTATCTGTATTATTTTTAACAGGGTGTGTTTCAATTAGGATGAGGCCTGTTTTTTTACCATCAGCTCCACTAAGTGTTTATAACGAAAATGTTGTTACTTTAGGTGTTTCCACTGGATATGATTGGTTTGATTTTAGTTATAAAAAATTTATTTTGGAAAAAGATTTACATTTAGGTTTTTCTCCATATTATTATAATGAGGAGGATTATGAATTTGAAAAAGATGATAAAGTTACAAGTACAGGTATTTTTTTATTTAGCAAGTTTTGGTGGAAGTTAAGAAACAGGAAAAATCCGTTTGCAAATTTTTATATTGGATTACAACCATCTTTTGTGTTATATAAAGATAAGGAAAATGAGTATTATTTAGAGGAAGATTATTATTATCCAATAACTTTAGATTTTGGTTTTTGTCCTGGGATATATAGAGAAAGATATAATATATCTTTATTATTCAGAGGTGGAGGTGGATTTATTTTCCCAAGTGGTTGGTTTATGCATACTGGTTTAGGATTACAAGGCAATGTTTTTATAGTTAATAACTTAGGTTGTGGTTTTAATTTAGAAATGGTTGTTGGTCTTGGCGGAGTTGATTTGAAAGAAAACAAATCTGCTGCTGTGATAGCTTTAGCGCCAATTGGAAAAGTTTATCTAATGTTTAAATTTTAAATAAAAGGGGGATTATTTATGAAAGAAAAAGTTAAAAATACTATTGAGAAAATTAGGCCTTATTTACAAGCAGATGGTGGTGATATAGAACTTATAGATGTAGATGAAAAAAATGGTGTTGTAAAAGTGAGGTTGTTAGGTGTATGTGGTGGTTGTCCAATGAGTATGATAACACTGAAACAAGGTGTTGAACAAATAATTAAAAAAGAGATACCTGAAATTAAAGAAGTTATTGCTGTATGAGGTTAAAGTAGTTTTGTTGGCTAAAGTAAGAAAGCTGGCGTTAGCAAAAGACTAATGAACCTTAAGTACAATAGTTTTCATAAATATCATAAAAAAGTTAACATAACGAATAGAAACAGGAGGATATCAAATATGTTAGTATCAACAATGATAATGGCTTCATTAGCAGTCGTTCTGCTTATTATAGGATACTACAAAGGTGAGCATATTACCGGATTAAAAATTGCCTTAAAGATGACAGGCGAGGTTTTGCCATTGTTAATTTTCGCATTTGTTATAGCAGGGATGGTTCAAGTACTTTTTCCCAAAGAATTGATATTAAAATGGATAGGAAAAGAATCTGGGATAAAAGGAATACTAATTGGCACAATTGCTGGTAGTTTAGCACCAGGTGGTCCTTTTATTAGTCTTTCTATTGTTGCCGGATTGTTAAAGTTGGGTGCAGCTACAGGGACAATGGTATCTTTTTTGACCGGTTGGTTGTTATTATCGGTGAACAGATTACCTATGGAAGTAGGAATGCTAGGCTGGAAATTTACACTTATTCGTCTTGCGAGCACATTTGTATTTCCGCCTATTGCTGGACTTATTGCACAGTTTTTAACAAAGGTATAAAAATTTTTCTTTTTAGTAAAAACTTATTAATCTTTAAGGAGGTAAAATAAAAATGAATGAAGTAAAAAAAGTAAAAAGAAAAATTATAAAAATAGACGAAGATTTATGTAATGGATGTGGTTTATGTATTCCTGCTTGTCCTGAACAGGCATTACAAATTGTTGATACACCTAAGGGTCCAAAAGTAAGGTTAGTAAGAGAATTTTACTGTGATGGACTTGGTGCATGTTTAGGTTCGTGTCCAACAGGCGCATTAACTATTGAAGAAAGAGAAGCAGAACCATATAATGAAGAAGCAACTGTTGCAAGAATTAAAGAAGTAGCGCCTGAAATGCTTGAAATACATTTGCAACATCTTAAAGAACATGCACAAGAGTTACCTGAACATCATTCACATAAAATGTATAAAAGTATGCCATCGTGTCCATCAGCACAAGTAATATCTTGGAAAAAAGAACAACAAACTACAAATTACGAACAACGAACTATAATTCAGTCAGAACTACAGCAGTGGCCAATACAGCTACATTTAGTTACACCATTTGCACCATATTTTAAAAACGCTGATATTTTAATAGTTGCAGATTGTGTTCCTTTTGCATATGCTAATTTTCATCAAGATTTTTTGAAAGGGAAATCAATTGCTATTGGTTGTCCGAAATTAGACGATGTTGATGCTTATGTTGAAAAAATTAAAGATATAATAGAAACAGCAAATCCAAAAAGTATTAAAGTTTTGCATATGGAAGTTCCATGTTGTTTTGGTCTTGTCCATATTGTTGAAGAAGTATTAAAAAGAACAAAAAAGAAAATTCCGTTTGATTCAGTAGTTATTGGCATTCAAGGCGATGTTAAATAAGATGAATCTTATTCTTTTTGGTATAAGTCATAAAACAGCACCAGTAGAGATAAGAGAAAAGTATTCAATTACTAAAAAAAATAATTTTGATAATAAACAATATATAATCCTTTCAACATGTAATAGAACAGAAGTTTATACAACTACATGTTCACCACAGGAAACAAAAAATGAAATTATAAGATTGTTGGAAGTTGAATATGAAGATTTAGATTATTTTTATTTTTTAAAAGACAAAGATGTTGTAGTTCATATTTTTCGTGTAGCGTCAGGTCTTGATTCTCAAATAATAGGGGAGACACAAATTCTTGGGCAAGTAAAACATGCATATAATAAAGCAAAAGAGTTTGGTATGAATAATAAATACTTAGATGATTTATTTAAGCAAGCAATAGAAGTAGGTAAACTTGTTCGTGAAAAAACAGATATTTCTAAAGGAAACATATCTATTTGTAGCGTAGCTATTAAAATGATAAAGACTTTTTTTAATGAAATGGAGAATAAAAAAGTTTTAATTATTGGTACAGGGAAAATTGGAGAATTGGTCGCACAATATTTATTAAAAGAAAAAATGTCATACATTTTTGTAGCAAATAGAACATACGAGAAAGCAAAGGAATTAGCAGAAAAAATAAATGCTAAAGCAATAAAGTTTGATCAACTTAATAAAGAATTGATAGATGCTGATATTGTTGTAAGTGCAACAGCAAGCCCTCATTTGATTTTAAAGAAAAATGTTGTTGAAGAGATTATGAAGTTTAGAGAAAAAAAACTTTTTATATTTGATTTAGCATTACCTAGAGATGTTGATCCGGAAATTAGAAATCTTAAAAATGTAATCTTATATGATTTAGATGATATTAATCTTGTAGTAGAAGAGAATTATAAAAGAAGATTAAAAGAAGCTGAGAAAGCAGAAAAAATTGTTAAAGAAGAAGCAGAAAAAATATGGCAACAATTAGAAAAAAAATTATTGTCGGTAGTAGAGCAAGCCGCTTAGCAATTGCTCAAGTGGAAGAAATAAAAAAAATGTTAAGTTGTGATAACGTTGATTTTGTAATAAAAACATACAATACAACCGGAGATATTGACAAAAATACTCCTATATCGAAAATGGAAGGTACTGATTTTTTCACAGATGCTATTGAAAAAGCAATACAAAATGATGAAGTTGATATTGGGATACATAGTGCAAAAGATCTACCTGATGTTATACCTAATGGTTTGGTTGTAGCTGCTTTAACTGATTCTATTGATCCTTATGATGCTGTTGTATCAAAGAGAAATCTAAAAATAGAGGATCTTCCTAAAGGAGCAAAAATTGGTACTTGTAGTATTCGTCGTAAAGAACAACTTAAGAAATTTAGGCCTGACTTTGAAATTGTTGACATACGTGGTAATATTGAAGAGCGGCTTGAAAAACTATACAACAGCGATTTAGAAGCTATTGTTATTGCAGCTGCTGCATTGGTCCGGCTTGGTCTTGAAGAAAAAATTACTCAAAGAATACCTTTTGATATTGTCAATCCTCATCCACTACAAGGTTCAATTGCTGTTGAAACAAAATATATGAAAAAAGAAATAATTGAACTGTTTAATAAAATTGACAGAAGAAAAAAGATTTTATTTTTAAGTATAGAAAACTCTCTTAGAAGTCAAATAGCAGAAGCAATAGTGAATCATTTTTATTGGCAGAAATGTTTTGCCTTAAGTGCAGGTTTAAAACCAAAAGGTGTCATAGACCAGTTAGCAATAGAAGTAATGAAAGAGAAAGCAGTTGATATTTCACATCAAAAAAGCAAAAATTTAAATGAACTCCCTTTAATAAAATTTGATTACATAATAACAATGGGTGACTGTAAAGATGTAAGTTCTTTTTCTTTAGTAGGAGAAAATATTGTTTGGCAAATACCTGATACAAAAGGAAAACCTATAGAGTTTTTATATAAAATAAGAGATGAAATTGAAAATAAAATAGTAGAATTTATAAATAATATGAACTAAAAATCTTTAAAAATCTATAAGTGGCAAAAGTTTAAAATAAAAGAGGAGGCAAATATGGCAGAAGTAATCAAAAATGATGAAAAAAAAGAAGTTGTAAAAGATATTATAAAAAAACTTCATCAAGGATTATCTTATGAAGAAGCAAAAGAGATTTTGATAAAAAAAGTAGGTTCTTTAACTTCATATGAAATTGCAGAAATTGAGCAATCTTTAATTCAGGAAGGAGTTAGTGTAGATGAAATAAAAAAGTTTTGCAATGTCCATGCTTTGCTTTTCAATGAAGTCTTGAAACAAAATGTAATTTCTGTTGATGAAAATCATCCTGTTAATTTGTTCAAACTTGAAAACAGAGAAATTGAGAAAATTTTGAACGAATTAAAAAATACTGATGATAAAGAGAAAATAAAACTAATATTGTCTAAACTAAAAGAAATTGAGAAACATTATGTTAGAAAAGAACAGTTGTTGTTTCCATTTTTAGAAAAAGCTGGCTTTTATGGACCATCAAAAGTTATGTGGGGTAAACATAATGATATAAGAAACATGTTAAAAAACGCTATATTAAAAATTGATGAATTAAACTTTGAACAATATAAAACAGAAATTTTAAATCCATTAATTGAAGAGATAGAAAGTATGATTTTTAAAGAAGAAAATATATTGTTTCCTACTGCATTAGAAAAATTGTCTGTTGATGATTGGATTGAAATTCTTAAACAAAGTAATGAAGTTGGGTATTGTTTCATACAACTACCTAATAAAATTGATTATATGATAGAAGAATTTAAAAAATCCATACTGGAATCTTGTTATTATGAAGATGGTGTAATAAAGTTCCCATCAGGAAGTTTAACTTTAGATGAGATATTTTATATAATAAACACTTTGCCTATAGATATTACATTTATTAATAAAAATGATGAAGTTGTATATTTTTCTGAAGGTAAAGATAGAATTTTTTTTAGACCTAGAGCAGTTTTAGGAAGAAATGTTAGGAATTGTCATCCACCACAAAGTGTTGATAAAGTAGAAAAAATACTTAATGATTTTAAATCTGGAAAAAGAGATTTTGCAGAATTTTGGATAAATTATAAAGGTAGATTTGTTTATATTAGATACTTTGCAGTAAGGAATAAGTATGGTGAGTATTTAGGTACACTTGAGGTTACTCAGGATATTACAAAAATAAAAACTTTAGAAGGAGAAAAAAGATTGTTAGATGAAAAAAATTAATATAAATAAAACTGTTTATGAACTTACACAAGAGTACCCTGAACTTATAGATATTCTTGCAGAAATAGGATTTTTAGGTGTTAAAAATCCTATTGTAAGAAATACATTAGGTAGAATTACAACTTTAAAAGAAGGATGTAAAAAACAATCTAAAGATATTAAAGAAGTTATTGAAGTTTTAAAAAGCAAAGGGTTTGAAATTATAGATGAATAAAACAATATTATGGAGGGTGTAGCAATATGGATATAAAATGTCCAGGGACTGAATTAAGAAGTTTAAAAGTAGAGATAATAAAATGTCCAAATTGTGGCTATGAGATAGAAATATTCTCAGATGAGATGAAAGCAAAATGTCCAAAATGTAAAACTGTAGTTTTTAGAGAAAATATTCCTTCTTGTGTTAGCTGGTGTAAATATGCAAAAGAATGTATTGGTGAAGAAAAATGGCGACAAATAAAAGATTTAATTGAAACTCAACAACAAAAGTTAGATATTAAAGAAAGACTTTTATCAGAGATGATGAATTATTTTGGTAGCGATCTAAAAAGAATAGAACATGCAAGAAAGGTTTTGTTATATGCAGAGGAAATTCTTAAAGATTACCCACAGGCTAACAGAGAAGTTGTTGTTATTTCTGCAATTTTACATGATGTTGGAACAAAAGAAGCAGAAAAAAAATATGGATACACAAATGAAGAACTTCAGGCAAAAGAAGGCGCTATTGTTGCAAAAAATATATTACAAAAACTTGGTATAAAAAAAGAAATTATAGATGAAGTTTGTAATATAATTGCTTCGCATCATACTCCAGCTGAAATTAATACTTTAAATTTTAAAATTTTATGGGATGCTGATTGGATTGTTAATTTGAAAGATAAAGTTGTCATTAATGATAAAGAAAAGCTAAAAGAAACTATTGATAAAATTTTTATGACGGATGTAGGTAAAAATTTAGCGAAGAAAATATATTTATAAAAAATAAATAACATAAGACATTTATGAAAAAAATAATATTTTTTAGTGCTAAAAAATATGAAATAGATTTTTTTGAAAATTTTAATAAAAATTTTGGTTTCAAAATAACTTATTTAGATACAAAGTTAAATACTTCTACAGCTATTTTAACAAAAGGATATGATGGTGTATGTTGTTTTGTACATGATGAATTAAATGCAGATGTATTAGATATTTTAGCCTCATATAATATAAATGTTGTTACATTACGTTGTGCTGGGTATAACAATGTTGACTTAAAAAAAGCTTATGAGAATAAAATTCATATATTAAGAGTACCAATATATTCTCCATGGGCAGTAGCTGAACATACAATTGCTTTAATTCTAGCATTGAATAGAAAAATTCATAAGGCTTATTTACGAGTTAAAGAATTAAATTTCGACATTTCAGGATTTTTAGGATTTGATTTATATAATAAAGTTGCAGGTGTTATTGGTACAGGTAATATTGGTAAAATTGTTGCTAAAATTTTAAGTTTAGGATTTGATATGAAAGTTTTATGTTATGATATAAAACCTGATTATAAATTTGCTGAAACTATTAGAGCTAGATATACAGATTTAGATGAAATATTTAGTACTTCTGATATTATAACTTTACATTGTCCTTTAAATAAAGAAACTTATCATATTTTGAATAAACAATCTTTTGAAAAAATGAAAAAAGGTGTTATGATTATTAACACAAGTAGAGGTGGACTAATTGATACTAAAAGTTTGATTAATTATCTTAAAAATAATAAGATTGGTTATGCTGGATTAGATGTATATGAGGAAGAAGATGAATATTTTTTTGAAGATTTTTCTAATAAAGGTATATCAGATGACACTTTAGCAAGATTATTAACTTTTCCAAATGTCTTAATAACCTCACATCAAGCATTTTTTACTAAAGAAGCTTTAGAAAATATAACACTTACAACTTTAAATAATTTTAAAAATTATTTTGAGGGATTATCTTTAGAAAATGAGATATGTTATAAATGTGGACAAGAAAGAATAGATTGTAATAAACAAAAGAGTGGAAGATGTTTTTAAATGAAAAAATATAAATTGTATATTATAGGAGCAGGGCCTGGTGAGCCTAGTTTAATAACTCTTAAAGGATATAAAATTTTAAAACAAGCCGATGTTGTTATTTATGATTATCTTGTTGATAAAAAAATATTGAATTACACAAAAGAAACAGCAGAAATTATTTCTGTGAATGAATTGTATAATAATAGATATTGTAGTGATTTTTCAAAAAGACAAAAAGAAATAAATAAGTTGCTAATAAAGAAAGTTAAAGAAGGTAAGAAAGTTGTCAGGTTGAAAAATGGAGATCCATCTATTTTTGGTAGGTTAAGCGAAGAACTTGAAGATCTAGTAAGAAATAATATAGATTTTGAGATAGTGCCCGGTGTAACCGCAGCGACTGCTGCTGCGTGTTATTGTGGTATACCACTTACTTCAAGAGGTGTTTCCTCTTGTGTTGTTTTGACAACTGGGCACGAAGATATAGATAAAAAAGATAATTTTATAGATTGGCAAAAAATAGCACAAATTGATACTATTGTTTTGTATATGTCAGTTGGGAATTTGAAAGAAGTTGTGAATAAGTTGATTTTATACAGAAAGAATAAAAATACAAAAGTTGCTGTTGTTTCAAATGTTAGTAAATTAAATCAGAAACTTGTTGTTGGTGAATTAAAAAACATAACTGAAAAAGTTAAAAAAGAAAATATTTCTTCACCTGCTATAGTTATAATAGGAGATGTTGTTGAAAAAGAAAAAAAATTTAATTGGTTTAAAAATTCAAAAAAAATTCTATACACAGGTATTTCAGAAGAAAGATATTTTGAAGATGGATTTTTCTACCATATTCCAATGATTTCAATTAAACCATTACCAGATTATACTGAATTAGACAACTGGATTAAAAAAATATGTTCTAATCCACAACCTAAAACCTATATTGACTGGCTTGTTTTCACAAGTAGGTTTGGAGTTTATTATTTCTTTGACAGGTTGTTTAAACTTAATTTTGATTCACGAAAATTAAATTTTCTTAAAATAGCAGCTATAGGTTCGTCTACTGCAAAGAAGTTAAAAGAGTATGGTATTATTGCTGATTTAGTCCCAAGAAACGAATGTTCTGATGGTTTAGTAGAAGAATTTAAAAAACTAATTATCAAAATTAAAAACCTACAACCTAAAACCAATATTCTTTTAATTCGTTCAGATATATCAGATAAATCTCTTGCTGAAAGGTTGACAAATTTAGGATATAATGTTTATTCTTGTGTAGCGTATAAAAATGTGATACCAGAAGATTTACCAGATTTAGATTTTAATTTTTTTGACGAAATATTTTTTACAAGTCCTTCTACTGTTAGAAACTTTGTTTCTCGTTATGGTAATCCACCAAAAAATATTAAAGTTAGAACAATTGGTAAAGTTACAGAAAATGAAGCAAGAAAGTTTAACATTATCTGAATTAGCAAAAGACTACTATATGCAAGGATATAATTGTGCAGAAAGTATTTTTCATGCTGTAAAAGATAAAGTTATACTAGAACTTCCTGAAGAGATTTTAAAAATGACAACAGGATTTAGAGCTGGTATAGTTGGGATGGGATGTATCTGTGGTGTTTTAGCGTCTTGTGTAATGTTGTTATCTTTAAAGTATGGTAGAAAAAATAAAGAAGAATCAGTGAAGCTGCTTAATGAGAAAATAAAAAATTTTTATAAAATTTTTATTGATAAATACAAATCGGCTTGTTGCCGTGTTATAACAAGAAAATTTAGAGAAAATTTTGATTCTATTGAAAGAAAACAATTTTGTGCTGAAATTGTTTCAACTATGATTGGAGAGTTAGCAAAAATTTTATGAAGTTTCCAGAACATAGGTTACGTAGGTTGCGAAAAACTGAAAATCTTAGAAAATTATTTTCTGAAACAAAATTGTCAATTTCTGACTTTATAATGCCATATTTTGTTGTTGAAGGTAAAAATGTAAAACAAGAAATAAAGTCAATGCCTGGCGTTTTTAGATATTCGATAGATAATCTGCTAAAAGATATAAAAGAAGGGTATAATCTTGGAATAGTTGGAGTTTTGCTTTTTGGTGTTCCATCAAAAAAAGATGATTTAGCAAAAGAGGCATACAGTAAAGATGGTATTGTTCAAAGAGCAATTAAAGAAATAAAAAATAAGATACCAGAAGTTGTAGTTATAACAGATATATGTCTTTGCAGTTATACTTATCATGGACATTGTGGGATTCTGAAAAAGAGTCCACAGTCCACGGTCAATGGTCCACGGTCGATGGTCGACAGTCAACAGAAAGGCTCTGGAGTAGGGAGTGTTGACTATGAACTAGTTATTGACAATGATGCTACATTAGAGGTATTAGCAAAGATTGCTTTATCTCACGCAGAAGCAGGTGCTGATATTGTTGCACCATCATCAATGATGGATGGTCAAGTAAAAATAATAAGAGAAGCGCTTGACAAAAACGGTTTTAAAGATGTAGCAATTATGAGTTATTCAGCGAAATATGCTTCTGCGTTTTATGAACCTTTTAGAGAAGCAGCAGATTCGTCTCCAAAATTTGGTGATAGGAAAAGTTATCAAATGAATTGTGCTAATTTAAAAGAAGCACTTAGGGAAATTGAGACTGATATTAACGAGGGTGCAGATATTGTTATGGTAAAACCAGCTTTAGCATATCTTGATGTTATTTACGCTGCGAAAGAAAATTTTAATATTCCTGTTGCTGCATATAATGTCAGTGGTGAATATTCAATGCTAAAAGCATTCTGTCATAATATACTAAAAACGAACTACGAACAACGAATTACGAATTACGAAAAAAAAATAGTCCTTGAAATATTGACTTCAATAAAAAGAGCAGGCGCAGATATTATTATTTCTTACTGGGCAAAAGATGTTGCGAATTGGTTGAGAGTTGATAGTGTATAGTTTATAGTACAATTAAGGAGAAAGAATTGAAAAGCCATAAACCATCAACTATAAACTATAAACTGTTTTGTGAGGCAAAAAAATACATTCCTGCAGGAGTGAATTCGCCTGTGAGGAGTTTTTATGCTGTTGGTGGTGTACCATTATTCATTAAAAAAGGTAAGGGATCAAAAATATATGATGTTTCAGGAAAACAATATATTGACTATTGTATGTCCTGGGGTGCATTGATATTAGGACATTCTCATCCAGAGGTAGTCAACGCAGTAAAAAAAGTAGTTGAGAACGGGACAAGTTTTGGTGCACCAACACAACTTGAGATTCAACTTGTAAAAGAAATTTGTAAAGCATTTACATCAATAGAGATACTACGTTTAGTAAATTCAGGTACTGAAGCGTGTATGTCTGCGATACGTCTTGCAAGAGGTTATACAGGAAGAAACAAAATTATTAAATTTGCTGGCTGTTATCATGGTCATGCTGATTATTTATTAGTTAAAGCAGGCTCTGGTATGAAAACATTTGCTTTAGCAAGTAGTTCAGGTGTGCCAAAAGATTTTATTAAGCATACTTTTGTTCTTCCATATAACGATTTAGATGCAGTTGAAAAAATAACAAAAAAATATCATAAAGATATTGCATGTATAATTGTTGAACCGATTGCTGCTAATATGGGAGTTGTGTTACCAAAAGAAGGTTTTTTAAGAGGTCTTCGTGAAATTTGCGACTATTATAAAATAGTTTTGATTTTTGATGAAGTTATAACAGGTTTTAGAGTTGCATATGGTGGTGCACAAGAACTGTTTAAAATTAAAGCTGACTTGACATGTCTTGGTAAAATTATTGGTGGCGGGTTTCCTATAGGTGCTTTCGGTGGGAAAAAAGAAATTATGAGTTGTCTTACACCCATTGGAAATGTTTACCAAGCAGGGACACTCTCAGGAAATCCTGTTTCTGTAACAGCTGGTCTTGTAACATTGAAAATTTTATCTAATAAAAAAATTTATGATCTGCTTGAAAAGAAAACAAAACTTCTTTGTGATGGAATAAAAGAAAATTTGAAAAAATCAAAAATAGATGTAATTATTAATCAAGTTGGTTCAATGTTTACTGTGTTTTTTTCAAATGATAAACAGTATGCAAAAATTTTTCATAAAATTCTTAAAAGAGGAATTTATTTTCCACCTTCACAATATGAAGCATGTTTTGTTTCTTTAGCACATACAGATGAAGATATTGAAAAAACAATAGATGCTTTCTATTTTTCTAATTAAAAATGTTGAAATTTATGTTTTAAGTTTTAACTGATGGAAAATTGGATTATAATTTTATTCATATTAACAATATTGGTTGAAATAATCATTATTTTATATATTACAAAGAAACATAGAAAACAAAAAGAAATAGAACTTAAAAAATATGAAGAATGGTTAACTAAGTTGCAATCAGATCCAACATTATGGAGATTATATCAAGCACATTGGGAGTCAAGATTAAAAACAAGTTTAGCTGTATTAATTGATATGAGTATAGTAGTTTTAATCGTTTTAGGTTTTTTAGATTTTATTTATAAGTTTAAGGCTGATTTTCCAGAAGATATTTTTAGAATAGTTGTTAGTGTCGTTTCAATACTTATTTGTCTGATTTTACTTTTTGGACAGTTGTGGATATTAGGCAGTACTATAGGTTTGAGAATTATGAATATAGTTGCTGTATCTTCTAAGACAGGAAAAGTTGTTTATAAAAAATTTGTTTATCCTCATAAAGGCTCATATAGGAAAAATAGAATTATTGATTATTTCTTTGTGCCAAAAGATATAATTCAAAACAAAATTATATATTGAAAAAACCATGTTTAAATTACCACAAAAAGTTAAAGACGATATATATAATTACAAAGATAAACTTGAGAGATTTCTTAAAGGTGAACTAAAAGATACATTTTTCCGTGGTATCCGTGTACCTTGGGGATTTTATTCTCAACGTGGTGGAAAACTTTTAATGTCAAGATTAAGGATACCTGCAGGTATCTTAACAGCACACCAGCTTAAAGCTATAGCTGAGGCTGCAAAAATGTTTGCTGAAGGAAAATTGCATATTACCACAAGACAGGATATTCAAATACACAATGTGCCTTATGAAAATTCTATAAAAATAATTGAGTATCTAAAAGATTTTGAAATTTCACCACGTGGCGGCGGCGGAAATACTGTAAGAAATATCACCGCATGTTATCTTTCAGGTATATGTCCTTATGAAAACATTGAAGTGTATAAAATTGTATGGGGACTAACAGAATATTTACTTTCACTTGATGAATCTTATAATCTTCCAAGAAAATTTAAAATTGCATTTTCTGGTTGTAAGAAAGATTGTGCTTTTGTTGGTGTAAATGATGTTGGTTTTGTTGCAATAAATGGTAGGTTTAAAGTTATATGTGGTGGTGGGATGGGTGCAAAAAGTGCTGTTGGTAAGGTTTTGTTAGATGAAGTAGACCAAAATGAGGTTGGATATATTGTTAAATCAATTATGAATGTGTTTAATAAATATGGAGATAGAAGAAATAGACATCATAACAGGCTTAGGTTTTTAATACAAGATATTGGTTTTGAAAGATTTGTTGAACTTTACAAACGTGAATTTGAAAAAGTTAAAGAAACAGAATATATTGTATTAAGAACAGGCAATGGGTTGCCAGAATTACCTAAAATTGAATCGGCAATAGAATATAAAAATGATGTTTTGAAATATAATGTTGGGAAACAAAAGCAAAATGGTTATTATTATTTTGAACTAAGAATACCTCTAGGAGAAATTACATCAGATAAGCTTATTGGTTTATCTGAGTTAGTTAAAGATGTTCCAACAATAATTTTTAGAACAACACAAAGACAAAACTTAGTAATTTCAAATATACCATATGATAAAATTGATATTGTACATAATAAGGTAAAAGTACTATTAGATGACTATTTATATCCTAACACAGTTTTAGATGTTGTCTCTTGTAAAGCTGCAACAACATGTAATCTTGGAATTTGTAATGCTATAGCCTTAGCTAAAGAAATTGTAAACGAGTTAAAAAAAATAGATATTGATGTTGATAAGCTTAAAGATATAAAAATAAACATTAACGGATGTCCAAACGCTTGTGGACAACATCCAATAGGAACAATTTCTTTCTCAGGTGTTGCAAGAAAAGTTTATAATAGGACAGTTCCGTTTTATAAAGTTTATTTTGGTGGCAAAATTGATGCTGAAAATACAAAACTTGTAGAAGAAGTGGGTGTTGTTCCTGCAAAGGTTATACCAAAACTAATTTCTGAATTTATTCGTAATATTCAGGACACATTGAACATTGAACTTTCAACATTGAACAATTTGATTAAAAAATATTCTTATGTTCCGCCTTATGAAGAAGACAGAAGCTACTATATTGATTTTGGCAAACAAGAAGATTTTTCTTTAAGTGGTTTATCTCAAGGCGAATGTGGTGCTGGTGTTATTGATATGATAGAGTCAGATTTGGAAACAGCGAAACAATCGTTAGTCAAAGCAGAAGAAAATAATTTTGACTTAGAACAAATAAAAGATGCTTTAGTATACTCTGCTAGAGCATTGCTTGTTGTACGAGGTGTTGATCCAAAAAATGAAAAAGAGGCAATTTCAGCATTTGTTGAAAAATTTGTTAACACAGGTATTTGTAGTAAAGAGTTTGAAAACATTGTTGAAGTTTACGAAAAAATTGTTTCTAAAAAAATATCAAACATTGATGCATGGAATTACACCAACAAATTGTATCAAGAAGTAAAAGAAACTTATTCTTTAATGGACAGCAACTTTAATTTCCCAACAAGATTTACTCAACCGCAAACTACGAATTACGAACAACCAACTACAATATTTGATTTAAGGGGGACACCATGCCCAATAAACTATGTGAAGACGAAATTGAAACTTGAAGAATTAAATGTTGGTGATATTCTTGAAGTTTATTTAGATGATGGAGAGCCTATAAGGAATGTCCCACAAAGTTTAAAAAATGATGGGCAAGAGATATTAAAAATAGAACAAGTTGAAAATTATTTTAAAGTTGTTATAAGAAAAAAAGTTTGAAATATTGATTATTATTATAATTTTATGTTAATACTATAAATTCTAAAGGGAGGCTAAAAAGATGGCAATAAAAATTTTTCTTAATGGAAAAGAAGAAAGTTTAGAAAATGAAATAAGTATACTCGAACTACTTAAGAAAAAAAATATTCGTCCAGAAGTTGTGACTGTTGAACTAAATGAAAAAATAATAGATCGTAAAGATTATTCAACAACAATTATTAAAGATGGAGATAAACTTGAATTTGTATTTTTCATGGGTGGCGGACTTGTGGAGTGTAAACTAAACAGGAGAAAAAGATGAGAAACAAAAATGTAGTAGATAATGTGTTAGAATTAATTGGTAACACACCGATGGTAAAACTAAACAAAATTGTGGATGATGATATGGCAGAAATTTATGCTAAATTAGAATCTTTTAATCCAGGTGGTAGTGTGAAAGACAGAATTTGTCTTTCTATGATTGAAGATGCAGAAAAGAAGGGTATATTAAAACCTGGTTCAGTTGTTGTTGAACCGACTTCAGGAAACACTGGGATTGGTTTAGCAATGATATGTGCAGTAAAAGGATATAGATGTATAATTACAATGCCCGAATCAATGAGTTTAGAAAGGATATATATTTTAAAGTCGTATGGAGCAGAAGTTGTTTTAACGCCTGCTATTGAAGGTATGCAAGGTGCGATAAAAAAAGCAGAAGAGATTGTCAAAAAAACAAAAAATAGTTTTATGCCACAACAGTTTGAAAATCCGGCTAATCCTGAGATACATCGTAGGACTACAGCAAAAGAAATACTTG
>CAZLOB010000033.1:0-7919 GCA_964561135.1 uncultured Elusimicrobia bacterium | reverse complement strand
AATTTCGTGCTACTAATATAAAACAAAAAAATTATTCAACAACTGCTGTAAAACTCAACGTTGTATGTTTTACACCTTTTGTTGATTGTAGTTTTGAAGAAAGTTCTTTTATTCTTTGAGTTTTTCCACGAGTAATTATCACTTCAAGACAGTTGTCATGGTCTAGGTGTATATGTTGTGAAGCAACAATTATATCCTGATAATCATGCTGAACATTTACAATTTTGTCAACAAGTTCTCTTTTGTGATGGTCATAAACTATTGATATAACACCAGCAACTTCTTTGTTTGTCTCAAAACTTTCTTTTACAAACTCAGCACGAATTAAATCTCTTATTGCTTCAGAACGATTTTTGTAATTTTTACTTCTTATATATTCATCAAACTTTAAAAGTAAACTTAAAGGAATTGATACACCAAAACGTTTAAGTTTTTCTTTCATAGTAGCACGATTTTTAATTTTGTATTAAAATTATTTTTGTTTGTCAATATTATTTAACAAAATTTATTTTTTTCTAAAAACTACTAAAAATCCGGTATGGGCGACCATTCTATCTTTTGGTCTTAATGCAAGCTGTTTTTTTTGCCATTCTCTTTGTAATGTTTCGTAGATTTCTTCTAAATAAAAATTTTCAGGATATTTTTTTTCAACTTCATCTATTAAATTAAAGACTTGCAATACTGTCGGCAACCAACAGATAAATATACCATAACAACAAAGTATTTTATTAACTTTATCCAAATACAACCATGGTTCTGTAACATCTAAAATAATTCTGTCAAAACTGTTTTCTTCAAAATCTACTTCTTCAAGTTTTTTTGTCTCTAAAACAAAATTTTTTATTTCTTCAATCGGTTTTTTAAAATACATCTCAACATTCTTTTTTGCAAGTTCAACCATATCTTCTCTACAATCTATTGAGACCAATTTTGTTTCATCTTTTTTTGCATTAAGCAACCATATTGTAAGCGCGCCTGAACCACAACCACATTCAAGTATACTTTTCGCATTAAAAATATCTCCTAAAACTAAAATTTGGCCAACATCTTTAGGATAAATTATTTGACTTTTCCTTTTAAGTTTATACAAAACAAAATCTTTTGTCGTCAGTTTTAAAACAAAAAGTTTTTCTCCACAGGAAGATTCAATAAAAGATGGGTTTTTTCCAATTATATCATTATGTTGAACTTTCCCAAAATGAAAAGAAGAGAATGTATCTTTTTTAAGTTCAATTATATATTTTCTTTGTTTTCTGTCAATTAGTAAAACAAAATCCCCTTCTTTGAACATCTTTATTCTCCTTTCAAAATTTTATATTAATATAATTATGAACGAAAAACAAGATATACCTGAAATTAAGTTTTTTAACCAGCATTATTACAAACTTGTCAAAACTTCCGGCTGGCCTACTGTACAGATTGATGGTATACAGATGCACAAAATGAAGATACTTACTCCTGAACTTGATGCTTCTAAGAAAGTTGAGGCGTTAAACCCTCCTTATGGAAGTTTAGTATTAGATATTTGTACAGGTTTAGGATATACTGCAATCTTTCTTATGAAAAGGAATTGTTCTGTTATAACAATAGAAAAAGATGAAAATGTTCTTTATATTGCAAAACATAATCCTTATTCAAAACCGTTATTTGAAAATTTAGTTGAAGACGAAATCCCGCCAATTGGCAAGGTTAGATTAATTATTGGTGATGCTACTGAAGTTATAAAAAAATTTAAGGACGATTTTTTTGAGTACATCCTTCATGACCCGCCAAAATTTAATATTGCAGAAGAACTTTATTCATGGGAGTTCTATTCTCATTTATACCGTATTCTAAAACCTGGTGGCAAAATCCTTCATTACATTGGTTCTCCACAAATAAAAGCAAAGAATAAACACATTATAACAAACATAATTCGACGACTCAAAGAAACAGGATTTAAAAAAATCCAACCAATAGCAGAAATTGAGTGTTTCTTAATTACAAAATAAACGAGTTGTTGGGTTTATAGGGTTTTTAAGGTTTATAGAGTTATAGGGTTATAAGAGTAATATGAATGAAAAAATACCAGATAAAATTTATGAAAAATTTGTGCTGAGATTAAAAAGTGTTGCTGATGTTTTAAGAAAAAACAAAAAAGTTATAGTAGCTGTTTCAGGCGGGCCAGATAGCATGTTTTTGTTACTTCTTTTATATAAATTTTCTTTAAAAAACAAAATTGAAATTATTCCTGTCTATATAAACCACCATGTGCGACCAACTAAAGAAATTAAAAAGGATATAAAAATCATTAATGAATTTTGTAAAAAGACAAACTTAAAACCAATTTTAAGCGAAATATCGCCTAACAAAAAAGATGAAAATACATTAAGAGAATTGAGATATAAAAAGCTAATTGAAATTGCAAAAAAACATAACGCTTCTATTATTGCAACAGGTCATACAAAAGACGATGTTGTTGAAACATTTTTTTTAAACTTATTTCGTGGAAGTGGCCTTAAGGGTCTTTGTAGTATACCCCCGTTAAGAAAAGAGACTCAAAACAACAAAACTTTTTATATCCTAAGACCTATAATTGATATCTCAAAAGATGATATTGTCAAAATTTTGTCTCAACAAAAGATAAAATATGTAATTGATAAAACAAATTTTGAAATTTTTTATAGAAGAAATTTACTGAGAAATAAAATCTTTCCTTTATTACAAAATTTAAACATGAACTTCAAAGACAATGTTCTTTCTACAATTGAACATTTAAAAGAAATTAATGATTTTATTGCAGCAGTTGTAGAAAAATTTCTCTCTAAAATAAAAATAAGGAAAAATTCTGTCTGTATTGATTTAAAAAAATTTTTGATGTATAATAATTTGGTTAAAAAAGAAATTTTACATAGATTGTTGCTTAAACTTGCTTCTCAATACAGATTAAAATTAAAACAAGGATATAAAAAATTAATTGAAACAACTTTAAACTTTTTATTAGGACAGAATAAATTTTTGAAATTAACAAAAAATATAACAATTAAAAAATCAAATAAATGTTTAAAAATTCAAATAGATTAAAAATACTTATACCCGAGGAAAAAATTAAACAAAAAGTAACTGAGCTTGCAAAAAAGATATCAAAGGATTACAAAAACAAAGGGAAACTTTTGATCGTAGGTATACTTAAAGGGAGCACAATATTTTTAAGTGACCTTGTAAGACAACTTGAAGTTGACTGTGAGATTGATTTTATCGCAGCAAGATCTTATGATGGTAAAAATTCAACTGGTGTTGTACAACTCATAATGGACTTATACGATAATCCTGTAGGAAAGAACATTTTAATAGTAGAAGATATTGTTGACACAGGCAGAACTTTAAAATTTTTAAAACAAAACTTATTAACAAGAAAAGCAAAATCGGTAAAAATTTGTGCGTTATTAAACAAAATTGGTAGAAGAAAAGCAAAAATAAAAATTGATTACAAAGGTTTTGATATACCTAACAAATTTGTAGTTGGATATGGTCTGGATTATAATGAAAAATATCGTAATTTACCGTATATAGCGACAATAGATAATTGATATGGTCAATCATATAAATACATCAAATACAAGAAATAAGGAGGTAGCAAAGGTAAGTAATGAAAAAAAATGAATTAAAATCACTTATTTCATGGTTATTAATATTCTTCTTAATATTTTTATTTATCCGTGGTGTTCGTGAAATGCAAGTTGAAAAAGAAATACCATATTCAGAATTTAAGTCTCTACTTCGTCAAGGGAAAATTATTGAGGTAAAGCTAAAATCTGAAGTAATCACAGGAAAATACTATGAAAATACAGACAAAGTTACTTTATTCAAAACTTATCGCATTCCTGAAGATACAAAACTTATTGAAGAATTAGAAAATAGAAATATAAGATTTAGTGCAGTTGCTGATCGTGGGAGTTGGTTTTGGTCAATTTTGTTAAACTTTGGTCCAGTAGTACTTCTTGTTATATTATGGATCTTATGGACAAAACAATTACAAGCTGGCGGGAAACAAGCAATGATGTTTGGCAAATCTCGTGCTCGGCTTTATATGGGGAAGAACAAAAGTGATGTAACATTTAAAGATGTTGCAGGTTGCGATGAAGTAAAAGAAGAATTACAAGAAATTATAGAATTTCTAAAGGATCCAAAGAAGTTTCAACGTCTAGGCGGAAAAATACCAAAAGGTGTGTTATTATATGGTCCTCCTGGGACAGGAAAAACACTTCTTGCAAAAGCAGTTGCTGGTGAAGCAGGTGTACCTTTTTTTTCTGCATCAGGGTCTGAGTTTGTAGAGATGTTTGTAGGTGTAGGTGCGGCAAGAGTAAGAGATTTGTTTGAACAAGGTAGAAAACATGCACCTTGTCTTTTGTTTATAGACGAACTTGATGCTGTTGGCAGACACAGGTTTGCAGGTATTGGTGGTGGACATGATGAACGTGAGCAAACATTGAATCAACTCCTTGTAGAACTTGACGGATTTGATACAACTGAAGGTGTGATACTTATTGCTGCAACAAACAGGCCTGATGTTTTAGATCCTGCACTTTTGCGACCAGGTAGGTTTGATAGACACATCGTTGTCCCTATACCAGATATAAAAGGGCGGGAAGAAATTTTGAAAGTTCATACAAGAAAAATAAAACTTGCGCCTGATGTTAACTTATCTGTTATTGCTCAAAGGACGCCTGGTTTCGTAGGTGCAGACTTAGCAAATCTTGTCAATGAAGCAGCACTACTTGCTGCAAGAAAAAACAAAGATGCAGTAGATATGTCTGATTTCGATGAAGCGATTGAAAAAGTTATGGCAGGTCCTGCAAGAAGGTCAAGAGTTATCTCAGAACGAGAGAAAAAAATTATTGCATATCATGAATCAGGTCATGCATTAGTAGCAAAACTTATCCCTGGTTGTGACCCAGTTCATAAAATTTCGTTGATACCACGTGGGCCAGCACTAGGATATACTTTACAACTGCCCGCAGAAGATAAATATATAATATCAAGGCAAGAATTGTTAAACAAAATTTCTGTTTTATTAGGTGGAAGAGTGGCAGAAAAACTTATCTTTAACGACATAACAACAGGTGCACAAAATGATTTAGCAAAAGCTACCGAAATCGCAACAAAGATGGTTACTGAATATGGAATGTCAGAAAAAATTGGTCCTATGACATTAAGAAAAAGAGAAGAAGAAATCTTCTTAGGACGAGATTATTTAACAAAAGAAAAACTTTATTCAGAATATACAGCAAAACTTATTGATGATGAAATTAAAAATATAATTGACACTTGTTCACAAAACGTAGAAAAATTGTTATCTGAAAACATTAAGAAACTTGAAGCGTTAGCAAATAAAGTTATTGAAAAAGAAGTACTTGAAGGGAAAGAAATTGATGAGATTATTAGTTCGTAGTTAATAGTCAATAGTTCATAGTTTATTAATAGCTTATGTTGAATTTTGTAGGGCAAGGTTTTCAACCTTGCAAATTTTGTACAATTGTATGGTGATCTGTGAATTCTGCGTAATCTATGGTCAAAATTTCTGTGTAATCTGTGATTAAAATTCTGTATAATTTGCAATAAAAATCTGCGTAATCTAAAGTTATGAAAAAAATAGATAAAGAAAAAATAGAAAAAGCAGTTAGAGACATCTTAATTGCTGTTGGAGAAGACCCTAATAGAGAAGGGTTAAAAGATACGCCAAAACGTGTCGCAAAATTTTACGAAGAAGCACTTTCAGGATACTTTGTTGATCCAAAAGATGTTTTAACTGTCTATTATGAAACAGAAGAACATGAAGAAGTTGTTTTAGAGAAAAACATTCCTTTTTATTCTTTATGTGAACACCATCTTTTACCATTTTTTGGTAAAATACATATTGCATATATTCCGCATAAAAAACGTCTTTTAGGAATCTCAAAACTTGCAAGAACGGTCGAAGTTTTTTCAAAAAGATTACAACTTCAAGAACGACTTACAAAACATATCGCTGATGCGATCATGCAAAAAGCAAAACCGTTAGGAGTTATGGTTGTTTGTGAAGCAGAACATTTGTGTTTATCAATGCGTGGTGTTAAAAAACCGGGTCATAAGATTGTTACTTCTTGTGTTCGTGGTGTGTTTTTAAAAGATCTTCGTGCAAGAATGGAAGTTTTGGAACTTATAAAAGAATGAAAAAATCAAAAGTTAAAGAAACTCAATTAGAGTATACAACTTCTATAGGACCTTTCTCTATAAACGAATTTTATTGCGGAGATGCGCTTGTATTGCTTACTCAAGTACCGTCAAAAAGTATAAACTTAATTATAACAGATCCGCCCTTTGGTATTGATTTCAAAGAAAACTTAGGATTTTACAATCGCAAATCTTCAAATGTAATAACAGGATATAAAGAGATTGAAAAAGAAAACTATTATGATTTTTCATATAAATGGATTAAAGAGTGTTATAGGATACTAAAAGATAACGGAAGTATATATATAGTCTCTGGTTGGACAAATTTAAGAGACATACTTAATGCTGTTTATGATGTTAATTTTCATATTATCAACCATATAATTTGGAAATATCAGTTTGGTGTTTATACGAAAAAAAAGTTTGTTACAAGTCATTATCATATTTTGTTTTGTGTTAAAGATCCTAAAAATTATAAGTTTAACAAAATTGATAAATATCCTGAAGATGTGTGGATAATAAACAGAAATTATTGTCCTAACAGAATCAAAACACCAACAAGGTTGCCTGAAAAACTTGTTGAAAAAATGATACTTTATTCTTCTGATGAAGGAGATATTATTTTAGATCCCTTTGCTGGTTCAGGGACAGTAGGATATTGTGCGAAAAAACTTAATCGTAATTTTATATGCTTTGAAATTGTTAAAGAATATGTAGAGGTTGCTAAATATAGATTGCAACATGGTTTCTTTCCTAAAAAAACATATTCTGAAGAATTATCATTATTTTAAATGACAAAATATACAGAGGCACAAGAAGTATTTAAACAATATGTGGTAAAATTTAGTAAAGGTACACTTCTTAAAAAAGAATTTTTAAAAAATTATTCTGAACTATTTTATAAAAATGAGATTAAACCTGAAAGTTCTCATCTTGCTTCAGAAGATGTTGCTGTTTCACTATTAAAAAATTACAAAAAACTTAAACTATGAGACAAATTCAAATAATGGGCATACTTAATGTGACACCAGATTCTTTTTACGATGGAGGAAAGTATTTTTCTTTTTCCGATGCTATTAAACATGCAGAAAAACTTATTTCTGAAGGAGCAGATATCATAGATGTTGGTGGCGAATCAACAAGACCAAATTCAGAACCTATTTCTGTTGAGGAAGAAATAAAACGTGTAATTCCAGTTATAAAAGAAATAAAAAAAATTTTTCCTAATGTACCAATTTCAATCGATAGTTATAAATATGAGGTTGTAAAAGAAGCAGTAGATTTTGGAGCAGAAATCATAAATGATATCTATGCACTTCGTGCATCGCCAAAAATTGTAAATCTGTTAAAAAATTACCAAAAAACAAAAATTGTTCTTATGCATATGAAAGGAACACCAAAAACTATGCAGATTAATCCACAATATCCGAATGGAGTTGTAAACGAAATAAAAGATTTTTTTGTTGAAAGAGTAAAATTTCTTATTGAAAACGATATTAAACCACAAAGAATAATTTTAGATCCAGGCATCGGTTTCGGAAAAACAACAAAACATAATCTCGAGATTTTAAAAAATATTGAAGATTTTAAAACTTTAGATATCGACGGTAAAAATTATAATTTTAAAATACTTGTTGGCTTATCAAGAAAATCTTTTATTGGAAGAATTTTAGGTTCTGAAGAAAATCCTATCCCACCACAGGAAAGATATGAGGGAACAATTGTGT
>CAZLOB010000032.1:0-54648 GCA_964561135.1 uncultured Elusimicrobia bacterium | reverse complement strand
TTATACTTCCTGATTTTATAATAGAAACCAAAACTGCACATACAAGCGGTAATTCATAAGATAACATAAGTTTTATCTCTCTTGATACACCAACCATAGCAATAGGATTTCCTGAGGCTGCAGAACTTATCATAAACATTATCGAAGGTATCATAAATAAATATAAAACAACTACAACATCACCAACAAAACTATGTTGAGGCAAAATTATTACTAACCATTCTATTGTTGCAACAAGCACTGTTGAAAATAATCCAATAATAAGTGGTAAAACAAACAATGTTTTATTTGCGCTATCCGGTATAACAACTTCTTTTGAAAAAAGTTTGAATAAATCATAAAAATTTTGCAACAATGGAGGACCTTTACGCCATTGCAAACGTGCAGTAAGTTTTCTATCAAACCAGCATACTATCATTGAAAATATTGTAGTGAAAACAAATCCCGGAAAAATTAAATAATAAATTATGCTCATATTATTTCTTTGTAGGTTCTAAAATCCATTTTTTAACTTTTGCAACAAGATTTTTGTTAATTTCATAAATATCTTGTTTTTCATCTGGTTCAATTTCAACATATTGTATTGCTCCTTCAGGACAACTGACAACACACAAAGGCGGATTTTTATCATCAGCACGAGTTAAACAAAAATCACATTGTGAACTTTTGTATTCCAAAACATCTTTATAAATAGTACCAAAAGGACATGCAACTAAACAACTTTTACATGAAGTACATCTGAACAAACTTTTATGCAATATACCATTGTGATCTTTAAACAACGCTTCGTTAGGACATGCTGTAATACAAAACGCATCTTCACACCTACGACATATGTAGTATTGTAAAACTTTTGAAAAAAATTTTTCAAAACCTTTATTCTGCGACTCTTCTTTTTCTAAATCTCTAAATGTTTGCGAGTGTTGGTAATAATACGAACACTTCGCCTTACATTCTTTACAACTATAACATTTCTCTATATCTATAAAAATTCTTTTTGTCATAATATTTTATAATAAATAAGTAATGCTAAAGCATTGCCCTACAAGTTTTTTATTATTCAAACGGTTCCGGTATATCTTTTAATTGCTCCCAAGTAAACACAGGACCATCTTTGCAAATAAAATAACTTCCTATTTGACAATGTCCACACTTTCCTAACCCACAACTCATATTCCTTTCCATTGAAAGATAAATCTGTGCTGGAGAAAAATTCATATCAATAAGTTTCAAAGTTGTAAACTTCATCATAATCGGCGGGCCACATACTACTGCAACACAATTTTTTATATCAACTTGAACTTTATCTAATAAACAAGTTACTACACCAATAGTTTCATCCCATTCTCCCGGCTTACATTTGTCAACAGAGCGTAAAATTTCTAAACCTTTAACTTTTTTCCATTCAGGGAATAAATATTTATAAACAACATCTTGAGGAGTTCTTGCTCCATAACATAGAATTATCCTTTTAAACTCATTTATTCTTTCTATTAATGTTAACAAAAGAGAACGCAAAGGAGCAAGCCCCACACCACCTCCTATTATTAAGACTTCTTTTCCTACGAATTTTTCCACAGGATAACCTTTACCATAAGGACCTCTAATACCAACAATATCTCCTTCTCTCAAAGAATGTAAAACTTCGGTCATTCTTCCAACACGCATTATTGTAACATCAATTGTTTCAGTTTTATATGGTGATGAAGATGGAGTAAACGGTGCTTCACCAACACCATAAACTGTAAGTTCTATAAACTGGCCTGTTTGAAAACTAAATTTTTCTCCATTAAGTGGTTTTAAAGTAAATGTTTTTATATTAGGTGTTTCTTCAATAATTTTTATTATCTTGAAGTTTTTTGGTATATATATGTTCATATTTCATTTGCAATGCTAAAGCATTGCCCTACACATTTGATTTTTAACTACCTTTTAACTGCTAATCTACCTACTTTTTCACAATCACTTCCTCACCTTTTGCTAACACTAAACTTCTTATCACTTTCCTTATATCAATTTTTGCAGGACATACATCAATACATCTTCCACAACCTGTACATGCATAAAAACCAAAGTTTTCATATCTATATACAAACTTGCATTGATATCTATTTCTAAACCTCTGATACTTATACTTTCTTGGATTAGCACCGCCAGCTACACGTGCATAACCTGTAAAATGGCAAACATCCCATACTTTGTCCCTAAATTGGTTCTCAAAAGATTCTGAAGCTTCTCTTATCAAAAAACAATAACAACTTGGACAGATAAAGTTACACCCACCACATTGCACACATTTTTCTGATGCTGAATCCCAAATTTTATCAAATTCGTACGTATGTTTTAAAGTTTTGTAATATTTTTCATTTTCTTCTTTTAAAAATTCAATATTATGATTAAAAATTTTTTTATTTGCAACTTCTCGATTACTATCTCTCTGTAATTCTTCTGTTTTTGTAGGTTCGTCAAAGTTATTAAAATATTCTTGCAAAAATTTGTCACCAGTTAAAGAAAAAGATTCTAAAATTAAATTATTATCATCAACAAAAGATATATTTAAATCACTTATACCATCTTTTTGTTCAACATATGGTTTGCCACCAACTAAACTACAAAAACAGTTTTGTTGAGGATTTATACAATCAGTAGTAATTATTAAAGTTTGTTCTCTATAGTTTTTATAACTCTCATCAACATAATCACTAAGAAAGATTTTATCTAGCACTTTTATTGCTTGAATATCACACCATTTTATACCAACACCAATTCGTTGTTTTAACTCTATTTTATCCACTAAACTGTCTTTTACAGGAAAGAATAACAGTTTTATTGGTTCAATAGTTCTTATATTTAAGAGAGAAAAATTTTTTAAATCTTTATTAACAGAAGTGTTGGAAAGATGACCATTGTTTAAAGGATAATAAATTAATTTCTGTTCTTTTTCTAATAATCCATTAAGAATATCTATAAAATCTGCATAAGAAACTCGACGTTTCATAATTAGGCTTTTTAATAAAAAAATAAAAAACTTTTGTCAAGAGTTTTAAAAACTATTTTTCAATATTATCTTGACATTCGATACAATATCTTGCCCAAGGTAACGCAATCAATCTTTTTTTACTAATCATTTTACCACAATGTTCACAAATACCATAAGTTCCTTTGTTAATTTTTTCTAAAGACAAAGCTATTAAATCAATTATTTTTCTTTGAGTATCAGTAAGTTCTTGAGCCATTTCTTTACCTAATACACTATCAGCAATATCTGCTTCATCACCTTTCTCTTCAAACAATATATTAGCAGCACTTTTTTGCAAGCTCAACAATTCGTCGTATTTCTTTATCAACTTCTGTTTACATTCTTCAATAAATTTTTTTGATAACAAAAGTCTTTCTTTTCTTTTAATTTTTAAAACTTTTATTTTTTTCTTCTGTCTCTTTTTTTTCATAACATTAGGGATTAAAGAATTATTTTATAACTTTTATAGTTTTCAACAATTCGCCTTCTTGTCCTGAGACACGTACAGTAAACGAAGCAAGTTCTTCTAAATAACTAACAACTTCTTTTGTTATACGCTCGCCCGGTGTTAGTATTGGCAACCCTGGCGGATATGGTGTTAAAACTTGTGCTGAGATATAACCAGCAGATTTTTTTAGTGGAACACGTTTTGTGTTAGAAGAAAAAAATGCATCTCTTGGTAACATGACAACTTCTGTTGTAAGCGGTGGTAACTGAAGTTCCCAAAATTTATGTTTACCTGAATATTTTTTCGATATATCAGCTAAAGCATACACAAGTTTTTCAATATCTTCTTTTGCAGTTCCAAAACCACAAATAGCAACAAGGTTAAACATGTCTGCACAATCAACTTGTATTTTATATTCTTTTGCTAAGATTTCTTCAATTTTATATCCAGGCAATCCTGTTTTTGTAACATTTATTGTAAGTTTTGTTAGATCTAAATCATAATATTCTGACTGAATTTCTTTTCTCGTTAATACAGAGATATTTGGTAGTTTATTAATTTCTTCGCGTGCTTGTTCACAATATCTAATAAGTTTATTGAAAACTTTAAATCCGTATTTAACAATTTGCATCCTTGCCGCATCAATAGATGCTAAAATGAAATAATTTGGGCTTGTGGTTTGTAACATAGAAACTACACGTCTAACTCTGTTAATATCGATTTTATCTGACTTAAAATGTAAAATAGAACCTTGACTTAAAGCCGACAAAACTTTATGCATAGAATGAACGAACATGTCTACATTAACTTCTGCTGCTGACACTGGTAGGTCAGGATGAAACTTTAAATGAGGACCATGTGCTTCATCAACTAAAAGAATCTTATTGTATTTATTACATACTTCTTGGATTTTTATCAAATCTGTACATACACCATTGTAGTTTGGTGAAGTTACAAACACAGCCTTTGCTTCGGGATAGTTTTTAATATATTCCTCAATCTCTTTTGAAGAAACTTCATAAATTATATCACGTTTTTGATCAACAATTGGTTTGATCCATATCGGCCAAACACCTGCTAAAATTATCCCTGCTAAAACTGACTTATGGCAGGTACGTGACAATATAACGGAATCGCCAGGATCACACGCAGATAGCAACATTGCAATATTGCCTACAGTAGAACCGTTAACTAAAAAGAATGCATGTTTACTATTATATGCTTTTGCAGCTAACTCTTGTGCATGTTTTATACAACTTACTGGATCGTGTAACGAATCAACTTCAGGAAAAACTGTTACATCTAAATAATAAACATTTCTTTTTGTAAAATCTCTTAATTTAGGTAGGATGCCTGCACCATTTTTATGACCAGGTGTGTGAAAAGAAACGACTTTGTTATACGCATGATTAAGTAATGTATCAAGTAAAGGTGTAAAATTTTGACTTTTTCTCATTGATTACTAGACTTAAAAATTTTTTAAAAATTTGTCAATTTCATATATTTTTATTTTCTTATTTTCAATAGTTATCAAAAAAAATTTTTTTAATTTTTATCTTGAAAAAAATTTTTTTATTTTATAGAATTTTTGAGTATGAAAACAAAACTTGAAACACCATATTATTTAATTGACGAAAAAAAATTGTTGCACAACTTAAAAAAAATTTTGTGGCTAAAAAAGAAAACAGGTGTAAAAGTACTTTTAGCGCTGAAATGTTTCTCAACATGGAGCGTTTTTAATTTGATACGTGAATATTTAGATGGTACAACAAGCAGTTCTTTATACGAAACACGGCTTGGATACGAAAAGTTTGGTAAAGAAACACATGCATATTGTGTGGGATACAAATTAGAAGAAATAAAAGAAATAAAAAAATATGCAAAAACAATAATTTTTAATTCTGTTTCCCAACTAAAAAAATTTTATAATGAAGTAAAAGATTTGGAGATAGGATTAAGAATTAATCCAAAAGTAAGTTATTCTCAATATGACTTAGCTGATCCTGCAAGACGATTCTCAAGATTAGGGGTTGTGGATAAAAATGCTATTAAAGAGGGGTTAAATTTAATTGATGGAGTGATGTTTCATTTTAATTGTGAAAACGACAATTTTGAAAACTTTTCAAAAAACTTGGATTACATAGCAGAAAATTACGAATTTGTCTTATCAAAAGTTGACTGGGTAAGTTTAGGTGGCGGAATATACTTTACAAAAAAAGAATATCCGTTAAAAGAATTTGCAAAAAAACTTTTGTGGTTTTCAAAAAAATTTAAAGTACAGATTTATTTAGAACCTGGTGAAGCTGTAATTACAGAATGTGGAGAACTTGTCTGCCAAGTTGTGGATATTGTCCACAACGAGATAGATATTGCTATTGTTGACGCCTCAACTGAAGCACATATGCTTGATATTTTAATTTATAGAACTCCAGCAAAACTAAAAACTTCGCCTGAAGGAAAATATAAATACATGATTGCTGGTAGGTCATGTTTAGCAGGTGATGTGTTTGGAATTTATAATTTTGATAAAAAACTAAAAGTTGGTGATATAATAAGAATCCAAGATGCTGCCGGGTATACTATGGTTAAAAAAAATTGGTTTAACGGATTACAAATGCCTTCTATTGTTGTAAAAAGGTTGAATGGGCAGATAGAAGTTGTAAGAAAATTTTCTTACGAAGACTTTTTATATAATTTGTCATAAGTACAGAATTAAACTTTAAAAAAGGAGGTGATACAATATGTCAAGAAAAAATGTACTAATAATAGGAGCAGGTGGAGTAGCACATGTTGCTGCACATAAAGTCGCAATGAATAACGATATTTTAGGAGACCTATGTATCGCTTCAAGGACACAATCAAAATGTGATAAAATTATTGAAAGTATAAAAAGAAAAGGAAATATAAAAGATCCATCAAAAAAAATTTATTCAAAACAAATTGACGCAACAAAAACAGAAGATGTTATAAAACTTATTAAAGAAACAAAATCTGAGATGGTGATCCAACTTGGTCAATCATATTTAAACATGCCTGTTTTACACGCATGTATAGAAACAGGCGCTGCATATTTTGATACTGCAATACATGAAGAACCTGACAAACCTTGTGAAGATCCACCATGGTATGCTAATTATGAATGGAAACGAAAACCACTTTGTGAACAAAAAGGTATAACAGCGATACTTTCAGTTGGTGCAGACCCTGGAATAGTAAACGCTTATACTGCATATGCTAAAAAACATTATTTTGACACAATTGAAACAGTAGATATTGTTGATGTTAATGCTGGCAATCATGGAAAATTTTTTGCTACAAATTTTGATCCTGAGATAAATTTTAGAGAATTTATAAAAGCATGGGTTTGGGTTGACAAAAAATGGGTCTGTGAACCTGTGCATACTATCAAAAGAGAATTTGATTTACCAGGTTTAGGTAGATATACAGTATATCTTAACGGGCATGATGAAATACATTCATTATCACAACTTATGGATATAAATACAATAAGATTTTGGATGTATTTTTCTGACCATTATTTAAATGTTTTTAACACTTTAAAAAATTTAGGTTTAACATCACACATACCTGTTAAAACACATGATGGTAGAGAAGTTATTCCTTTAAGACTACTCAAAGCGTTATTACCGGATCCTGCTTCATTAGCAGGGCCAAATTATACAGGTGTTGAATGGATTGGCAATTTTATTGTCGGAAAAAAAGATGGTAAACATAGAGAAATGGTAATATATTTAATTTGTGATCATCAAGAAGTATGGAAGGAAGTTGAATCTCATGCAATATGTTATACTGCTGGAGTTCCTCCAGTAGTGGCAGCGATACTTGTTGCAAAAGGTATATGGGATGTTAGAAAAATGGTAAATGTTGAAGAATTAGATCCAGATCCGTTCTTAGAACTTTTATCAAAAAACGGACTAAAAACTTATATTGAAGTAAAAGAAATTGAAAAGAAAGAAATATAAATCACTTATATATTCGCCATATTTTTTGGGACGGATCTCTTAATTCATTTTTAATCTCTTTAATCTTTTTCTTTAACACAGGGTGAACAAAATTTGGTGCTATTTCAGCAAGCGGCCATAAAACAAATTTTCTTTTATGCAATTTTTCATGAGGGATTATTAAGCTTTTCTTTTTTATAATTTTTCTGTCGTACAACAAGATATCCAAATCAATAATTCGTGGTTGGAATCTTTTTTTTGTCTTTTTTCTACCCATCTTTTTTTCTATATCTTTTAATTTTTTTAACAATTTATAAGGGGACAATTTAGTGACAAGTTTCACAACACAGTTTAAGAAGTATGGCTGACGTTTATATTCAACTGGCGAGCTTTTATATAAAGAAGATTTTTTGACAATTTTGCCAAGAGTACTTAAGTGATATAAAGCTATTTTTATATTTGTGAACCTATCTTTAAGATTTGAACCTAATCCTATATATACACTATGCATTCTTTAATTACAACACTTTTTTCATTCTTTCAACAGCTTCTTCAATTCTTTTTTTGTCAACTGTTAAAGCAAACCTTACATATCCTTCCCCACTTTTCCCCATACCAACACCCGGCGTACAAACAACACCAACAGATAACAACTTCTCTGCAAAAGATATAGAAGTTTCATTTTTTGGTATTTTACACCATACATAAAAAGTTGCTTTTGGAAAAAATACTTCAAGACCAAGTTTTTTAAGTCCATCTATTAAAACATCTCTTCTTTCTTTATATATTTTTCTCATTTCTTCAACACAATCTTGTGGTCCTTCTAATGCAGCTACTGCTGCTTCCTGTATTGCTGTAAAAACTCCTGAATCAAAATTGTCTTTTACTTTTGACAATCCAGCAATTATGTCTTTATTACCACAAACAAAACCTATCCTCCAGCCTGTCATATTGTATGTTTTTGACAACGAATGAAATTCAATACCAACATCTTTTGCTCCTTCAACTTCAAGAAAACTAATTGGCGGTTCTTCAAAATATATCTCTGAATATGCACAATCATGTACAACAATTATGTTGTACCTTTTTGCGATATCTACCACTTTTTCAAAAAATTCTTTTGTTGCGACTTGTGTTGTTGGATTATTTGGATAATTTAAAAACATAAGTTTTGTTTTATTTAAAACTTCTTTTGGTATTGAATCAAAATCAACTAAAAACTTGTTTTCTTCTTTTAAAGACATATAAAAAATTTCTCCACCTGCAAATATAACCGATGATTGGTACACAGGATACCCCGGTTCAGGAACTAATACATAATCACCTTCATCAACAAAAGCTAACGGAAGATGAGCAATCCCTTCTTTTGAACCTATAAGCGAATGTATCTCTGTTTCAGGATCAAGTTCAACATTAAACCTTTTTTTATACCAATTAGCTACCGCATCACAAAATTCTTTTATCCCTTTACCAAAAGGATAACGATGATTTTTAGGATCTTCAACAGCTTTTTTCATTACTTCAACAATGTGTTTAGGTGTAGGTAAATCAGGATCTCCTACGCCTAACGAAATTATGTCAACACCTTTTTGTTCCAACTGTCTCTTTTTTTTATCAAGTTCAATAAATAAATATGGTGGTAACGACAAAATTTTTTTACTATATTTAATCCTCATAACCTGCTCCTACTTTTGTTATTAACTTATTGACTATGAACTTGAAACTATTCATTACAAATCTTTTATCATATATAAAGCATCTTCGCCATCAGGATAAAATTTAACTAAAACATCTATTTCGACAAAATTAAATTTTTTATATAAATAAATTGCTTTCTGATTACTTTTTCTCACTTCCAGAACAACCGTTTTTATTCCTTCTTTTTTCAAATCTTCTAACAAATATTCTAATAATCTACTACCAATTCCACAGTTTTGATATTCTTTTTTTACAGCGAGATTGTAAATATGAGCTGTCTTGTCTGATAACCAACAAATTATATACCCAACAATTTTGTTTGTCTCAGCATCTGTCGCAACATAGAATTTTCTTATGTGATCAAATAACTGAATGTTAAACTGTATAAATTCTTTAGTCCAACAAACTTTAAAATTTTCTTTCTCAATCTCGTAAATTTCGCCAAGGTCAAATATCTGAACTTTTCTTATCTTAATATTTTTCTTTAACATTATTTAAAAACTCTTGAAGCTTTTCAATACAAAATTTTACTCCTGAAAGATCAGCAGAATTTTTAAACATAATATTTTCAGCTGTACCATGTCCTGGAGAAACTCGTAAAAATGGTAATCCTACAGTAATATTTGTAATCTTATAACCACACAAAAGTTTCAATGGCAACATTGCCTGGTCATGATATATACACACAATTAAAGAATCTTTTTTGCATCTAACATAATTAAAAGCATCTGCAGCTGAGTATGGATAAAAAATTTTTTTATTGTATAAAGTAGATTTTAATTTCTTAACTATTTCTGGAAAAACCGTTATTTCTTCTTTACCTATAGCACCATTATCTCCATTGTGTGGATTAACTCCACATAAGAAAATATTATTTACTTTTATCTTTTCATACTTGTCAATAAAATTTACAACATTTTTTATTTGAACAACACTTTTTTCAACATCTAAATTTTTAACAACATCTTTTAAAGGAATATGTCTTGTCAACATTAAAACTCTATACAAATTTCTATCTTTATCTTCTCCTTCCATTAGCATAGATACATTGTATAAAGAAATATCAAATTTTTTTGCAAAAAATTCTGTATGTCCAACAAAATTTTTATTATATTTTTGTATATTTTTTTTCGATACAGGCATGGTCAATAAACAAAACTTTTTCTTAAATTTAATAAATAAGTGAATTAAATCAACAGTTTTTTCTAATGTACAGATTGAAACTTCGCCAGAATTTCTTTTTAAAGTAAAAATATCATAATTTGGTAAAACATCTATCAATAAACATTTCTGTTTTGGCAAGACGAGTTTTTGAGTTGTAGCTAATATCTCTTCGTTTACTACTAAAAAAGATAAGCCTGTATTTATTTTTTTAGATACATACTTTAACCATTTTAAATTACCCACTAAAACAGGTATAAGAAATCTGTTGTTTTCTAAAAACTTAGATATTTTTAAAACAAGTTCGTAACTAATACCTAAAACTTCGCCACAACTAATAACCAACAAGTATTTATCCATACAGCTATTTTATTTTTCAAAATATTGAATATCAGCTTTTTTCTTTAAACTTTCAACAAACTCGTCATAACATTTCTCAGCATTTTTTCTTAATAAATATTGCAACAGATCTTCTTTAATTTGTTCAAAATCAGGTTTTCTTTTTGGCCTTTTTTCTATAACTTTGATTATGTGATACCCAAATTTTGTTTCTACAACATCACTAACCTCACCCTCTTTTAAAGAAAAAGCAACTTTTTCAAATTCTTCAACAGTATCACCTTTAGCAATAAACCCTAAATCACCACCACGTTCTCTACTGCCAGAATCTTCAGAAAATTTTTGTGCTAATGTAGCAAAATCTTCTCCTTTATCAATCTTTGATTTTATTTCTAAAATTTTCTTTTTTGCCTCTTCTTTTTCTTTTTGACTTGCATTAGCATCAACTCTTACCAAAATATGTCTAACACGTACTTGTTCATCAAAATATCGTTGAACAAGCTGTGCTAAAAGTTTGAATTCTTCTTGTTCTTCTTCTTTCACATCTTTAATATCTTTTTTTTCAATATATCTAACAAGTTTATTAAACAACTCTTTTGCATCTTTTTCTGTAGGCTGAACGACATTTTTCTTCACCACTTCATCAACAAGTTTCAACACCATTATTTGTTCTTCAAGTTGTTTTTGAAATTGTTTCTCAGTAAGATTTTCTTTTTTTAGTTCGAGTTGGAACATCTGGTCTGATGGGAACCTTGACTTTATTGTTTTTATTCCTTCCTCAAGTTCACGTTTTGTAACTTTTAAATTTCTTCTTTTAGCTTCTTGAAGCAACAACTTTTGTGCAATAAGATGATCTAAAACTTTTTGTTTTAACATTTCTTCTTCTTCTTTAGAAATTTCTTTAGATGAAAGCTGTTTTAGTTGTTCAACTGCTGCGTTGTAAAGTTTATCAAACTCTGACTTCATAATATTCTCTTTGTTAACTCTTACAATAACTTTGTCAACAACAACCGAAAATAAGTTGTGATTTAACAAAAAAAGTGTTGTTATAAATATTATATTTTTTTTCACAACTTTCTCCTTTTATTTAATTTTGTGTAATTGTGTTAATAAAAATTTCTTCTAAGGGTATGTTTTGCCATTCACTATTGTCCACTATACGTATAACTTTCCCTTTGTGTATTATCCCAACACGATCACAAACTTTCTCAAGTTCAGAAATTAAATGTGAAGAAAAAAATATTGTTTTACCTTGAGACTTTAACTCCAATATAAAATCCCTTATTTCTTTTATACCTACAGGGTCTAATCCGCTTGTAGGTTCGTCAAAAATCAAAAGATAAGGATCATGAAGAATAGCTTGTGCTATACCTAACCTTTGTATCATACCTTTTGAATAATCAGACACTTTACGATGAATATCGTTCTCAAGCTTTACAAACTTTATTATCTTATTCAATCTTTGTTCATCTACAAGATTTGTAAGTTTTGAATAAAATTTTAACAATTCGTAGCCAGAAAAATTTTTGTTAAAACTCACCATTTCAGGTAAATAGCCAATATATTTATTAATTTTCCAATCAGGCAGTCTTTTGTCAAGAAAATAAATTTCTCCTTCATCAGGTTTCAACAACCCTAGTATCAATTTTATAACAGTTGTTTTTCCGGAACCATTCAGACCTAACAAACCAAAAATTTCGTTTTCAAAAATCTCTAAGTTCAAACTTTCAACACCAACAGTTTTTTTTATAGATACAAACTTATGTTTTTTATAAATTTTTGTAAGATTTTTAATCTGTAATATTGCTTTTTTATCATTCATAGATTAACAAATTTTGCTTCTTTTACTCCTGAAACTTGTTTTATTTTTTCTATTAATTCACATGTAAGATCGTTGTCAATATTTATAAAAGTAAACGCATCGCCACCAACTGTTCTTCTTGCAACAAACATTTTGCCTATGTTTATGTTATTATCACCTAAAATTGTTCCTATTTTACCAATTATTCCTGGTTTGTCTATATTAGAAAGTATAATAATTTTTCCTTCAGGTTCTACATCGCAATCCATACCGTTAATCTCAACAATACGATAATCGTTATTATTAATAACAACTGCAGATATAGAATTTTCTTGTTTAGTTGTCTTCACAATAACATTAATATATTCTTTATATTCTTTACCTTCGGCAATTTTTGTTTCTTTAACAAGGATCCCTCTTTCTTTTGCAACAACCTGTGCGTTAACATAATTAAGTGAGATATCAACAAAATTAGATAAGAATCTTCTTACATAAGCTGAAGTAAGGATATATGTATTTAACTGTTGGAAAACAGGCCCAATGTACTGAATATAAATTTCTTTTACTGCACCTTCTAAAAGTTTACTTTGTAAAACACCAACTTTTTCTAACAAAGTTATGTATGGAGCTAATTTGTTATAAGTTTCTTTATCTATAGAAGGAATATTAACAGCATTCCTAATTATACCATTGATAAAAAAGTCTATTATCATATCAGCGACTTCTTTTGCAATTTTTATTTGTGCTTCTTCAGTGGAAGCACCTAAATGAGGCGTAACTATAACATTATCAAGTTCAAACAATGGCGAACTTGTAATCGGCTCGTTTTCAAAAACATCCAACGCAGCAGCTGCAACTTTTTTAGATTTTAACATTTCATATAAATCATTTTCGTTAACGATTCCTCCACGGGCACAGTTTACAATACAAACACCATCTTTCATTTTCATCATAACATCTTTATTTATCAAATTTTTAGTTTCTTCCGTCTTTGGCACATGTAAAGAAATAATATCTGCTTCTTTTATTACTTCTTCAAAAGATTTTAGTTCAACACCAATCTGTTTCGCATACTCTTCTGACACATACGGATCATAAGCTATAACTTTCATATCAAACGCTTTCATTCTTTTAGCAACTTCAGAACCAATTCGTCCTAAACCGATCAACCCTAAAGTTTTACCTTGAAGTTCATTACCTGTGAACTTTTCTCTTTCCCATTTGCCAGATTTTAAAGAAACATATGCTTGAGGTATATTTCGCATCATTGCAAGAATCAAACCAATTGTATGTTCACATGCAGAAATCGTATTCCCGCCAGGGACATTCATAACTATCACACCTTTTTTCGTAGCATATTGTAAATCTACATTATCAACACCAGTCCCTGCACGACATACAAGCTTAAGTTTCTCAGATGCATCAATTACTTCCTTTGTAACCTTTACTTCAGAACGGATTAACAAACAATCGTAATCTTTCACTATATTAGCTAACTCTTCTTGAGTTGGCTTAGGTTTAATATCAACTTGTATTTCAGGATGGTGTAAAAGTTTTTCTAATCCTTCAGTATTTTTATATGTCATTAAAACCTTATACTTTTTCATATTCTGTCTCCTTTTTATTTTGCCTCCAAAACTTCCTGAAAAGTCTTCACTCCACTGCCAACTTCAATATTCACACCAAACCTTCTTAACACAAGCTCTAAAAATGAAATACCTACAACTAAATCTGTTTTGTCTATATATCCCATATGTGCTATACGAACAATCTTTCCTTTAAGTTTAGATTGTCCTCCTGCTATTGAAATACCAAATTCCTCTCTTAATGTTTTTACAACTTTTTGCCCATCAACACCTTCAGGCATAGAAATAGGCGTTACAATATTGCTTATATGGTTCTCATCACAGAAAATTTTTAATCCCATAGATTTTACAGCTGCACGGACAGCTTTTGCAAGTTTTTCTGTATCATACCATATTTTTTCTAAAGTCTTTTCTTTTATCATTTCTATTGCTTTATGGATAGCAACAACTAAAGAAACAGCAGGGGTAAAGGGTGTTTCTTTGTTATCAATTGATTTTCTCATCCTTTTAAAATCAAAATAAAACTTTGGTAAAGTTGATTTTTCTACTAACTGCCATGCTTTTGGACTAACAGTAACAAAAGATAATCCCGGTGGAGACATAAGACCTTTCTGTGAACCTGTCACTGCAACATCAACATACCAGTCATCAGTTAAAAATTTTTGATTTACTAGACCACTTACAGTGTCCACTACTAACACAGCTTCTGTATCTTTTACTATTTTACCAATTGTTTCTATATCATTAACAATACCAGTTGAAGTTTCCGTATGTGTAGTAAACACAGCTTTAATATTTTTGTTTTTCTTAAGAATTTCTTCAATATCAACAGGATTAATTGCCTGCCCCCATTCAACTGCAACTTTATGCACTTTGACTCCGTAAGCATTGCAAATGTTCTCCCATCTATCTCCAAAATTCCCACATGATGCTACTATAACTTCATCACCAGCAGATAACAAGTTTACCACTGAAGCTTCCATAGCAGCAGTCCCTGAACCTGTAACCATTAAAACATCGTTCTTTGTTTGGAACACATATTTCATTCCATCAATAACATCGATAAATATTTTACCAAATTCAGTTGTTCTATGATGTAATATAGGTTGAGCTTCAGCAGATGCGACTTCAGGGGGTACTGGAGTTGGTCCCGGGGTTAACAAAAAATATTTTTTCATTTTTTACTCCTTTCCATTATTAAATAATCTTTGATGAAACAAAAAATTTGTTACCACCAACATGATGTATTGTTTTTGCTTTCTCAGGAACCAAATTTTCACCATCAAAAACATCTTTCTCAACTTCACAGTGGACAACTTTACCAACAAAAAGTATCACACCGTCATACTCTTTTTTATCAACTAATTTTGCTTCTATAAATCCTATACATTCTTTTATATGAACTGTTTTTACTTCAACACCTTCTTCAACAGTTAATTTTAACATTTCAAACTTGTTTTTCTTCCTACCAGATATTTTTCCAGCAAGTTTAATTTCTTCAATCAGATTCACACTTGGCACATTTATAACAAACTCTTTATATTTATTTATAAGTTCAGCAGTATAATGTGTGGATGAAACACAAATAACCACCAACGGTGGATCATCATTTAAGGGTGTAACCCAAGCGATCGGCGCTACATTTTTAATATTTTCATTCCCAGAAGTTATCAAACAACATGGCCCATGATTGATAAGTTTGTAATACATTTTTGGATTAAGTTTTATTTTCATAGTGTTTCTCTTTTATAAAAATAAAACTTTTATTTCAACACTAATTACAAAACAGGATTGTATTCTACATAAACTTTGTCAAATCTCACATCAAACTTTGACAAAATTAACTCTTTAATTTGCACCATTTGGTATTCAAAATTTTTGTCCATTTTTATAAAAATTTCAACCTTAAACATTTTATCTTCACTTATTATATCTTCTATCAAATAAACAGAGCGTATTTTTTCTTTTGCAATATCAATTATATCTTCAAGCTTATTTTTATTCTTACTCACTAAAGTGATCTTTATAACTTCACAAAATGGTGGGAAACAAAGTTCTTTTCTTATTTTTAATTCTTTTTTGAAAAAAACTTTTATCTCCGAAAGTAATACATCATTATATTCTTTTTGATGAAATATTTCTAAACAAATTTCTCCATCAGCAATGTTATAACTATTTAACAAAACCTTGCATAATGTTATAAACCTGTAAACATTTTCATAACAAAGATACGACCCACTATATAATAAACTATCTAAGCATACAAAATATACACTTTTAACATTAGCGAAACTTATTCTGTAAATATAATTAAACAACAGCGGTGTTGCAACTAAAACATCTATTTTTTCGTTATTAAAATCGTTAATAATTTTTTCAATTTTTTTTGTATTCAAAGTTGAATCAATATATTCTATTGTTAAGTTTTTATTAATGTCATACAATTTTTGTACAAACTTTTGTATCCCTGTACCACGTAATTCATAATACTTACTCCCACATTTGGGACATAAAAATCCTTCAGAAACCATTTTTTTAATTGGTATTTTGTGTTTGCATATACAACACACACAAAACCTTGCATAACCTTTATAAGGAAATATAACGACTGTTTGTTTAAACTTGTAAATATTTTCCAAAATTATTTTCTTAAGTTCACCTTTTACAACTTTTATTTTTGCTAAATTATCACAACTTTTTATAAATTTTACACTTTTTCTGTTTTTATAAAAAAATTCTGCTGACGGTATAAAAAAACTATAATTAAGAACTATGTTATAAGTTTTAACTCTTTCTTGAACAATATCACAAGCATGATACATGGGCACTTCTTGATTTTTATACCCTAAGGAATCAGCTTCATCTATCACAACATTTGTCACATTTTCAAACGGTAAAAACGCACCAACTTTTGTCGCTAATACAACATTTATTTGTTTGTTTCTTAACAACTGCCAAACTCTAAACCTTTCTTTAACAGGCAACTCGCCAGTGTATAACATAACTTTTGATTTCACTAATAAAACAGATTCACCATTAATGTTTTTTAATAAAAATTTCCAAAAATCTATAAGATAAACGTTTGAAGGAAACAAAATAATAAGTTGTTTTTCTTTATTTATTATATCAAAAATAATGTTAGTATAAAACAAAAATTTTTCGTTTATAGTATCAAATACCAACAGTTTTTTATCTTTTATAAACTCCAGATATTTAACATTTACATCCAGTTTTACTCTTTTTACATTTTGAGAAACTATTATACTTTGTGTAAACTTTACTTTTTCCTCGTATGGAAAAAACTGGTTTAAAACCATACCTAAAGAAACAAAATATTTATTAGCTATTTTTTTTGCAAACTCAAGTTGTTCAAAACTAAACAAAGGTTTCGTATCAAATATAGTTTTTACTGGTTTTATGTTTTTATCAAACTCCACTTTTTCTTTAACATCGACAATCACACCAATAACATCTTTTTTTGGGCCAAAATCTACTATTGCTCTACTTCCAACCAAACTTCTTATCTCGTTATTAGAAAATTGTTTAATTATTTGTTCTGGCAAAAAATAAACAAATTTTTGTTGTAATGGAATTGGAAAGACTATATTACAAAACATATCATTTTAACCCCAAAATTTTCATAATAAGTTTCATATCTTTCCAAACCAAAGGTTTTAATGAAGGATTTCTCAACAATGCTGCTGGATGATAAGTTGGAACAATTTCTATTTCAGGTATTTCTTCATATTTAAAGATTTTCCCTCTTAACTCGCTTATAGGTTCCTCTTTTTTTGTTAACACAGTAGCAGCTGTAGAACCTAAACAACAAATAATCCTTGGACGAATTATCATAATCTGTTTTTTAAGATAGGGTATACAACTTTCAATTTCTTGTTTAGTTGGTGGTCTATCATTGTTTCTTAAGTACGGATCAGGAATTCTTAACGGATGACATTTTACAACATTTGTAATATAAACTTTTTCTCTTGTAAGCCCCATCGCTGAAATAATTTTTGTTAACAACTCACCTGCTGCACCTACAAATGGTCTACCTTGTTTATCTTCTTCAAAGCCAGGTCCTTCACCAACAAACATAAGTTTTGTATCAGGATCACCTTCACCAAAAACAGATTTAACTTTTGTTTTGTATAACATACATTTTTTACAATTTTTTACTTCTTCTTCTAACTCTACCAACATTTCTTCCTTTGTTTTACTTTTTTTGTTTTTAGAATCTGTTTTCATTAATCTCTTGCCTAAATAAAGACCATCTATACCGGATAAAAGTTTTTGTAATCTAAGGTTTAATTTTATCCGTTCTATATTATTCATAACTTTTTTCTTTTTAACAAATTTTCTGTTAAACAAAATATTAACTTTGCAAACTTTTCTTTCTTCATTTTTTTAAACTTTTGTATTTTTCCGTCAGAATAGATTATTGTTGGTTTTATAAAATCGCTACCAAAAGTTTCTTTTGTATTTAAAACAATTAAATCTAAATTTTTTTTGTACAATTTCTCTTTCGCATAGATTAAAGCTTTCTTTTTATCAGTTTCCAATGCAAACCCTACAACAACTTGTGAAACTTCTTTGTTTTTACCAACATATTCAAGAATATCAGTTGTTGATACTAAAGACAATCTTATTTTCTTCTTTTTTTTAATTTTTTCAACAAAAACTTTTTCTGGTTTAAAATCGCAAACAGCTGCTGTAGAAATAAAAACATCTATTTTAGGTAACAAATTTTTTACAATATTAAACATTTGTTCTGCTGTTTGTACATAATAAACTTTCCAATTTTTAGGATATTTTATATCCGTAGGACCGCTTACAATTATAGTTTTATATTTATTTTTTATAAACTGTTTAGCAATATGATATCCTAATTTACCTGAAGATAAGTTTGAAATAAACCTTATCGGATCTATAAACTCTCTTGTGGGACCAGTTGTGATAAGAACAATTTTCTGCATACATAAGTTAACTTAAAATTTTTTTAATATATTTTACAATTTTTTCTATTGAAGGCAACCTTCCAACGCCAACTTTTTTACATAAAAGCTCACCTTTTTCAGGTTCTAAGATATAATACCCAATTTTTTTTAATAACTTAACATTCTGTTGTGTAATAGGATGTTGCCACATGTTTGAATTCATAGATGGGCATAACAAAACTTTTGTTTTTTTAAAATCAGCAGCAAAAATTGTACAAGTTAACAAATCTTCTGTTTTACCTGTTGCAAGTTTTGAAATAGTATTACAACTACAAGGTACAACAATAATTAAATCAGCCCAGTCAGATAAAGAGATATGTGTCGGTGTGTATTCATATTCGGAAAACATTTGTGTATAAACTTTTTCTTCAGATAGTTCTTGAAGCAATAATGGTGAGATGAGTTTTGTTGCATTTTCAGTCATTATACATTTTATATTATAACCATTTTTTTTAAGTTGTCTTATTAACGAACAAACTTTATATATAGCTATACCTGCTGTGATACCTACAACAATATTTTTCTTCATTTCTTATCTTTACTTTTTTGCTTTTTTTCTTCTTCAATTTTTGTTAATGTTTCTAATTGTAAGACACTTAATTTCTTTCTTTCTTTCAATGGAGGCAGTTTTTTAATATCCTCAATTGTAACTTTACCGGTTAAAACATCGTGTATCGCAATATTAATCCTTTCACTATCAAGCAAGTCTTTATATTCTTCTTTATATTTTAGTTCGGCAGCCCATCGTGCTATGTAAGGTATCAACCTGTATTTGTTTTTTATATCCGAAGAAAGGATTATTTTGTGTATATCTCTGTGTATTCTTTCAATTTCATCTTTTATTTTTGTCATATTTTATCCCTCCTTTAAAGTTTAATTCTGTTAACAACCTTATATATTTCTATACATCTTTCTAGTATCTCTTCAAGAAAATCAAGTTTGAGCATACTTGCAGCATCACATAAAGCTTCCTGCGGGTTAGGATGTGTTTCTATAAACAATCCGTTTGCACCTGCTGCAACAGCAGCATAACAATATGTTGAGATATATTGTGGTTCACCACCGGCAGATTCTTTAGATGTAGGCCCTGGGATACGAACTATGTGTGTAACATCTACTATCACTGGAAAACCAACTTGTTGCATTATCGGTATACTACGAATATCAAATATCATATTATTATATCCAAAAACTGTACCTCGTTCTGTGAGCAAAATTTTGTCGTTCCCAACTGAAAGTGCTTTTGAGACAGGTTTTCTTATATCCTGTGGTGCTAAAAATTGTCCTTTTTTAATGTTTAACACTTTTTGTGTTTTTGCAGCTTCAACAACTATATCTGTCTGCATACAAAGAAACGCAGGTATCTGAATAACATCCAAAACTTCTGCTGCATAAGGAATCTCTGTCTTACAATGTACATCTGACAATACTGGTATGTCAAATTCTTCTTTAACTTTTTTAAGTATTTCTAAACCTTTTTTTAATCCGGGACCACGATAGTTTTCTACTGATGAACGATTTGATTTATCGTATGAAGATTTAAAAATAAATGGTATTTTAAGTTTTTCAGAGATATTTTTAATTTTTTCTGCAACCAACAAAGTGATTTTTTCAGACTCTATAACGCACGGCCCAGCAATCAAAACCAAAGGTTGACCTTTACCAATTTTTATATTTTTTACTTCTACTACTTTCATACCTTTTTTTAATAATTTCCCTTACTTTTTTTAAATCTTCTTCAGTATCAACATTAATAGGACTTTCATCTACTAACACAGTTTTTATTTTATATCCATGTTCTAATATACGCAGTTGTTCAAGTTTTTCAACTCTCTCAAGTTTCCCTTGTGGTAAAGAAAGAAATTTAAACAAAAAGTTTCTTCTAAACACATAAACTCCTATGTGTCGGTAAAAACTTATCTTTTCAATTATCTCATTATCTTTTATTACAAAATTTTGTTGTTGAAAACAAAAGCTATCTCTTACAAAAGGTATAACAGACCTGCTAAAATATAATGCAAAAAAGTTTTTGTCAACAACAACTTTTACAAAATTTGGATCAAACAGTTCGCTGTAATATTCAACTCTGCATATTGGTGTCACAACACCAACCTTTTTGTTTTTAATACATTCCATAATAGTCTTGTACAAAACATTTTTAGAAATCAATGGTTCATCTGCCTGGACATTCAATATAATATCTGAATATATTTTTTTTGCAACTTCTGCAACTCTGTCAGAACCACTTCTATGTTTCTTTGATGTCATCATTACTTCTGCACCAAAATGTTTTACATGGTTATATATACGTATATCATCTGTAGCAACAACTACTTTATCTATCAACTCACATTTTTTAACATTTTCATAAACCCATTGTATCATAGTTTTATCACCTATTAAGGATAGAGGTTTACCAGGAAGTCGAGTAGAAGCATACCTCGCTGGTATAACAGCTAACACTCTTATTTTTTTCATCTATAACGATTTATTTTTTATACATTATTCTTAGGATATCGTTATAAGTTGCAAACAAAAATATAAATATTATTATTGAAAGGCCAATAAAATTTGCTATTTCAAAAGTTTTTTTTGACGGCATTTTTCTCGTTATTCCTTCAATAATACAAAACAAAATATGTCCGCCATCAAGAATTGGTATCGGGAACAAATTAAATAATCCAAGCATTGTAGAAATAATTGCTACCGTATACAAAAAATTTTCAATACCACTTTTTGCAGATCTTGATAATACTTGGAACACACCTACAGGACCAGCAAGTTCTGGTTTTTGTAATTTTTTAAGCTTGTCATATAAATATCCAATCGAATATATACTTAAAAAAATTGGTTGTGAAAAACCAATTTCTACTGCCTTTAAAAAACTTACTTTTTTAACTTCGTAAGAAGGAGTGATCCCTACAACTCCTTTATTAATTGTTTCGTCAAATTCTGGGGTAACTTTGATAATTATTTTTTCATCGTTTCGTAAAACCTCAAATTTTAGTTCTTTTCCCGCAGAGTTGTGTATAATATCAGCCATTTGTGTCCATGAGGTTATTTCAATATCATTAATTTTAAGAATTCTATCTTTTGATTTAAACCCAGCTGTGAACGCAGGTTTACCTTCAATAACTTCGCCTATTACAGGTTCACTAGAAAAATTTGTAACACCATAAAAATATGCAAGTAAGCTAAATAATACCACAGCAAGAAAATAGTTCATCAACGGGCCCATAGAAACTACAAACATTCTTTGATACCATTTTTTACCAAAAAAGCTGTCTGGCTCAAGGTCAAGTTCTTCAATATTTTCTCCTTTAAGTTTTACTGCACCACCTATTGGTAAAACACATAAAGAATATCTTGTATCCTTTATTGTCTTACCTAATATTTCTTTACCTAGTCCAAACGAAAATTGTAATACTTTAATACCTAAAAGTTTAGCTACAACAAAATGTCCAAACTCGTGAAAGAAAATTAATACCCCAAATGCAATAATTATAAGTAATATTGTTATCATAAGTTTACAAACAACCTATTTCATATAAAACTTTTTGTCTTGTTTCCTTATCAATCTCAAAAATTTCCTCAACTGTATAGACATGCTGTGGCTTATGTTTTTTAACAATCTTGTTTAAAATTTTATATATTGTTTCAAACTCAATTTCACCATTTATAAACTTTTCTACTAAAACCTCGTTTGCAGCATTAAACACTACAGAATAACTTTCATAATTTGTTTTTATACAATCAAGCAATAATTTTAGCAACGGAAATTTTCTAAAATCAGGTTTATAAAACTCAATTTTTTCTAAAAGGTATAAATCAAACTTTTTCACATTAATTTTCAATCTTTCTTCCCCACAAAGAGCATAAGAAATTGGTATTTTCATATCAGGAATAAACAAACATGCTAGAATATTACCGTCAATAAATCTCACAAACGAATGTATCAAAACCTGTGGATGTATAACAATACTAATTTTTTCGTATGGAATATTAAACAAATAATGTGCTTCAATACATTCAAACCCTTTATTCACCAAAGTTGCAGAATCAACAGAAATTTTTTTCCCCATCTTCCACACGGGATGTGATATAATAACCTGTGGTGTTTTTTTAGATATATTTTTTTTAAACAAAGGTCCGCCAGACGCCGTAATTATTACTTCTTCAACATTTTTTATATTTTCATTTTTTAAACACTGCCATAATGCTGAATGTTCACTATCAATAGGTATTAAGTTTACTTTATTTTTGTACACTTCATTCATCACGATATGTCCAGCAACAACTAACGATTCTTTATTCGCTAAAGCAATATTTTTAATTTTTTGTTTTATAGCATAAAGTAAAGGTTTTAAACCATCTATTCCTACAATAGCGTTAACTAATATATCAGGTTTTGTTTCTTCAATAATCTGTAATAATCCTTCTAAAGAAACAAAAATTTTTTTATTATCAAACTTAAAATTTTTATATTTTTCTTCAACGATACAACCATAATCTACCTCAAACTCTTCCATTTGTTTTTTTAACAACTTAACATTTTCTTTCGTAGTTAATCCAACAACTTTAAATTTGTCTTTATGTTGTTTTATTACTTTAAGTGTATTTTTACCAATAGAACCTGTTGAACCTAAAATTAAAACTTTTTTCATTTAGACAAAATTATTTTAAAAAAATAATAAAACAGTGGTGATGAAAAAATGAAACTGTCAAACCTGTCTAACATACCACCATGACCAACAAGAAGTTGGTCTGAATCTTTAAACCCGCAATCACGTTTTATCAACGATTCTGATAAATCAGATATCATACAAACAAATGGTAAAATAATAGCAAAAACTATTAAGCTCCTGTAACTAATTACTTTATCAATTAAAAAAATTCGTGATAAAAACAAAAATCCTAAAAATCCAAAAATGTAGCCAAAGATAAACCCAGCTATTGTTTTCTTAGGACTTATTACAGAAGCAATTTTTTTCTTACCAAAAACTGTACCAAAAATGTACGCAGCGTTGTCTATTATCCATATAGTAAAAAACAAGATGTAAGTTAACTTCATACCGTAATTTTTAATATCTCTAATTAAAAACATGTGTGCTAAAGACCAAGCTAAAAACATCGGTATTGCAAAGGTAACGCTTATTCTTCCAACAGAACCCAAGGGTTTTTGTTTAATAATTTCTGTAAGAAACATTATTAGAAAAAGCAATGTAAAATTAATAGATGTAATTTGTAACGACATTTTACTAAACTGTAAAGGTTCAAAAACTATTGAAAAAAATGTTATCAGTCCAACAAGATATACAATAATCGGAGAAACTTCGTAACCCACTTTATTAACCATATGTATAAACTCGCGCAACATAAACAAAAGTACTATAAATAAAAAAATCAAAAATAAAACATTTCCATAATATATACAAATTAGAACGATAGGTATTCCAAAAATAGCGGTCAAAATTCTTGGTAATAACATAATTTTACACTGCGCCGAAACGTCTTTCTCTTGACTGAAAATCTTTTATTGCTAAAACAAACTCTTCTGGTGTAAAATCAGGCCATAGAGTTTTAGTAAAATAAAGTTCAGTGTATGCTATTTGCCACAACATAAAATTTGATATTCTTTGTTCTCCAGAAGTACGAATTAAAAGATCAAGTTCTGGAAGATCTTTTGTATACAAAAATTCTTCAAACTTTTTTTCATCAACTGATTTTATACCAGCAGAGATAATTTTGTTGACAGCAGAAACGATTTCCTGTCGTCCTCCGTAGTTGATACATAGATTTACTATTAATCCTGTGTTATTTTTAAGTTTATTAACCAAATTTTGTAATGCAAAAGATGTCTTTTTATCAATTTTAGAAATATCACCACTTACAACTAGTTTAATATTGTTTTTCATTAAATTTTTTTCTTCTTTTTTAATATACTGACGCAACAAGTTAAACAACGCTTGTATTTCTTTTTGTGGCCTACGCCAGTTTTCTGTAGAAAAAGCGTATAAAGATAAACATTTGATACCTATTTTTGCTGCAGTTTCAACAATTTTTTTAACAGTTTTAACACCTGCACGATGCCCAAAGATGCGTGGTAAACCACGTTTCATAGCCCATCTACCGTTACCATCCATTATAATACCAACATGTTTTGGTAATTTATTTTCATCAATTTTTACCCCAAAGTATTTCATAATTTTATTATTACTCCACCCCAGGTAAACCCACCTCCAAACGCTACAAGTTCTACTAAAGAACCTTTTTTAACTATACCTTCAGAGATTGCTTCATCTAACCCAACAATTACTGTTGCAGCTGACATATTACCATATCTGTCAACATTAACAAAAACTTTTGTTTGGTCAACATTTAGTCGTTCTCCGATAGCGTTTATTATTCTCAAATTTGCTTGATGTGGAATTATCAAATCAAGCTGTTGAGGTTGAATACCAGCAAGCTCACAAGTTTTAAATATAGCCTCAACCATTTTTGTAACAGCTACTTTAAAAACTTCTCTGCCACTCATAAAAATTGTATGCAATTTTTTTTCAACAGTTTCTTTAGATGCTGGCATTCTTGAACCACCTGCCGGAATATACAACAACTCTTCATAATTACCATTGGCTGCAAGATATGTAGATAATATAGCATCATATTCTTCATCATCTTCAACAACGGTTAACAACATAGCACCTGCACCATCACCAAATAATACACAAGTGTTTCTATCTTGCCAATTAGTGAATTTAGATAAAACATCAGCAGCAATAAGTAATAAATTTTTACTTTTACCTGTTTTTAGCAAACCTTCTGCAATAATTAAACCATAAATAAAACCTGAACATGCTGCAGAAATATCAAACGCAGCAGGTTCGTTTTTACCACCTAATTTTTTATGAACAACACATGCAGTTGACGGAAAAAACATGTCCGGTGTAATTGTAGCAACAATTATTGTGTCCACATCTTCAGGTTTATATCCTACTTTATTTAAACATTTTTTTGCTGCTTCAACGGCAAGATCACTTGTTGAAACGTTTTCATCTGCAATTCTTCGTTCTCTTATCCCGGTTCGTGTGATAATCCATTCGTTAGAAGTGTCAACCATTTTTTCTAAATCAAAATTTGTTAACACTTTTGGTGGAACATAAGAACCTGTTGACAAAATTTTTACCTTTTTCATACAACAACTTTCTCCATATACTGTGAAATTATTTGATTAACATTTTTTTCAACCATTTGTATTGCAACTTTTATTGCGTTTTTAATAGCTTTAGCATTAGATCTGCCATGACAAATAATACAAACTTTTTCTAATCCAAGTAAAGGAGCACCGCCATATTCTGTAAAATCAACTTTTTTTCTTATATCTCTTATTGCATTCCATACAAACGGTAAAGATAACATGGCAAACGGATGATTCTTCAAAGCTTGTTTAATAAGTGTAAGCAACATTTCTGATATTCCTTCACCAAACTTCAAAATTATATTTCCTACAAAACCATCTGTAATTATCACATCTGCAATACCAAAAGGTATATCTTTTCCTTCTATATTACCAATAAAATTAAGTTTTGTACGTTTCAACATTTTATACGCTTCTAAAACTTGTTGATTTCCTTTAGTCTCTTCCACACCAATGGATAAAAGAGCAACTTTTGGTTCTTTCTTATTTAAAACATATTCAGCATAAACAGAACCCATATATGCTAATTCTACCAACTGGGATGGTTCACAATCTACATTTGCACCAACATCAAGAACTATACAAGACGAATTCAATGTTGGTAAAACAGTCGCAATAGCAGGTCTACTAACATTTCTCACTGTACCAATTTGTGTTAATGCAAAAGCCATTACTACACCTGAATTACCCGCAGAAACAAATCCGTCTGCTAAATTGTTTTCTATTAACTTTATCCCAACAGCAATTGACGAATTTTGTTTTGTTCTTATAGCTTTTGATGGTTGTTCTTCCATCGAAACTATTTCATCAGCATTAATTATTGTTAATCTATCAATATATTTTTTTAAAAACAATTTTTTACTTACAACATCTATCCTTTCTTCAATAACTTTTTTTGGTCCAACTAATATTATATTTAGATCTTCAACTTCTTTAATTGCACGCAACGCACCTTCTATGTTAATATCAGGTATATCTTTTTCTCCTCCCATTGCATCAACCACAATTTTCATATTTTACACAGTTTCTCCTTTTTGAGTTTTTTCTTTTTTAGTCACCCATAATTCTCCTTTATAATACCCACAGTTTGGACAAATTCTATGTGGTAACTTAAACGTTCCACATTGAGGACAACGGACTAAATTTGGTAAAGAAATTACCCATTGTCCTCTACGCATACGTGTTCTTGAATGAGTGTGATGTTTTTTTGGATTTGGCATAAGATTTAACCTCCGTAAAATAAATGTTAATGCGTTAATAAGCTAGAGTTTGTGAGTTTATAGGTATTAGTTTAAAACTCTATAATTCTATACACCCACACCCACTAACTTTATAAACTCGTTAACTTATACATGTGTTCACTTACTACTGCATTTGCACTTTTCTTTATTCAAATTTACTCCACAGTTTAAACAAATTCCTTTACAATTTTCATTACACAGTATTTTCATAGGAAAACTTATTACTACAACTTCTTTTATTTTGGAATCAACATCTACCATTCTGTCAGACAGTTCTTTTTCAGTTAACTCAAAAATTTCGTTTAACTCTATAGTTTTATGTTGTAAAAAAGTATCACCACAGCGATCACAAATCAGTTTAAAAACTCCTCCAATCTCACCTTTTATTCTAATGTTATCATTGCCAACCAAACTTAAAACTAATTTCAATTTCAAAGGACCTTGTGACGACTCACGTGTTAATTTGTCTTGAAACTGTTCATCTTCATATTCCATCGCAACTTCTTTTTCTTTCTTTATTCTATCTATAGATATTTTCATTAAATATTACTCATTGTTAATTTTTTAATTATTTCGTCAGCCATTTCATAATTTTTTGCTTCACCACCAAGATCGTATGTAACAACTCTACCTTCTTTTATAACCTCAGCAATAGCGTTTTCTAATCTTTCAGCAGCTTTTATTTCACCTAAATGTTCTAACATAAGTTTTGCTGAAAGAAGTAATGCAGTTGGATTAACTTTATTTTGTCCTTTATATTTTGGTGCGGAACCATGTACTGCTTCAAACAACGCATATTCGTCACCAAAATTAGCTCCTGGTGCAACACCTAACCCACCTACTAAACCCGCACATAAATCAGATATTATATCACCATATAAATTTGGTAAAAGTAAAACATCATAAATTTCTGGTTTTTGAACAAGCTGCATACACATGTTGTCTACAAGTTTTTCTTCGTACTCAATCTGTGGATATTTTTGTGCTACTTCACGACATACTTCTAAAAATAAACCGTCTGTATATTTCATTATATTAGCTTTTGTAACAGCTGTTATTTTTTTTCTATTATGTTTAATAGCATACTTGAACGCAAACTCTGCAATACGTTTTGTCGCAGTAATAGAAATTGGCTTTATACTAATAGCTGCGTCTTCAAAAATTTTTCCATTACTAAGTTTAATAATATATTTTGCTTCTTCAGAAAACTGTTTAAACTCAACACCTGCGTATAAATCTTCAGTATTTTCTCTTATTACTACAATATCTACATTTTCATACCTTGTTTTTACACCAGGATAAATTTTACATGGGCGAACACAAGCGTATAAATTCAACTCTTGTCTTAAAGCAACATTTACAGATCTAAACCCACTTCCAATAGGTGTTGTTATAGGTCCTTTTAACGCGACTTTGTTTCTTTTAATAGATTCCAAAACTTCTTGTGGTAAAACAGTCCCATATTTTTCTAACGCACATTCGCCAGCTTGAACTTCTTCCCATTCAATTTCAACGCCTGTGTATGGTAAAACTTTTTTAACAATTTCAACTAACTCTGGTCCAGTTCCATCTCCTGGTATTAATGTCACTTTATGTCTCATTTTTAATACTCCCCAAATAAAGTTTTTCTTGTTGTATTACCATATAATCAATATCAAAAGTTTTTTCAATAGTTTCCACAGCATTTTTTTTAAACATATTAAATTTCTCTTCATCCTGTAAAAGAGAAACAACATATTCAGCAACAGTATTATAATTTTTTGGTGGTACTAAAAATCCGTTGTTGCCAGACTTTACAATATCGTTTAACCCATCAACTGCATAGGCTATAACCGGTACTCCTGAAACTAAAGCTTCAACTGCTGACCTTGGCAAACCTTCCCACAATGATGTCATAACAAAAATATCTGTTGCTGCTAACAAACCTTTTATATCTTTATACCAGGATAGAAATTTAATTTTATCTTCCAACCTCAGTTTTTTTGTTAACTTTAGCAACATTGGTTTTTGTTCTCCATCTCCGGCAATTAAAAACTTGATTTTTTGTTGAGGTAGTTTGTCAACAACAATTTTTGCCATTTTTATAAAATCAGCTAAGTTTTTTTGTGGTTTAAACGGACCTATTGTAGTTATCACTTTTTCATAAGAAAGAATACCAAGTTCTTTTCTTTTTGTTTCTTTTAGTTGGTTATCAAAAGAAGCTTTATAAAACTCATTTATTTTTATACCACTACGTATAAGAACATACTTTTTACTAAACCCAATTTTATATTTTCTTGCAGTTTTAATATTATCAACTGAAACAAAAATTAATTTGTCTGAAACAATTGCTGTAAAAAATTCTAAAATTATATAAAAATTTCTAACAAAAAAATTGTGAAACTTGCTAAACGCAAAACCGTGAAAAGTATGTATTATTTTTATTTTTTCTTTCGTAAACAAATTTATAAAAAATGAAGCCCAACGACCTATTATCCCTGCTTTAGAAGAATGGGTGTGGATTATTCTTGGTTTAATTTTTAAAAGTAACATAAAAGTTTCTATAAAAGCTAATACATCCTTTATTAGATTTATTTCTCGAACCAAATGTCTTACAAAAAAAACTTTCACAGAAGATTTTTTCACAAGCGATTTTGCAAATTCGTCAAGCAATCCACCACAGCCAGTTAGTAAATAAACATCAAATTTTGTTTTATCTAAATGTTCAACAGTATATAGAGTATTCTGTTGGGCACCACCTAACTCAAGTTTCGTTATCATATGGACAACTTTAACTTTGTTCATCTTTATAAAATTTTTTCAATTGTTGAAATAGCATCTTTAATATTCTCTGTCATATACGAATATTTCCATCCACCATATCTTCCAATAGAATAAACTTTATGTTTATTAAGAACATCAAATATATATGACAAAACTTTCTCGCGGTGTTCATCATAAACAACATATGCATACGGTATTTTTAACAAATTATAAAAAATTATTTGGTTTTCTGAAGTAATAATTTTTGTTTCTATCAAATGTTTTACAATTTTGGAGTAAAGTTCTGTATCATTTACTTTTTCATTTTTTCTCAAAGCTACCTCTACATACATTGAACCACATTCGTCTTTTACCAAATTCTTGTTTACATTATGATAGAAACCAACACGATAAAAAACAGTATTTCTTTCAGGAAAATAAATCCAATGCACACCTTTCATTATTTGTTGTTTAACTGCGATGTTATAACATAGTACACTTGTATAATTTAATTTTTTTATATCAAGTTTAATTTCTTTTGGCAAATTGCTTCTTTTGACAAATTCTACTAACGGTATCGTAGAGATCAAAACATCATAATCTATAGATTCTATCTTGTTATTTTGTAAAACAAATACTTTCTTTTTTTCACAATCAATTTTTACAACTTCAGCACCTACAACTATATTTTTCTTATTAACCAATTTTGCAATATTATCAACTAATGCTTGTATTCCACCATTTTTAGGGTAATAAAAAAATACATTATATCCATACTCCTTATTTTGGCATCCTGTCACAAATTTTGACAATATATCTTCAATATCAACCAGAGGGACAAATTTTTCCGCCCATGAGGGCGCAACTTTTTCTAGACTTGTTTTCCACAACTTTGTGTTGTACTTATTAAAAAAATATTTTGTTATACTTTTTCCAAAATTTTGGATTAACCATGTTTTAAAATTTTTTGCGACTTTTTTATTTTTAAACTGTGATATAATTAAATCATAGAGACATTGTTTACTTATTTTTGGTTGAAGAAGAAACAGGTTTGCTTGAAAAGGATAGGGGATAAGTTTATTTTCTGTAGTTGCATACTGAGTATAAATTTTTGCATTACGATGAATTTTTATCAAATTATCTTTTAACAAAAACTCTATATATTGTTTAACAATACTGTTAGAATTAGAAAAATGTAAAAAATGTCCTGTATAATCAAAAGTGAAACCATTAATTTTAACAGACCTACATAAACCACCTAATATTTTCTCTTTCTCAACAAGCAGAAAACTAACATTTCTTTTTTGTAATTCATAAGCACAGGAAAGGCCTGTCAATCCACCACCTAAAATTACAATTCTCATTTAATTTCAATTTTTATCAAATAGTTTGTTACTATTGCTATAAATACGCTAATAATTAAAACAAAAAAAAGTGGAATATAAATATTAGTTGACAATACATTAAGTATCCCAAGGACTGATAAAAATATTGCAGTAATATAAGTTATCATCAAAATTTTATATTTGCTCATACCAGAAGCTAGTAATCTTAACGAAAAATGGTCTTTAGAACCAATAAAAGGTGACTGTCCACGGGTTAATCTTAAAATACTTATTAAAAAAGTTTCATAGATTGGTATTAGCAAAATAATAATAGGTGTTAGAACTCCTAAATGATTATTTGACGAATATTTTCCGCCAAGTGTAACTGCAGATAAGACAAAACCTACAAAAAGTGCACCTGTATCACCCATGAAAATTTTACTTTTTTCAGAAAGATTGTATGGTAAAAAACCCAAACAAGCACCTGCTAATGATAACACAGCATAACTTACATATATTTCTTCTTCAATATATTTTGCAACAAGGAAAAGTCCTAAACAAGCAATCGCGCAAATGCCTGACGAAAGACCATCCATAACATCAATAAGGTTAAACGCGTTCGTTATACCTATAATCCATATTAATGTTATAATAAAAGCAACCCAGTTTGGCGAAATAAAGTTTATTTTTATACCATAAAAAACAAGAAGTAACGCTGCTATAATTTCACCAAAAAATTTTGTTGTAAAATGTATCCCCTTGTATTTAAAATCGTCTACTAAACCAATAAACAAAATTATTAATCCACCATAAAATATTCCTCGTAACGAATAAAGAGTACCTGTTGGGAAATGTGTTGTTAATCTTACTAAGAATAATGTGATATAGAAACTTATTGCAATTGCTAAACCACCTAAATATGGGATAGGTATTTTATGAGTTTTAATATCTGATACAGGATAATCTAAAATTTTTAGTTTAATCGCAACAAACCTGCAAATCGGTGTTAACAAAAATGTAGCAAAAAAAGAAAAAAAGAATGCAGTAATATAACTCATAGTGAAATTAATTGTATCTTTATTTTGGTGTTTAGAATATAAAATTTTAAATAAAAATACAACAAAAAATAAAAATAGGGTAGGAGAAAAAAATCTCCTACCCTTTGAAAATAACTTTCAGTTTATACTAAATTAAAGTGTTTTTAACAAACAGATTCTAATTAGTATTCAGGCGGCATTGGAGAAGATTTTTCTTTTTTCTCAGGTATTTCAGTAATTATAACTTCACTAGTTAAAAGATATCCAGCTATACTTGCAGCATTTTCTAAAGCAGTACGTACTACTTTTACCGGATCCACAATACCAGCTTTAATCATATCTACATACTCACCGTTTTCTGCATTAAACCCAAAGTTTGGATTTTTTTCAGCAAGAACTTTTTCAACAACGATTGATCCTTCAAACCCAGCATTTTCAGCAATTTTTCTAATAGGTTCTTCTACTGCACGGAATACTATGTTCATACCGGTTTGTTCATCAAGATCTTCGGCTTTAACTTTTGTTTTAGCTATTTCTCTTGCTCTTAACAAAGCTACCCCACCACCTGGTACAATACCTTCCTCAACACCAGCACGTGTTGCATGCATTGCATCTTCAACTTTAAACTTTTTAGCTTTCATTGCAGCTTCAGTTGGTGCTCCAACATTGATTACAGCAACACCGCCTGCAAGTTTGGCTAAACGTTCTTGCAATTTCTCTTTATCATAATCAGACTTAGTTTCTTCAATTTGTTTCTTAATTTGATTTATTCTTTTTTTAATTGCATCTTTATCTCCTGCACCACCAACAATTGTTGTATTTTCCTTATCAACAACAACACGTCTTGCTCTACCTAACCTTTCAAGAGTAGCTTTTTCTAATTTATCACCTTTTTCTTCAGAAATTACTTCGCCACCTGTTAAAATTGCTATATCTTGCAACATTTCTTTTCTTCTATCACCGAAACCAGGTGCTTTCACTGCACAACATCTCAATGTTCCACGAAGTTTGTTTACAACCAATGTAGCTAAAGCTTCTCCTTCTACATCTTCAGCAATTAACAAAAATGATTTACCAGATTGAGCAATTTGTTCCAACAAAGGCAATAGTTCATTCATTGCAGATACTTTTTTATCCGTGATTATAATATAAGGATCTTCCAAAACTGCTTCCATACGTTCAGCATCTGTCACAAAATATGGAGATATATATCCGCGGTCAAACTGCATACCCTCAACAACTTCCAAAGTTGTCTCAGCTGATTTCCCTTCTTCCACAGTTATAACACCATCTTTTCCAACTTTATCCATCGCTTCTGCTATAAGTTTACCTATTTCTTTGTCGTTAGCAGAAATTGTAGCTATTTGTTCAATTTCTTCTTTGGTTTTAACTTGTTTAGCCATTGATTTTAATTCAGCAACAATAGCAGCAGTAGCTTTATCAATACCTCTCTTTATATGCATAGGGTTAGCACCAGCTGCTATGTTTCTTAAACCTTCGTTAATAATTGCTTGTGCTAAAACAGTTGCAGTAGTTGTACCATCACCAGCAACATCATTTGTTTTTGAAGCAACCTCGCGGACAAGTTGAGCACCAATGTTTTCGTTTGGATCTTCAAGTTCTATTTCTTTAGCAATAGTTACACCGTCGTTAGTTATTGTTGGTGAACCGAATTTTTTTTCTAACAATACATATCTCCCTCTTGGACCCAAAGTTGCGCTTACCGCGTTAGCAAGTTTATCAATTCCATTTTTTATAGCTTTTCTAACATCATCACCATAAATAATTTGTTTAGCCATAATTATCACCTCCTTTCATTAAAAATTTTATTCTTCGATAATTCCCAAAATATCATCTTGATGTAATATTAGATATTCTTCTCCATCAATTTTGATTTCAGTACCAGAATATTTACCAAAAAGAACTTTATCACCAACTTTTACATCCATAGGAATAATTTTTCCATCTTCAGTTACTTTACCTTTACCAACAGCTATAACTTCGCCTTGTTGTGGTTTCTCTTTTGCAGTATCAGGAATAATAATGTTACCTCTTTTAACTTCTTTTTCTTCAATAGGTTTAACCAACACTCTATCTCCTAAAGGTTTCACTTTCATAAGTTCATCACCTCCTTTACTAATTTAAAATTTTATTTTTACAGGATTGGGTTAAGGTTAGCTACCACTTGCTTAATAAATAAGATGCAAATTAACACAAAGAGGTTTCAAAAAATACAAAATTTTTTGTTAAATGTCAAGATGTGTTATCTAAAAAATTTCTTTATATCTAAAAATCTTTTTTATTTCATCTTCAGAAAGAATATGTTTGTAATATCCCCATAAAGCAATTCCTAATACTACAAGATTGCTAATTTTATATTTTTTCTTACACATCAAATTTTTAAAAAACAAATCTGCGTCGCCCCCAGTAACAACAATAGTCCTTGGTTTCAAATTGTTAACAAAATTTTTCATCCCTGACAGACAAAAGTTAACAATACCTGCTGATATACATTCTTTTGTATCTTTACCTATTAACTTAGACGCTGAAATTCTTTTTATTTTTAGAAGTGGCAATTTTGATGTCGTCTGATACAACACTTTTGTTAACATTTTAACTCCGGGGAAAATCTCGCCGCCTACATATTCACACTTTTTGTTTATATAATCTAAAACAATAGCACTCCCACAAGAAATTATCAAAGTTTCCCCGCCAAAAAGTTCTTTACAAAAAAAAGCTGAAAGTATTCTATCAGATCCCAAGTTTTTAGTGTTGTAGTTAATTTTGATAAACTCAGATAAATCTTTACATGTAATAATTTTTATCTTTTTAAACTTTTGTCTTAATTTATTCAATTTATTCTTAACTTCATCAACCACTGTTGAGACAAAAAGTTCTGAAGAACTAAATTTTTTAACAAAAGGTATAAATTTTGAAGTTTCCACTATATAATATTTAACTTGTTTTGAAACTAAAAGAATTTTTGTAAAAGTATTGCCTACATCACACAAAATTTTCATAATTAAATTTCATCCTACCGATGCTAAAGAAAAATCTTTTGCATATTTTGAATATACTTTTTTAAATAACAACGAAAGGTCTTCATCTTTATATTCTTTTTCAAAAACAATTTTTTTTGCGTATTCTTTTGCTTTTATTAACAAATCAGTATAATTTAATATCTCGTCATAAGAAAATTCTGTCTTGCCATGTTGTAAAGTACCAAATATATGTCCCGGACCACGAATTAACAGATCTTTTCTTGCAATTTCAAAACCATTGTTGGTTTCAAGTATAGTTTTTATTCTTTCTTCAGCTTCAGGTGTTGTTATTTTTCCTAATAATATACAGTATGACTGAAGTTCACTTCTTCCAACACGACCTCTTAACTGATGCAGTTGTGCTAAGCCAAACCGTTCCGCATGGTTTATCACTATAACAGTAGCGTCAGGAACGTCTATCCCTACCTCAATAACTGTAGTTGAAAACAAAACTTGTATCTTTCCTTCTTTAAATTTTTTCATAACTTCTTCTTTTTGTTGACTTTTCATTTTACCATGCAATATCCCACATTGATAATTTCTAAACACTGTTTTAGAAAGTTGTTCATATTCTCCAACTAAAGTTTTAATCTCAAGTTTTGTTTCGTCAATTATTGGATATACAACATAAACTTTTTCTTTATTTTCCAATCTTTCTAGCACAAGTTTCCAGTCATATGTATCTATATCGTAGTAAAAAGTTTTGACAGTTTTACGTCCAAATGGAAGATCTGTGATTATAGAAATATCAAGTTCGCCGTATAATGTCATTGCCAAACTTCTTGGTATAGGTGTAGCAGTCATAACTAATATATCAGGCAAAACTGATTTTTCATACAACTTTTTTCTTTGCAACACGCCAAATTTGTGTTGTTCATCAACTATTACTAAAGATAGATTATGAAAACTAACTTTTTCTTCAATTAATGCATGTGTGCCAACTATAATATCTATTTCGCCAGAACTTATTTTGTGCAACAAACTTTCTTTTTCTTTTTTCGACATTTTGCCAACAAGTTTTGCTACTTTTACTACTGAGTTTTTTACAGGATTGTATAAATCTTTTACATAATTTAAAATATTGTAATAATGTTGTTCAGCAAGAATTTCAGTAGGAGCCATAAATGCTACTTGGTAACCATTTTCTACTGCAAGTAAAGCACAACATACCGCAACTATTGTTTTACCACAACCAACTTCTCCTATTAACAACCTATTCATTGGTTTTGTAGACAACATATCTTTAAACAATTCATTAATAACTTTTTTTTGTGATTTTGTAAAATCAAAATCTCGTATTAAACTTTTAAGTTTTTCTTTAAACGGTGTAAGTAAAGTTCTTTTAATTTCATATTTCCCAACTTTTGGTTTTGAAACAATATTTTTTTTAACTTTATTAACAGCAAGTTGTAACAACAAAAATTTATCAAAAACAATACGTTTCTTTGCTTCCAAATACAACTGCCAAGTATCAGGAAAATGAATGTTTCTTATAGCAGAAGAAATATCCAACAACCTTTCTTTAGACAAAATTTTCTTTGGTACATATTCTTCTAAAGTATAAGTTTTCAAAGTGTTATACACAAGTTCGCGGAACCATTGTTGAGTTATGTTTTCTGTTAAAGAATAAATAGGGACTAACCTGTTTGTATGTATAGAATCTTCATTAAGGTTATCAATTACTTCGTAATCTTCAACATTGATCTCTGGGAACTTTGTCCTTACTTCTGAAACTTTGCCATATGCGATAATATATTTTTCTTGGCCATTTTTTAACAACTGTTTCTTCAGAGTTGAGAAAACATCATATTTGCGATTAAGTTTTTTATACCAAACTAATGTTAAAACTATCGAAGGTTTTGTTAATGTTTCTATTACAACCTTAAATATACCTAAATTATTTTTTGCCACAATTGTGTCCGCAACAATAACTTTTCCAATAACTGTTATCTTTTGTGTTGAAGACAAATTTATGTTTTGTGTAGCAGAAAAATTTGTACTTCTTCTATCTTGTATCTCTCGCGGTAAATAATATAATAGATCTTCAACAGTATAAATCCCTAATTTGTGCAAATATGAAGCTCGTTTTTTTCCTACTGTCGGTAAAGTTACAATACTTTTTGAGGTAATATTTTTCATAAATTTTTTTAATATTAAATAACAAAATTTACATATTTTTTCCAACACTTGTTGAAATTTTTTATAAAAATTTGTATGAAGTTGATAGCTTAAACAACAACTTTAGCAACAAATTATACAAGTTTGAGGTAAAACTTTATGGTAAAAAAAATAATTAAAAAAATAAAAGAAATAATAGAAAAAAAGAAAACAAAAGAACAAAAACCTACCAAAGAACGAAGAAAAGGTGAACGAAGAAGCGGTACTGACCGCAGATGGATGAGCAAACTTGTAGGTGGGCCAGAGGTACCGTTTGAACGAAGAAGTGGTACTGACCGCAGAATGGGTGATAGAAGAAAAAAATAACATCTTTTTTAATCTGATCAAAAAGTGAAAAAAAATATTGTTAAACCGAAAGAGATTCCAGTAGAGTTAAGGGTAGGCAATTTTGACGAAGTAGTCACTGGTTACACTGAAGAAGAAACCTTACAAGAAGCATCTCGCTGTATTCAATGTAAACAACCAAAATGTATCTCTGGTTGTCCAGTAGAAATTAATATAAAAAAATTTATTTTCCAAATTACACAAAAAGATTATAAGGGAGCGTTCGAAACAATTTATGAAAAAAACAGGTTCCCATCAATTTGTGGTAGAGTGTGTCCTGCAGAATACCAATGTAGGAAAACATGTGTATTTACACCGAAAAACTCACCTTTTGCTTCAGAAAACGCAATAAATATTCCTTTACTTGAACGTTTCGTTGGAGATTATGCAAGAAAAAATAATCTAATACCTAATGCAAATCCTATAACAAAAAAAACTAATTTTAAAGTTGCATGTATAGGTTCAGGGCCTGCAAGTTTGACTGTAGCAGGTGAACTTTCAACTTACGGAATACAAGTAGATGTTTTTGAAGCGTTGCACACATTAGGTGGTGTATTAAGTTATGGAATACCAACTTTTAGGTTACCACGAGACGTGCTACATTATGAGATAAATCTTTTAACAAACTATGGAGTTAGATTTTTCAGAGGTGTTATTGTTGGGAAAACAGTTAGTTTTTATGAACTTAAGAAAACTTATGATGCAATTTTTATTGGCACGGGAGCTGGTGCACCAACATGGCTTAATATAAAAGGTGAAAGTTTAATAAATATTTATTCAGCAAACGAGTATCTTACAAGAGTAAACCTTATGCATGCAGATAAATTCCCAAAATATCATACACCAATCAATGTAGGAAAAAACATAGTAGTAATTGGTGGTGGTAACACAGCGATGGATGCAGCACGTGTCGCATTAAGGATGCAAAAAATACATTCCATAACTGATGGCAAAGTAACTATTTTATATCGTAGGACAGAACTAGAGATGCCTGCAAGAAAAGTTGAGATTGAACATGCAAAAGAAGAAGGTGTTGAATTTAAATTTTTAATACAACCAATAGAATTTATAGGAAACGAAGAAGGAAAAGTTGTAGGTGTTAAATGTTTAAAATGTGAACTTGCAGAAGAAGATGAAACAGGTCGCAGACGACCTATTCCAATTAAAGGTTCAGATTTTATAATTGATACAGATTTAGTTATTGTAGCGATTGGTCTAAAAGCAAACCAAACATTAAGCACAGTAGAAGAACTAAAAACTAACAATTGGGGAGATATAATTGTTAATCCTGAAACAATGGAAACTTCTATAGAAAATGTTTATGCAGGTGGAGACATTGTTGGTGGTGAAGGAACAATTATTGAAGCGATGGGTATGGGAAAGAAAGCTGCAAAATCTATTTTACAAAAATTTGGGTTAATTTAACTTTTCTTTTTTACAACCAAATGTGCACCTTCAACTTTCAAAACAACAATTTCTTCATCAACATTAATAACTTCATTATTTTCAGCAACAGCACGCCATAGTTCGTTTTCAACTTTAACTATACCCATTGATTTTTTACCATCAATTTTTTCAACAACTACACCTGTCTGACCAACAATTTTATCAACATTAGATTTTATTGTTAAAGGTATCAATAATTTCATCAATAACGGTTTCAAAAAATATATCGATAAAATAGATACTACAACAAAAATAATACATTGAAGTATTAATGATTTACTAAATAAACTCACAACTGCAGCAATTATTGCTCCAATACTAAAACAACTATACAAAAATACTCCCGGTGTCAAAACCTCAATCATGAAAAACAAAATCGCTATTATTAACCATTTAATAGCCATATTTTATCCCCTCATAAGATAAAATATTAATGTACCCAAATATTTAAATGATGACTACAAAATTTTGCTTACTTCCTCACTACTTACAACTTACTAGTTGCTTATTACCCTTTTATTACTACTTGTTTACTTTATTTAGGTATTCTTATTCGTTTTGGAGGCCAATAAACAATTAAAGGAGCACCTTTTATATATTTTTCTTCTAACGGACCCCAAAACCTGCTGTCAAAAGATTTGTCCCTATTGTCTCCTAAAACAAAATAACAACCAAGTGGAACTATCACAGGACCAAAATTGTCACGAATGTAAAAAGGATTTATTTTTGTGAAGCTTCCTTGTTCCCAAGCACGTTGATACTCTTGTTGTGTTTTATAAAACCTAATTGTCTGATAAATATTATCATCTTCAAAATTTACATATGGTTCATTTTGTGGTACATCGTTTACATATAATACTTTATCTTTTATCTCAATTTTATCCCCGGGTAAGCCAACACATCGTTTGATGAAATCTTTTTGAATATTCTTTTTTCTTTCTTCTTCTGAGAGAGCTGCTGGTGGACAACTAAAAACTATTATATCACCTCTTTTTATTTCTTTTATTTTCAAAATTCTTTTTTCTGTAAACGGTATTTTTATTCCAAAAATAAATTTGTTTACGAACAAATGATCTCCTTCAAGTAAAGTTAACCTCATGCTACCAGTAGGAATTTTGAATGCTTGAATAAAACAATACATAATAACAGCAACAACAGCTAAAGTTGACCAACCATTATATCCCCAGTCAAGATCTGAATATAAAATTTTTGATATTTTTTCTTGACTAACATATAAACTATAAATTAAAAAAATTATAGAAAAAATAAAGCCTACTAACAATGCATATTTTGTTTGTACTTCAATTTGTCCACTAAATATACTTATAATCAGTCCTATTAACCCGCCGCCTATAAAACCTAATAAAGTATGTAAAATAACAAATTTTTTTCTAATATTTTTATCTTCTTGTTTAGGATTTAAAAGTTTATACAATCCATGCCAAATTAAAAAAAGAAATATAAATACCAAAAGTTTTCCTTCCATAGCCATTTTTTCAAAAAATACCATATCTCATCCTCCTTCACTTGTTTTCTAAAAATTTTTCTACTGACAATGCAGCTTTTACTCCTTCAGCTGCAGCTGTAGCTATTTGTTTTACAGAACTTTTTCTGCAGTCACCACATGCAAATATACCTTTAACTGAAGTTTGAAGATTCTCATCTGTAATTATATACCCTTCTTCATCCAATTCTAAAATTCCTTTTAAAAACTCAGTATTAGGCTGATGACCAATACAAACAAACATACCATCACTAACTAATTCTTTTATTTGTTGTGTCTCTATATTTTTTATTACCAACCCAAATATCCTATCTTCACCAACTAATCTTTCAACAACATATGGGGTAAAAAACTCAACATTGTTTTTCTGTTTAAGCCTTTCCTGAAGAATTTTTGTAGCACGAAATTCTTTCCTTCTGTGGATAAGATACAATTTTTTTACAAACTTACAAAGAAAAATTGCTTCACTAAACGCAGTATCACCTCCCCCTACAACTGCTACTGTTTTGTCTTTAAAAAATGCTGCGTCACATACTGCACAATATGAGATCCCTTTACCTATAAATTTTTCTTCATTTTCAAGCCCTAACTTTTTATTTCTTCTACCTGTAGCAATAATTATTGACTTTGTCTCTATAATATCATTTTGTATATATACTAAAAAATTTTCTTTTAGCTCAATTTTTGCTACTTCAGAATTAATAAACTCACAACCGAACTTTTCTGCTTGTTGTCTCATTCTTTCAATAAGTTCAAATCCATTTATTCCATCAGGAAAACCAGGATAGTTTTCAATTATGTCTGTAAGCACTGCTTGTGGTGGACAAGTAAAAGAGTTCAAAACTAAAGTTTTCAATAATGAACGACAAGTATATATTGCAGCTGAAAGTCCGGAAGGTCCTGCACCAATTATAACAACATCATAAATTTTGTTTTTCATTTTTTAAATACCGATGATATATAAAAACTACCTACAAAAAAAATTTTGTTTTTTTTACAATTTTTTCTAAGATAGTTCAACATTTCTGAAATATTATAAAACTTATTTACTTTGTTATTTCCAAGATACTTTTTTGCTTCGTTATAAACAACACTAATTTTTTGACAACGTCGTAACGGTAATTTATAAACAATAAATTTTTTAATTCTATCTTTCAATCTTGCCAAAATTTTAACAACTGATTTATAATCTTTGTCTTTCATTATCGTAAAACAAACCACAATGTTCTTCCAAAAAGAGTTCCGTATTGTAGAAACAAAATTCTCAATTGCAGCAGGATTATGTGAACCATCAACAACTATATCTAAACCTTTATAGTTTAGTTTTTGCATTCTAAACGGTATCTTTATTTTCTTAATTACATCTGCTATCTCTTCATAACTAAAATTTTTAACAAGTTTCATCTTGTGTAATTCTTCAACAATTTTTATCGCTAACAAAACATTATATGGCTGAACTAAAGAACAGGAAGGTATAACAAATTTAAAATTTTTGTTGTTTTCTTTTATTTTACAAACAGTCCGCCAGTTTTCAAAATCTAATGATGCATTACAAACTTCTTTTTTTATATAAACAAACTTTGTATTCAATCTTTCACATAACCTACGTAAGTAATTCTTAAATTTTTCTTTAACAATACCACAAACAAATACAGAGTTTGGTTTTATAATCGCTGATTTATCTTTTAGTATCTTAAACTCTGTTTTCCCTAAAACATCTGTATGATCTAAAGAAATGCTTGTTATACAAGAAATAACACTGTATGGTATAACATTAGTTGCATCAAGTTTCCCACCAAGTCCAACTTCAAGAACAGCAAAATCTAAATTTTCGTCTTTAAAATATAAAAACATTACACAAGTTAAAATCTCAAAATAAGTCAGTTTGAAAAATAATTTTTTAGGAACAGAATTATAAACAAAATCAAGATATTTTTTTAACTGAGAATAACTAATTGGTTGGCTATTAATTTGTATCCTTTCTCTCAAATCGAATATATGTGGCGAGGTATAAACTCCCACTTTGTATCCTAAAGAATAAAGTATAGAAGAAGTATATATTGCAGTTGAACCTTTTCCATTTGTTCCTGTGATATGTATGACATTTTTTATTTTTTTATGTGGGTTTGAAAGATAGTTTAAAACAAGTTTTACATTTTCAAGCGAATAATTCTTTCTAACATATTCTTTTTTTTCTAAAATGAACAAATATCTAACTAAGTCGCGCATAATTTTTCATAAAATCAGTTTTTTTACAATATCGATATCTTTATCACCTCTGCCCGAAAGACAAATTACAATAACATCTGATGATAAAAATTTCTTTTTATTTTTCACCACCCAACCGATCGCATGTGCTGGTTCCAACGCTGGGATAATTCCTTCAAGTTTTGATAAAATATCAAACCCCAACAATGCTGTATCATCATCCGCTGATACATATTCTGCTCTACCAATTGATTTATAATAACTATGTTCAGGACCGACTGCTGGATAGTCAAGCCCTGCCGAGATAGAATGAGTAGTTTGCACTTGACCGTTTTTATCAACCAAAACATATGTCTTCATACCATGTAGGATCCCTACCTTACCTTTTGCTAAAGTAGCAGCGTGCATGTTTGTGTTTAACCCTTTACCTGCAGCTTCAACACCAATCATTTTAACAGTTTCGTATTTAAAAAACGGAGAAAACAAACCCATTGCATTTGACCCACCTCCCACACATGCAACTAAATAATCAGGTAATTTTTTTTCAAGTTTAAGAATTTGTTTTTTTGTTTCTTGTCCGATTACAGATTGGAAATCCCTTACAATCATGGGGTACGGATACGGACCTACAACAGAACCTATAACATAAAATGTATCTTTTACATTTGTTACCCAATCTCGTAAACATTCGTTTATTGCATCTTTTAAAGTTTTAGAACCAGATTTTACAGGTACAACTTCAGCACCAAGTAGTTTCATCCTATATACGTTTATCTCTTGTCTATTCACATCTTCCTCTCCCATATAAACCACACATTTTATACCAAACAATGCACAAACTGTAGCTGTTGCAACACCGTGTTGTCCTGCACCAGTTTCAGCAATAATACGTTTTTTATTCATAAACTTAGCAAGTAATACTTGGCCAATTGTGTTATTAATCTTATGTGCTCCTGTATGACATAAATCTTCACGTTTTAAATATATCTTAAACCCACAGTATGAAGACAAATTTTTTGCAAAATAAAGTGGTGTAGGTCTGCCAGCATAACAAGTAAGATAAGAATTCAAAACAGATAAAAATTTTTTATCTTTTTTATATTTATTATAACTTTGTTCAAGTTCATCAAGACAATAATACAAAGTTTCTGGTACAAACCTTCCGCCGAACTCGCCAAAATACCATCTTTTATTGTTTTTCATAATCAAAAATTAGAATTTATAAATTCAACTGTTGTATCAACTAATTTTTTTATAAGATTTTCTTCAGCTTCTTTTTTTGTCCTACCGAAACCTTTTAATCCAACATAAGACTTGCTTAATTGTACACTTTGTGTTTTCATATCTTTTATTTCCACAAAAATGTTACCAGAATATATCTCAGCAAAACTTTTCTGTGTCCCATCAGGCAAAGTTATTTTGTTCCCAATATACTCTGTATCAACAGTAACAAAGACAATATAATCAGCATTATTAAAATCTACTATGTTAAAGTTTTGGTTTTTCAAACTTGAAACAAGTTGTGATTTTGTAAATTCAATTATTTTGTTATTGTTAGTTTTAACTTCTATTGCAAACTTTTTTGTTTCTTTTAACTCTTTAGCGATAATATGATAAACAACTTTAGGGTTGGAAAAATAATCCAAATCTTTAATATATTGCATCAAATTATCTACATCAACTGCAACCTCAACAATATTTTCTTTTGCAAACAAATTATAAACCCTAAATTTTGCAATACCGCTAGAATCTGTAACAGCAACATCTTGTATTTCCGCATTTCCTTTAACAACTTTTGTTTTTAACGGCAAAGAATTTACTGAAACATTTTTTTTATCATAATTTATCTCACATTTGACAACGAGTTCTAACCTATCCTGTGGTCCTAAAATTGTCTCAATATTTGTCTGAGATAAAGGATTAATTTTAAACGATGATAACAACTTATTTTTCTTATTCTGTACATCAAAAAGTAAGCTTATATTGTCAATCTTGTCAACAACATAAACACCTTTGATTTCTTTAAGTTGTAAGATAATCTGTGATAACAAAGATAACGCTGTCATTACATCCCCACTTAATATAAATTCATCTACATTTTTAATCTGTTGAATAGCTGATTTCATTACAGCCGTATTTTGCAACTCTTGTTTTTGTAACTCCTCTTCTATAACTTTATAAAGTTCAGCTTTGGTTGTCCAAACATAAACCCAATAAAGAGAATTTTTATGGTCAATATATTCCTCAAAATATTTCCTTCCTAATAAAGTTTCAAACATAACATTTGTCAAACTTTCAACTTGGTCAAAAGCTTGTTGTTTATATTTCTTTCCTACATAAGATAACTTGTCTTCCATTTTATGTTGGATCACACCTTTTACTTCAGTTTTAAGTTTTATAGCAAGGTTTTTAATAGCTTCGTTATACGCAGCTTGACGTGCTTCAACCAAAGATGCCTTGTTTTTTTTATCAAATTTTGCAAACCCTATCCCTTCGATACCATCTTTAGAAAAACTTCTTTGACCAAATTCTTTAACCCAAACAGGAACTTTTGTTGTTGCACAAGAAAACAATAGTTTTATTACTAAAAATAAGGAAATAACTTTGTATAATCTCATAAATGACATCTTGAAATAAGAAATGTTTTTTTATCAGAAGATATTTTTATATTGTTATATACTTTTTTATGTATCAAATTATTGTTTTTATCATAAAAAAGAATTTCAAAATTATATGTAGCAGGTTTTAACTTAAAGACAGCCATTTGTATTTCTTTAGGCAAGGTACGCCATGAACGTTTATCAGCTTGTTCAACAGCTGCTGAAACTGTCTGCACTAATTTTTTAACCAACCATTTTGTATTTTCATCAGACTTTTCTGTTAATTTTGCAGTTAATTCTCTTGATAATGCATATTTTATTGTAGCACGTGCAATAGCTTTTATTTTAATTTTTGCAATTCTATCTTCAAGATTTTTTATAGCAATTGTTTCAATATCTTCAACAAGATATGTTTTTTGTGATACCACTTTAGTATTTTTTTCATCATAAACATTAACAACTGCATATCTAACTTTATTATCAGAGGGGATAAATTTTGGAAACGCTACTAAAAACTGTTCTTCGGAAGCTATCGCACGGGCAATACGTCTTGCTTTTTGAACATCTTTTTGTGCATCGCCAGAAACTTGGATACTGCCAACATACATCCACCCTTCACCGAAAGTTACTTCTATATAATGGTCAATTTTGTACGGTGCAAAACCAAGATAACAAAATATAATTGCTTCGCTACTGTTATTCTCAGTTGTCTTATAATCTTTATAACTATATCCAAGTTTATATTTAGAAGAAATTTCCTCAAATTCTTCTTTAAACCCTAACTTTTTTGCAACTTTTAACGAACGAATAAGTAAATCTTGTGGTATCTCAAAAGTATAAATTTTTTTGTTTGTATCATACTCTTTTATCGACTTTCTATACGACACAAAAGCATCGTTGTATTCTCTTTGACTTTCATATAACAATCCGGTAAGATATCTCATAAAAGCATCTTCTTTATAGACATTTTTCCCACCATATTCAACTTGTAATGTTTTAAGTTTATGATCAACTTTTCTTGCTTCAACAAGCGCGTCTTCGTATTTCCCTAACATTAAATAATTTAACGCTTGAAAAACATTAATAAATATTTTTTCAAAATCTTCTCCTGCATATGAACGTTCATTGTCAGAAATTAAAAAAGTTGACGCTTCTTCAGTAACACTTTTTGTATAAAGTTCTTCAGCAAGTTTTTCTGCCCTTTCAAACGCGTAAATTGATTCTTCATACTTCCCTGCATAATGTAAAATAATAGCTTTGTCTAACCAATAAATTAAAGCATTTTTTTCACCATATTCTTTGAACTTGTTTTCTTCGATTAACCCCTCCGCTTTGTCATAAGTTTCTGTTGATATAAAATTTTTCAATGTCGAATAATAAGTAAACTGCGTAGAACATGCTGTTAAAAACAAAAAAATAAAAAATATATTTTTGTATTTCATAATAAACAATCTCCTTCCTTATGCATGAAGTTAATAAATTAGAAAAGAAAAATTTTTCTTTATTGAAAAATAAACAACGTAAGTTAAAAAAACTATGGTAATAATAAACGACCATTATTGTCTCATATTGACATATACCAACAGGACATCTTATTAAATTAGATAAATCATCTTGTTAATCCAATAAGTCCTAAAAGATATGCAATATCTTCATCTTCAAATGTCACATTTAATATCGCATTAACATTACTTTCTTTTACAACATCTTCAAATCTTGAACCTAAATACAACCATCTTGTTAGTCTCAACTTTGCTGATACATCAAGTTGTGGTGTTGAACTTATTTTTGAAAAATTGTATGCTTCTAAACCTAACTCTAAAAGTTTTGATTTATATCCTAAAGGAAACAATTTTATACCAACACCACCATAAGAACGTATAAGTCCACCATATAATGCTATTCTACCATAAAAAGTTCCACCTATACCTATAGATACGGTGTTATATTTTTCATTTAAATCTTCTTCTTCTAATGATAAGTTGTTTACAGCAAGATAGTAAAACTTTGTAGGTCTCGGATATATTTCTATACCGATATCATTTTTTGCAACATCGTTTTTTGTATCATATCTAAACCTGTAGTCCCAGTATGTAGTAAACATATTGATTCTATTTAAAGTTTTATCTGCTTTTTCAGCAACAAGTTTTATTGATGAAATAGTTTTAGCAAACTTTTCAGCTGATTCTTTATCTGATATAATTTGTCCTGCAATAGTTTGTGTTGAAGACACATTTTCAACAATTTTATCAAGTTTTTCAGAAACATTTTTTAAAGTAAGCACTGCAGATTTAACTTCTTGTTTAGTGTCCAACAAAAATGCGTTCAAATTTTCGCCAGCAACTTGTATATTATGTATAGTTTTTTTCACTTGTTGTTCATCAATTGCAGCATTTATTTTTTTTGAAAGTTCTTCAATATTAGAAACCACATAACTTAATTTTTTAGCGAAATCTTTATCTTTTGACAACGAAGAGAAAACATCGCTAAATTGTTTCAAACTGTTAACACTTTCTGTCAACGCTTCATCTATTGAAACAATACTTTCGGTATTATACAAATCGTCACCATCTTTAAGATATTCCTCAGTAACTTCACCTTGGACAATTTCAATGTATTTTACTCCTAAGATACCAGTTGATGAAATTTTTGCTTTTGCTGTTTTATAAAGTTTTATTTTTGCGTCAATCCAAACAACAACCTTTGCTTTGTCTTCAACAATACCAATTTTTTCAACCCTACCAATTTTTACACCATGCATACGTACCCATGCACGTTCTGCAAGGTTGCCAATATCGTCAAAATACAAGTTCAACCTATAACCCTTCTGTAACCTTATATCTTTAATCACAAAAATTGAAAAACCAAATGATAAAAAGCCAATAAACACAAAAAGGCCTACAACAAACTCTTTTTTCATATATTTATCATAGATGAAGAAACAAATTCTTTCACCAACGGATGTTCAGATTTCAAAACTTCCTGCGGGGTAAGGATAGAAACAATCTTCCCCTCTGATAAAAAAGCGATCCGTTGAGAAACTTTTAATGCTGTTTTTAAATCATGTGTTACTACAATAGATGTTACATTAAGCTTTTTTTGTAGATTTATTATTAAATCAGAAATTACCTCGGTAGTTTGTGGGTCCAACCCTGTTGTTGGCTCGTCATACAAAACATATCGTGGATTGTATGCGATAGCACGTGCTAATGCTACACGTTTCTTCATTCCGCCTGAGAGTTCAGCTGGATATTTATTTTCTATTCCTTGTAGCCCAACATAACTTAAGTATAGTTTTACTCTAAATTCAATTTCTTCTTTAGAAAGATTATAATTTCTTAATCCAAATGCAATGTTTTCAAAAACCGTCATTGAATCAAATAAAGCTGAACTTTGAAATAAATAACCAAATTTTTTTTGAACTTCAAGCAAAACTTTTCTTTCAGCAGTAGTAATATCAATACCGTCAACAATAATTTTCCCTTTATCTGGCTTTAATAACCCAACAATATTTTTTAACAACACTGTCTTCCCTTGTCCACTACCACCCATTATAGTAATTGTTTCACCATCGTAAATCTCAAGGTCCACACCTTGTAAAACAACAAAATTATTAAACGATTTATATAAATTTATTATTTTTATCATTTATAACTCTGAATTTTTAAATCTGATCCTTACATATTATATCTCCAATTTTTCATCCAATACCTAAAGCTATTAATAACGAAGATAAAAAATAATCTCCTATAAGCAAACATACAATTGACATTACAACACAACTCGTAGTTGCTCTTCCTACACCTTCAGCACCACCTTCAGTATAAAAACCTTTATAACATGCAATTGTTGAAATCATTATACCAAAAATAACAGATTTTATCAAGCCGTGGAAAAAATCGTTTAAATATAAATAATCTAAACAGTCTCTGATATATATTGTCGACGGAATATCAAACCGAAGATAGCTTATTATTCCGCCGCCTGTAATACCTATAATGTTGCTAATTATAGTAAGTATTGGAATTACAATAGTGAATGCTAATACTCTAGGAACTATTAAATATTTAATAGGATCTGTACCTAAGGTATACATAGCATCAATTTGTTCTGTGACACGCATAGAACCAATTTCTGCTGTTATTGCAGCAGCTACACGTCCTACTAAAACTACAGCTGTTAATATTGGTCCTAACTCTTTGACCAAAGAAAAAGTTACAACTGTCCCTATATATGCAGGTTCGTTTAACACAGAAATTGACGACATACCCGTCTGCAACCCTAAAACCATACCAACAGCAAAACTTGTCATCAAACATACAGGAAGTGATTTAACTCCAATTTTGTATATTTCATAAATAAAAATTTGTTTCTCAAACGGTGGTAAAAACGAACTAACAATTATTTCGTAAATAAACAAAAAGTATTCCCCTAACCCTATAAAAATTTTCTTCATACAACAATCCTTGGTATACGTAAAGAAAGTAGTGTAACTGTTTCATAATTTATTGTTTCACAAAGTTCAGCAACATCTTCAGCTGTTATACTTTTATCTGCTTGTTTACCAATTATTACTACTTCATCACCAACCTTTACATCTTTAATATTACTCACATCTACCATTATCATATCCATTGTAACACGGCCAATTATGTTACAAATTTTACCATTTATTAAAACTTTACCCTTATTTGATAATTTTCTTAATAAACCATCAGCATAACCAATAGGGACAGTCGCAACTTTAGTTTTTCTTTTAGTAACATATGTTTTTGAATAACTTATATACCTCCCTTTTGGCAAAGTTTTAAGAAAAACAATCCTACTTTTTAATGATAAGACAGGTTCTATCTCAACATATTTTCCAACATTTTTAAAAGGTTTTAATCCGTAAATTATCAAACCGGGACGGATCATATTAAAATAACTTTCAGGATATAAAACAGTTGCAACAGAGTTTGCTGTGTGGACATATTTAATTGGCAGTTGTAGATTTTTTAATTTTCTATAACATTCGTTAAACAGTTTTAATTGATACAAGGTATACTCTTTATCTTCTTTTGCTGAAGAAAAATGTGTATATATTCCTTCACAAACAACATTTTTCAATAATTTATATTCATTTATAAACTCGTCAATACTTTCAGGTAGCACACCTATTCTACCCATACCTGTATCAATTTTAAGATGAAATTTTATAACTTTATTAACTCTTTTTGCAAATTTATCCAGTTCTTTTAAAAGCATAATACTCGAAACAGTAGGGATTACATCGTATTCACAAAGATATTCAAAATTTTTAAATGGATATATGCCGCCTAATAACAAAATAGGTTTTCTAATTTTTTTTTCTCTTAAAATCTTTGCTTCTTCAATCGAGGCTACACCAAAAAATTCTATAAATTTAACATTGTTAAGCAATTCCCCTATAAGATCCAATCCGTGTCCATATGCATTACTTTTTATAACAGCACAAATACTAACTTTATTGTTACTTTTATTGTTGATATAGTTATAAATATTTAAAAGATTTTTTAGTAAAGCATTTTTATTGATTTCGATCCAGGTGGGACGAGAATAAAACGGTAAAAGACAAAAAGAATTCATCAATTGTCTCCTAAGAGGCACAACACATATAAAAACTACTCTGATTCTTCTGAAAGTTCAATTTCTGCAAAGGTAGTGTATTCTTTTACAAATAACATTGGAATTTCGTAAGTAGGCCCGTTTCTATTTTTGGCTATATATAACCTTGTTTCAACAACTTTACTTTCATCTTCTTCTTTACTTGAAGATTTTTTATCAGGTTGGTAAATAAACATAACAACATCAGCATCTTGTTCAAGCGCGCCTGATTCACGTAAATCAGACAATCTCGGTCGTTTATCTCTATCTTTTTCTTCTGGTTTACGAGAAAGTTGTGAAACACCTATTACTGGTATTTCAAGTTCTTTTGCTAAACTTTTTATTGCGTTAGATATATCAGCAATTTCTTGTTGTCGAGTATCTCTTGGGTTAAGACCATGCATACGTTGAATATAATCTATTATCACAAGCCCAAGTTGTTGACCTTTGTTTTGTAATTCATAAAACAGCCTTCTTGTCCTTGTCCTAAGTTCAAGAATATTAAGATCAGGTGAATCATCTATATAAATTGGTGCTTCAGAGATAATACCTGCATGAGTTGTAAGCTTCACCCATTGTTCTTTTGTCATAATACCTTTTCTCACACGGTTAGAATCTTCTTTTGCTCTTGAACATAACAATCTTAAAACAAGTTCAGTAGCTGTCATTTCAAGAGATAAAACTGCAACAGGTATTTTTTTATTTATTGCAACATTTGCTGCTATGTTCATTGCGAAAGATGTCTTCCCCATACCAGGCCTGCCTGCTATAATAACAAAATTTGATTTTTGTAGACCTCCAGCTAAAATTTCGTCAAGTTTTTTAAACCCAGTAGGTACGACCCCGGCTTCTTGAGGTTTTTTCAAAATTTTTTCTATTTTTTGCATTGTTTCATCAACAGCTTGTCTGATTTGTATAAAATATCCTGTTTTATATTGTTCTTTTGCAAGCTTAAATATTTGTTCTGAAGCGTAGTTTAACAATTCCTGTGCTGATTTAGAATTTGAATAACTTTCTTCAATAACTAATGCAGAAACTTTTATCAACGAACGAAGTAAAGATTTTTCTTTTACTACATTAATATAATACTCTACATTTGCAGAACTTGTGACCATATCAACCAAAGAAGTTATATACCCAGCTCCACCAATCCGATCTAACAACTTTTTTTTTCTTAGTTGTTCTGTAAGGGTAATAAAATCTATTGTTATGTTATTTAAATACATATCACGTATTACATCAAAAATAATAGCGTTTGCATCTATATAAAAATCTTCTTTTGTTAAACTATCAAGCACTACAGGGACAACATCTTTATCAATCAACATCGCACCTAACACAGCAATTTCTGCTTCTTGAGAATATGGTGGTAGACGTTCAGGAATTTTTTCTAAAACTTGTGTTCCTTTATTCATTTTCTTTTCCTACAATCCATATTTTTGTATGTGCCACAGTAGTTATTTCAGGAAATATTTTCGAAGATAAAACAATATCAACACTAAACACACCAATCTCTTTTATTGGATGATTTAACTTAATATTATGTTTGTCAATTTTATAACCAATCTGTTGTTCAATAGCTTCCACTATATCTTCCTTAGTAACAGACCCATATATTTTGTTATCCTTACCAACATTTACTGAAATAGTTATAGAACTTTTTTCTAATTTATGTTTTATTTCAGTGATGTAATCTTGTTCTCGTTTATATTTTATTTCCAAATTCTTTTTTATTTGTTCAATATACTTAACATTTTTTTCGTTATATGGCAAAGCATATTTTTTAGGGAATAAAAAATTTCTTGCATAACCATCTGCAACTTCTTTTATATCACCAAAGTTACCTACTTTAGGAAGGTTTTGAATAAAAATTACTTTCATAAGACCAACCCCTTACTAAAATTTATTTATATTTTGGAACAAATGGTAATAATGCTAGTATACGAGCGTATTTAATTTCTTTTGCAACCCTTCTTTGATGTTTTGCACAAAGTTTTGTTGTTCTTCGTGGTAAAATTTTGAATCTTTCAGAAATAAAACTTTTTAAAACAGCTACATCTTTGTAGTCAGGCTCAGTTTTTGTTGCACAAAACTTACATTTTGGTTTTTTCTTTTTTACAGCTTTTTGAGGTGTTGCCATATAACTATACTCCTTTCAATAAAGATTAGAAAATAAAAATAAATTAAAATTATATATCAACTTTTTGTAAAACTGTCAATAGTTGAGATTAAGTAAAAAGATGTAAAACAGATAACTAGTATGATGTAGAAAGTGAAAAGTTTTTTAAAATTTGTTTTAGTAATTGTAGCACAAGTTTTGCAACCATAATTTTTTATAATACTATTTTTTATATACTATTTTTTATAGAATTGTTGAGTAACACTTAACAAATGTTAAGTTCCGATTCAAAACCTAAATGAGAGGCCTGCGTTAAGAATTTGTTGGTCAAGGTAAGATACTGATGGTGTCCACGCAAGGTTTATAAATACTACATCTTTATATCCAAATCCAATACCTAATGAAACACCTATCAACGCATCTGTTGAAGAATTATACCCAAATCGTATAGGTAGCACAAAATCTGATAATCTTATATTATATTCCACACCTAAATTAACTGAAACATTATTATCCAACGCAAGATTAACATCTATCCCTGAAACTAAATTATCTATTATCTTATAACTACAGCCAACTTTAAACAACATCGGTAACCTGTCTTCTTGTTCAATAAATTTTATACTACCAAACAAGTTCTGTACCGCTGCCGCTAATTTAAACTTCTCATTCAAAACAATTATACTACCAACATCAGCTGATGGAGAAGATGCCGTCTCATCTTCTAACTTCTCTGAATAAAATTTTAACCCTACACCTAAAGATATCTTCTCAGTTAACCTTCTTGAATATACTAAAGATGTAAGGATACCATTCGCTGTGAAAGTTTTGTCAGTAGGATTACCATCTGCATCATATTCCTCCATATCACCAGCAGTAAAATAATTAACTGCTACACCAAAACTGCCTACCACTGTAGGTAACACAAATGATAAATATCCATACGATGTATCAACTAACCATCTTGTATACGACACTGATACCTCCTTTGTTTCCGCTAAAGAAATACCAGCTGGGTTTATCACTAAAGAATCAGCATCTGTAAATGTAGAATA